>JBAUXO010000145.1:0-29786 GCA_049584315.1 Candidatus Sulfotelmatobacter sp. | reverse complement strand
AAATGGCGAGAAGCACTTACTTCGACCGGGGCCGAATCGCAGACGCGTGTCCAGGTTCAGACTCAGGCTATGCCCAACGTTTTCAATGTGGGAATATTGTCAAACGCCGAATTTGGACGCAAATGCTATAAAATACATTATCGCGTTTAAATCCAAACCCGTCCTCAACAAGCATGGCATTCGCGATTAAAAGCGAGGTCGGCGATCTCCGCGCGAGAACATTCGTGTTTGCTCGGCAGAAGACGATGTATGGCGGCAAGCACATCGCCAAAGGTGACACGGTGTTCGTGTTCGCAAGCGAGAACGAGGGCGGGCAAGGCCTCTTAGCGCGTGGCGTGGTGACTTCTGCCGAAGCAGTCGCGAAGAAACGCGGTGTCGCCCGGCAAACGCCTCGCGTTAGCATCGCCGTCAAACGAACCGCGCTCGCGAAGCGGCCACTGGGGCGCAGCAAACTAAAACAATTTACCGACTGGAATGACAGCCAGCCGGAAACCGAGCTCAATTTCAAATTCTACCGCCAGGCAACGAACAAGATCGTCGGCATATCGAATGAAGCGGCGACGTTTCTCGACGGATGCTTCTAGCGTGGCCGGACGGTTAACGAGTGGAAACGATTTAGGACTGGCAGATTATGTTCCATAAAAGAGGTTATGGCGCGTTTCGCTATTGCGTGCTCTGCACGGTTCGCATTTTGAAGGATAAACGGGGTTATCACGCGGCAGCCTGGAGTGCTTAAGGCGCCTTATTTGCGAGAGAAATTTGAAATCGATCATTGTCCTTTATCATGCACTATCCCGAAGAGGCAACCCCCGGGAAGACGAGACCATAGCGGATGAGTGAGCACGTGGGCGACAGTCGAAATCCCGCCCCGTAACCACTCGCCGACTTTCCAGTAGCCACCCGATAGGGCAAATTCAGATCGCTTCCGTTCAGCCAACCCGTCGCCCAGAATGCGTGGGTTCGATCTCGCTTGTTGGGAGAGCGCTATAATGCCCGCACGAATGCCTCTCGCCCCTGGCACAAAACTCGGCCCTTATGAAATTCAAGCGCCGCTCGGCGCAGGCGGCATGGGCGAAGTCTACCGTGCCAAAGATACGCGGCTGGGACGGGATGTTGCCGTCAAGGTCTTGCCGGAAAAGCTGGCGAGAGACGCCGAACGGCTGCAGCGATTTGAAACCGAGGCGCGGGTGATTGCGGCCCTGAACCACCCCAACATTCTTTCTATTCATGACATCGGCACCTATGAGGGCGCGCCTTATCTAGTCTCCGAGTGCCTGGAGGGTCAAACCCTGCGGATGGAATTGCGCGATTCGGCGTTGCCGGTGCGGCGAGTGGTCGACTACGGCATTCAAATCGCTCAGGGCTTGGCGGCGGCGCACGACAAAGGGATCGTTCATCGCGATCTGAAGCCGGAAAATGTTTTCGTCACCCGCGATGGGCGGGTAAAGATTCTCGATTTTGGAATAGCGAAGCTGGTGCGGCCGGAGGTGTCTTCGGACGAGGGCGCGACCATGGATGCTGGGCCCACCTCAACCGGCATTGTGCTCGGCACGGCGGGATACATGTCTCCGGAGCAGGTGAGGGGTGAGCCCGTCGATGCCCGTTCCGACATTTTTGAGCTGGGGTCGATTTTGTACGAAATGCTGTCCGGACAGCGCGCTTTCCGGCGCGATACCTCGGCCGAGACGATGACCGCGATTCTGAAAGAGGATCCGCCGGAGTTGAGCCTTACCGGGAAAACCATTTTGCCCGCCTTGGAGCGCATTATCCGGCGATGCCTCGAGAAAAAGCCCCCGCAACGCTTTCAATCGGCGCGGGATTTGGCCTTCAATCTGGAAGGCCTGACGGGAGCTTCTTCCACTGGCGCAACCAGCGTCAGTGCTGGCGCTGCGGTTGCAGCGGCCGAAAAGAAAACGTCGGGCAAGCGGATGATGATGCTTGCCGCCGAAGCGCTTTTGCTCGTGCTTCTGGCTGCGGGAAGCTGGATGCTGGGAGCACGCAGCCGTTCGATTCCTCCACCGACGTATCATCAGCTCACGTTTGAGCGCGGATTGGTGTATGCCGCACGCTTTGCGCCGGACAGTCGCTCGATCTATTACAGCGCCAGCTGGAACGGCGAGCCGGTTCAGCTCTATTCCACGCAGCCCGACACTCCCGAATCGCGCCCATTGAATCTCGTCAACTCCACGTTGTTCGCGGTGTCTGCCTCGCAGTTGGCGATTTCGATGGGCTGCAAGGACCGCTATATCGGGCTTTGCCAGGGAACATTGGGGCTGGTGCCCCCTGCAGGCGGCACGCCGCGGGAGGTTGCCGACGCTGTGCTGGCCGCCGATTGGAGCGCTGACGGTAGCGAGATGGCGCTCATCCTGCAGGTCGCAGGAAAGTACCGCGTGGAGTTCCCCGCTGGGAAAATGCTCTACGAGAGTACCCAACCCCTGGCATATGTGCGAATTGCTCCGCACAGCAAGGCGGTGGCGTTCGGGGAATTTAGTTCGGTCGATGGCGATGCAGGGTGGGTCGTCGCTGTCGATCGCAACGGAAAGCGACTGCTCCGCTCGATGACGTTCGTCAGTCTGGAGGGCGTGGCATGGGCTCCTTCCGGTGACGAGGTTTGGGCTGGTGCCACCCGGACAGAGGGCTGGGCCAACGAAGTGGTTGGTCTTGGACTCAATGGAAAGCAACGTGTCGTTCTTCGCCTGCCGGGCATTCTCCGGCTTCACGATGTGTCGCCAGACGGGCGAGTGCTGCTTTCGAAAGAATCGTGGAGAAGTGGATTGCAATTCCGTGGACGGGCCGACAAGAAAGAACGAGACCTCAGTTGGCTCGACTATGCCACTTTGAGGGACATTTCGGCGGATGGTAGCTGGATTTCGTTTGACGACTGGGGTTCGGCGGCGGGCGCTTCAGGCCTGGCTTTCCTGCGAAAAACGGACGCATCTCCCGCGATAAAACTCGGACAGTACGGCGAGCCAATTCTCTCTCCTGACGCCAGGCAGGTCCTGGCGCTTAACGCCACGACCGTGAACTTGGTGGGTTTTGTTCTGTTGCCCACAGGCGTGGGGGAAATCGAGAAAGTCAACGTCACGGGAATGCAGGAAACTACTTCGCAGGGTTTCATGCCGGATGGAAAAGCAATTTATTACGCCGGTGACGACGGTCACGGCTGGAAGATGTATATCCAGGACATTCCAGGCGGTGCCCCGCGCGGCGTGACCCCCGCGATTTCCGTCAAGCGGAACCACTTTGAAGGCCACTACATTTCGCCGGATGGCCGAATATTTTTTTCCCGCGACCTCAGCGAGCGCGGCGGGCTGTATCCCATAGCGGGCGGAGAACCGCGGCTGATTCCGGGCTGGTTACCGGAGGACATCTGGATTGCCTGGGCCGCCGACGGACGATCGATCTATGTCTATCACGACGACAAAACTTCAGCGCCTCTTTACCAGCTTGAGCTTGCGACCGGGAAGCGGAAACTGATCACGACCTTGGCTCCGAGCGATGTTGCCGGAGTGACGACCATCGTGAATGCGCGCGTGACAGCGGACGGCAAGACATATGCCTTTTCGTTCTCCAGGGAGTTGTCGGATTTGTTTCTGGTGGACGGAATGCGGTAGTCGGACGGAAGCAATCCCGGCCATGGTTCCAGATAAGTAACGCTAACGCCCAGGGTCTAGGAATGCCACTGGGAGCATTTCGCGGTGGCAATCCACTTGGGCGAATAGTCGCCATTGCGGACAAATGCCCAACATGTCTTGCTTGGCTTGCCAACCCATGACAGCGAATGATAAAGGACGCTATCGCCAACATATCTTGTCGGGTTCTGTCGGTCAGGCAGGAAAGTAAACGCTCGCAAGCACCGATTAAACAGCTTTGTTCCACGTCCTCGGGGCGCATGCCAGACGTTATTTCCCGCCTGCCCGTCTGGATAGTTTCCGGGGCTGCCGACCACACAGGCATTAGCGACGGAACTTTGCGCTGATTGAACGACACCTTTTACTACTGGTTACTTCTGGCCGGGTTTCCTAAGAGGGAGTTTCGGCTTGCACTTCAGAATTCTGCTTCAAAAACTCAGCGAAAAGCCCTGGCACGCGGTGGTTGCCAGGAAGGTTGTCGACCCCCATCGTCCTTCGTTCCACACGATAGACTGCCAGTGAGGAGTCACTGGGAATTCCGAAGTCATATCTGCCGTCTGGGGCAATCACAAGACCGCTGTCTGCATCCGCCCTACTGACGAGAACAAGTTTCAACTGCCCCGGTTTCGGCAGCATAGAATCGTACCGATCCGTCCGCAAGCGCACACCCCATCACTTGGCTATTGGGGCTGAGCACTGCCGCGGAGACCCCCGCAGGAACTTGGCAATGCCCGGCTTCGCTCCAATTGGTTGTGCTCCACTTGCTCCACTGCCATTTGCCTCGGAAGGGAACACGCATACCGGAGCCTCGCAAGGCAGTCCTTGCACTTGTATTCGCATCATCTTCATTGGACTGCGAATCGGACTGGCGCCACCGTCGCAATGGCTTCTGGGTTGTAGTAGTCATATAGGATTGACGGCGGCGTATTGGCGTTCATTCGATAACGCGTCTTGAAACTGAAGCTAAATTTCGTTCCTCGCGCCGATGGCCAGACATAGAAAACAACTCGATCAGGACGGACCTCATATTGTTGGCCCGAATCTTGCAACGATTGCCGGTCAACTTCACTTCCGGGCGGCAGGCCGATTTCCGCAACCATCATTCCGTAGCCCACGAAACCGATTCTCTCAACCTGCACTTCGCAACGCACCGGCTCATCGATCTTTGGCGCAGTTTGACCGTAACGCACGTTCAAACGTAATGCCCGCGTTTCGCCCCTCAGCACATTCTCGCCGAGAACCGCGGAAGAATAGTTCCATGGAACGTAATAAGAGCTGATGGCCTGCGCGTCCAGGGGAGCACCGTTCCCCGGTCGAAGAACTTGCACCGTGTTCGTCCCCGCACGAAGAAACTCAGTCAGATCGACCGCGATCGCGCCGACCACGTCTCTGGCCGCCGGCAGATCCACAGATGTGGCTTCCTGGCTGTTCACTGTGAGTATGGCCTTCGAACTCTCTCCCTTGTCATTTCCCACTGGAATGGCCGTCGCTAAAGCTTCGACAGCCGCTAGCGTGGCATGAGTTGAATACCAGACCCGATATGGATCCTTGTGGGAGAGCAAGTATTGAACCCCTCGACTCACTTGCTCGTTGGTATCCTGATTTTGGTCTGACAAGGCTGCGAGCGCCTCAACCGCGAGCGCAGTTGTCTCAAGTCGGCCCGCATTTCCCCAGCCGTAGAAAGGTGAGGTATTCGTCTCCAAGTTCCAGTAAGTGGAACTGCCCTCCGGATGCGCTAATTCCGCCAGACTGGCACGAGCCTGCGCCCTCCGTTGCGTATCGTTCATGGCACTAGCGGCAATCGCATAATTCCCGATCATGTAGGCGTCGCGCCAAGCTTGAAGGTCCAGATAGTTCATTGCCGTTTTGAGCGACGTTTCGATTGCCTTGCGCTCGACCCGCTTTGGATCGGGTAAAGTCACAGCCAGTGAACGCGTCACCTCCGAGGTGATTTGTGCGTCCTCCACTTCGCGCTCTTTCGACCAATCCCATCTCGTCCATGATCCGTTGTTTTGCTGTTTCGCGAGGAGGAAGTGCTGCGCTTTACGGGCTGCCGCCGGATCGACCTCGACGTAATCCTTGGCCGCGTTGAGAAAACGCAGAACGTAGGCGGTTAGCGCCACATCCGCAGAGCCGGTTTCCCAGTACCCGAATCCACCGTCTTCACGCTGCGAACTTACGAGTTGCTCGTACCCGCTCTGAACTGACTGCTTAGCTTGTGCCACCAGGTCTGCTTGCGTACTGCCATCAATGGTTCCTTGCTTCTTCAGCAATTGCAGGCCTAGCAAATTCACATACGCGGTGGACGTAATCTGCTCGGCGCAGCCTACAGGCCGCATTCCTATCCCCTGCATCGCCTCCAAGACATGCGCAACCAGGCTCGGATAGAGCATTAATTCGATGTCGGACGAGCCGGGTATCGCGGTGGCAGGAAAAGCTACGTTCAAGGTATTATCGTTTCCCGCGAGAATCTTCGCTGCGGTGAATGTGATCTGCTGGCCGTCCGGGTGTACGGAGATTTCGTGTTCGACAGCATCGCCTGTAGCACGATCGCGCGCCGAGAAGCGCTGTTTACCATTTCTGGTGCTGGCGTCGGCGCGGAACGCGAACACAACACTCGCGTTTCCGTTCGCCGGCACACTTACCTGCTGCTTCGGTTGAGATAGTAGGGACGACCACGGCTCCGGGCTGATCTCCGCCTGGAGCCTCAGAATCTTGTCCGTATAGTTTCGCAGAACGACGGGAAGACTGATGCGGTCGCCCTCGGTCAACGTCCTCAGTGGATCGTGCTCAATGAAAAATGGCTGGAAGCTTCGCAATTGCCTATCCGCAATGCCGATTTGGCCGTCCTGGCTCGAAGCCACCACGGACATGTTCCACGTTGTGATGCTGTCGGCCATTGGAAAACTGACATGGGCGTGACCATGTTGGTCAGTGATTACTTCCGGGCGCCAGAGCAGGGTTTCGGTGAAATTTTTACGGACGCGCGGAGTGAATAGCGGTATTTCGGGTCCCGCCGAGTGCCTGGGCCGTTTTTCAACGCCTAGTACGGTTTCTGTGCTAGTTTCCAACGTCCCCAGCGCGGCAAACGCCGTCACGGTCTGGCTCGATTCTGCCAATCGCAAAGCGGCGTCTAATTTCGTGACTTCACCGGGCCGGGTCGGAACCTTTAGAATCAGACTTTCCAGGAAGGCATTGGCGGTAACGCTCACTTCATAGAACCCAGCCGCTAAGTTCGCGAGCGTGTAGCTACCCTGCATGTTCGTAGTCGCTTTGTACTTCTTGTTGTCCTCTGCGGTTGCAACGACGGTCGCGTTTGGAATCACGGCGCCACTCGGATCGGTCACCGTCCCTGAAATCGTTCCTGCACCCGCACCGAGCGGCGCGTTCGCGGCAGTCGGCACGGGTGCAGCATCCTTGCTGCTCTGTTCCGACAAGACGCGGCTGAAACTGCTTACTTCAAAGGGATACTGTTGCTTTGGCGGACCCGCGCTCTGCACGCTGATGTAGGCAACCTGCTGGGTCACGGGTGTGACCCGCGTTCGTACTACTGGCTGATTTGGATATACGGCAAATGAATCGATGTCCGCTCGGTCGCCATACTGTGAGCGTTGATCGAATTTGAACAGATATGGATGACCCCAGGGATCGAGCGATTGTTCCTTTGTCAGGCCTGCGGCTGCCAAGACAGGCTTCAATTCCTCTTCATTCTTCGGAAAGATCCCGGTCTTCGCATAATGTTCTGCCAGCGCCCGGACAAGAGCGGCATCCTCGCGCTGAAAATAGTGTGTGAAGGAGAATGATTCCGGGATGTCGTGGCAGCTATCTCCAGTAATCAGGCCATCCGGGCCGCCGCTCACCACGTTAATGACGTAAGATGGTCCGGCAATGTCGAACTTGAATTGATACGGATGACCCCACGGATCCTGCAGAGTATCGAGGTCGACGCCCTCGCGCTTTATTTCGTCGCGAAGAGTCGGATAGTCGCGAATGTAATTGCTGGTGCGCTCGAAATAATCAATCGTTGCCTGACGGATTTTGTTCGCAATCGGATGGAAGTACGACCAGCTGAAAGTGGTGACTTCTATATCGTCCGCAGTATTCGGCAGCTTGTCAGGACCGTTGCTGTAGATGGTAATTACAGTGTCGCGCGGTTGCGTGGAGTAGGCCACGCGGTAGGGAACGTCCCAGGGGTCTCGTAATGACTCAAAATCGACGCCACCGGATTTCAGAGTCGCCAGAAACTCGCGTTCCGGCGGATAAACTGAATTTCTCTTGTTGTAGTTATCCAGCAACTCCTTTGCAGGCTGAAGTTGCTGCTGCATCCATTGGTGAATCTCATATCCTAAGGAGTATCCCGAATACGAGCCGCCATCCTCCTCGCCTTGTTCTTCGTCCCTGAGGGCGTACGGGCTGCTTAATAGGAGGACTTCCGCAAGTGTTTGTAGACTGTTTGAGAAGGGCTGCTTCGGATCAAGCTCGAGAAGATCCCGCAGGCCCATGCCGGCGATCGATCCATACCGCGAGTAGTCGAAATCATAGACGTCGGAGAATCCGTAGTTCCCAAAATCCTGATCCGTACGCAGTCTTTCAGCAACCGCCTGATCAAATACCACCAAGCCGAGAGCGCTTGCGATGCCGTCACCTTGCGGTGTTCGCACGTCGATGTCCGTACTAATGGTCTCGCCCGGCCGAAACGTTGTCTGCGCCATGCGCACCGAGAGCTTGAGCTCATCTGGTCTGGCGTAGATCACCCGGGTGCTGCCGTGCAGCGCTGCGTGGGGAGTCTCGAGGGAATACGCCTGAACGGTAAGGACGCCCAGAAACCGCGAATCATAGGGAATCAGCAGCTCTCCTCGCCGGTCGTGAAGGCGCAGTACCTGAGACGCCAGCATTCCCTTTGGGGTAACAATGTCGACGACGAACTCTCCATCGTTGGCACTTGAGAGCAACGAAAGTCGAATTGGTTCTTCGGGACGATAGAGAGTGCGATCGGCAGTTACTTCGATGAATTCGTTCTGTGCGGCTTGAAGAGGAAGCTCATCGTCAAACGTGCCGCGCAAACCATTCGCGTCTTCGCCGTCGATAGCCAACGGAATCACGCGTTCTTGCCTGCCGCTGTAGTAGCAGTTCCCACCACGAACCATCACAGACGCTTCGGCAATGTGCGGCAACCGGACACGCGCGAGTCCGTATTCGTTTGTCCGGAACTGCGCGAGAGGCTTCGCAACTTCGCCGCCAGCGGGACGCACTCCGCCGGAGATCTGCGCGGGCATGCCGTCAGCGTAGGCGCTTGTGATATAGAGATCTCGCGGTTCACCGTTCGACTCGTACGTGGCCGCCGCAACGTAGAGATGAATGGGCTGCACAGTTACACGCAGCTTGAACCGACGTTGTTCCGTTCGACCAGTCGAAAGGTCGGTGACATAGGCTGAAAAGTCGACGTCCTTGAAACGCGTATAGTCGGTTTCTCCAAACTTCGCATCGGGCTGGAGATCGATCGCTGCGACGAACTTCCCCGTCCGATCAAACTCCCCCAGCACAGGACTGGACTCATCGGCGGTCCAACGGCCTGTTTTGCTGTCCCACTCCCCGTTGTCCTGGCGTGCCACTCGAACCTTGGCCTGCTGGACCGGTTTGCCGAACAAGTAGTCGCCACTCACCTCAATCGACGCGTTCTGACCTCTTATGTAGTACGTTTGGTCGGGTTTTACCTTGACCGTGAAGGTTGGCAACTCGTAGCGGCCTATGCGAATGTTAGCCACGGCTTCGGTTTCGTTGCTGCCATTGGCGTCGCTTAACTCGGCTTTGATCCGATATTCTCCTAGCTCCAATTTCCGCGGTATTTCCCAATCGGCGGCCGCAATCCCGAAGTCCGACGTGGTAAGCACGCGCTCGAACTGTAGCTCCGGCGATTGGTCGCTTCCGATCGTCAGCTTCAGCTTGGCGCCGACCAGCGCGTGTCTGTTTGGCCCAAGCGCCAACAACCGCAAATGAACCGTCTGGTCCGGTTGGTATAGCGGCTTATCCGTGCTCAACCGCAATGAGGGGCTGTCGGGAAGCTTGAACTCGGTTCTGGCGGAATCCGAGAACCCGCCTCGGGTAGCGGTCGCGCTGACTTCTCCTTCGGTACAGGTACTCGCCCGGTCGATGTGAAACCTGACGACTCCATATCCGGAAGAATCGGTGGTGAGTGTGCGCGTCGCAGTCTTCTCGTCCGCGTCACGAGCGCATTCTGAGATCCCAAATTCGAGTTCGACCGGAATGTTCGCAAGCGGTCTTCCCGTCGCAGGGTCGTCCACCCGCACGCGCACCGGGTACGGGGTTCCTGGCGCAGAATGCGCTGAGCTCATCATGCTCAGGTTGAACCGGTTGCGAAAGACTCTGCCGAGTTGCACAACCCCACGAACGGGGGCGAAGTCGTTACCGGGCTTGGGGGTGAAACTGTAACGCAAGCGCATGGCCGCTAGTGTGGCTAACTCGGGCGAGGGCAGGCTCTTAACTGTCCATGGCAGCTTCTCAGTGGTTTCTCCCGGTTGTTCCTTAAGTGTGCCCTTCGAAAACGCAAACACAGACTCTTCGTAGTGCTGGTTCTTCGCTACGACGTCCACAATTTCGAAGGAGAAGTCTCCTTCAATCGGTTGCTTCGAAGAATTGACTCCCACGAAGACGAGCGTGGGCTCCGGATAGAGCTGGAATTCAATCTTGTCTTCCGGAACGGAGAAGAGCTTGGGGAAATCGTCTGCCTTGACGATTCCCGCAGCCAGGCAGATAAGGAACGACACGACAGCGACTTGCCGCAATGTGGTCATATTTGCCTGGGGCTAACAGCCATTGTCCTAAATGCCAGCGCGACATGGACCACTGATCTCAAGTTCGAAGTCACGTTGGTAACCGGGGGATCAACCCTCCACGCCAGTAAGCACGGTCGGCGGCGATCCAAGTCCGCCGCTAGAGAGAACGACTCGGAATACTTCGTGAGACTATAGGTGTGGACACGGCACCGATGGCTAAGAGGGCTACTGGGTAACGGGCAACCCTTCGTAATCTAGTGGGAAAAGGTTCGACGACCTCCACTCTGAATCCAGGTCATGCGCTCCGGCCGTGTCAGGGCTTCGCGCTGATCCGTTGAGTCCTCCGGCCAGGTTAGTGCCAATCGTAGGACGCACGCGGCGGGATAACGAAAACGGCCTTGTCTTGATTTTTCACCCACCAGTCTTTCCACTTTTGAGAGTTCTCCGCGGTCGGAGGCCCATTTGCAGGCAGAGGTGGGTCTTTCACCATTTCTGCAAGGGCGCTTAGGATAAGACTCGTGCGTCGCTCTGCCCAGGAAAAAGATCCGGCGCAGGCCTTCTCTGCGGCTTCCTTTGGCTGCTTCCATGGTTGGTTCGCGGCAGTGACGGTCACCACGCACGCGTCAAAGTTCTTCTGCGCATCCTGACTCACTCGATTCGAGCTTCCCAAGCTATCGATGAGAACTCCAACGGCGGTCTTGCCCCCCGCGAACCTGAGCTTCCGGATTGCTTCGAGCGGAAAGTAGCCCGGATAAAGAGCGAATGAATTTAATTCGGTTGCGACTTGGAACGCTGTTCCCTGGTCTCCGAAACGCAGTAAGGCGGCCTGAAGATTTCCCTGAATCTCCCAGTCCGTGTGCGGACGTCCATCCGACTCATTCCGAAGCACGTCCGGGAATAGGTCTCTCGCTCCCATGACCTCGCCGGCTTTTGGCGCGGGAAATTGCTTGAGAATTGCTTCCGCCGAGGGTCCGCCGAACGTGGCGATATCGAGAATGGCATCGGGGTGGCCCCACTCGACCCTTCTGGCGAGGCACTGAAGGTAAGGATCCGAAACGCCTTCGAAGACAGGAGTGCTCAGATGTTGTCCCCTGTATTTCTCAAGCCATGTCTTCCACTGAGCAATGTCGGAAGGCGAATAGTCGGCATCCGGAAGATCCGGGAGAACGTGTCGCCGCGCGATTCCCCTGATTTGTGCGATTATGCCGTTGCGGCCGTCGTAAGGCCTGTCGGTCGGTCCAAACTGTACTTTCATTCTTGGATCATTCGCATGCTGAATCAAGAACTGGACCAGAGCCTGAAGAGCCCAATCATCGCCAATAAAACCGATATTGGCCGGGTACGGCCCGGCCTGTTGTTGGGCCCATTGCGTCTTAATCGTCGCGTAAGCGGTTTCGTCGCCGAGCTTCGCGAGGGCCGTCCGTGCTGCGGCATCAAAGGTTGAGGAAGTGCATTCGTTATTCTTGGGCAGGCTGGCGAAGTGGCGAAGAGCCGGGATGGCGAGATTCCCAGCAACGGACGCCTGCACGAGAATTACATCGTAGCCATACTTGGATTCCATTACCTGGAGGTCATCATGCGACGAGCAGGCCGCTAACACCGTTTGGAGAACAGTGACGGCAAGTTGCGGGTTGCTGGCAGTGCAATTTTGTGCTGACGCCGGTGCGGCCACACAACCTAAGGCGATGAGCACAATGATGTGCATCCACGCCTTACCAGGCTCCGGATTGCCAGCTTGTGCGCATAGCATCTGGTGCCGCTTCGTCACGTTTCAAATCCTACTGCTTATAGAACGAACACGGGTGTAACTCTTGTGTCCAAAACTTGCTCCGACGGCCTCCCACATGACCGAGACTGTGGCAGGATCGGTCGGTCGGCCATTATGGACGAATAACAGGCCAACATGAAGTTACGTTTTACGCGTACTGCGGCGACGTTTGTCCCGAAGTCGGCTTCGGGGAGATCATCCGTTCATCTCCGCGAAGCCCGTTTCTGGATAGCTTCCCGCTGGCCAACAATTCACCCGCGATCCTACCTTGAAGTCTGTTGGAGCATTCCATGAACGCATTGGGGGGCTTGGCTACAACTAAGATCCCTGTGTAAGCATTGGAAAGACACGTGACGACTTCAGGGCACCAATCCAGGTTCGGAGTTGATGATTTTTCTCGTGGATTTCGTTTCATCCCACAGGTTCTCAACTTGCAATCAGCCTGTTCAGTTCTGCGGCGGCTTCAACTTGGGTTTGAGGCGGTGTGCCCGCCGAAGTTCCCGCGCAGCATCCTGCCTTTTGCCCGTGCGTGCCAACGCCAGGCCGAGACTGTAGTGGGCCTCTGCGAAACCCGGCTTCAGGGCGAGTGCCTTTTGGTACTCGTCAATGGCACCGTGGTAGTCGCCTTTGTCGTACAGTAACCGACCGAGGGTGAAGTGGTAGTCAGTCTTTTCGGGCTTCAGGGCCAAAGACTTCTGGTATTCGGCGATGGCGTCTTGGTAATCGCCCTTCTCGTCCAGGGTCCAGCCAAGGGTTAAGTGATTGTCTGGATCGTCGGGTTTCAGCACCATCGCCTTCTGGCACTCGGCGATGGCTGCGTCGTAGTCGCCTTTATCGCCTAGTGCGGCGCAGAGGTTGTTATGGGCGTCGTCGTCGTCGGGCTTCAAGGCCAGCGCCTTCTGACACTCGGCGATAGCTGCGTCGTAGTCGCCTTCGTCGTCCAGGGCACTGCAGATGCCGGTGTGGGCGTCGACGTAGTCGGGCTGCAAGGCTAGTGTCTTTCGGTATTCGGCGATGGCAGAGTCGTAGTGGCCTTTGTCGTCGAGGGCACTGCCGAGGTTGTTGAGTGCCATCGCGAAATCGGGTTTCAAGGCCAGTGCCTTCCGGTACTCGGCGATAGCGCCGTCGTGGTCGCCTTTGTCGTACAGGGCATTGCCTAGGTTGTTGTGTGCCATCGCGAAATCGGGTTTCAGAGCCAGCGCCTTCCAGTACTCGGCGATGGCCCCATCAGGATCGCCCTTGTCGTCTAATGCATTGCCGAGGTCATTGTGGGCCTCGGCGGAATCGGGCTTCAGAGCCAGCGCCTTTCGGCACTCGGCGATAGCGCCGTCGTGGTCGCCTTTGTGATCCAAGGCAACGCAGAAGTTATCGTGGGCGAGGGCGGCGTCGGGCTTCAGAGCCAGCGCCTTCCGGCACTCGGCAATAGCGCCGTCGTAATCAGCTTTGTCGTAATCGGCTTTGTGGTTAAAGGCGTTGCAGAGGTTATTGTGGGCATAGGCGTAGTCGGGCTTCAGGGCCACCGCCTTCCGGTACTCGGCGATGGCGCCATCGTAGTCGCCTTTGTCGTCCAGGGTAACGCCGAGGTTGTAGTGTGCCACCGCGAAATCGGGGTTCAGGGTAAGCGCTTTCCGGCACTCGGCGATGGCGCCATCGTGGTCTCCTTTCTCGTTCAGGGCGGCGCAGAGGTTGACGTGGGCGTACGCGTCGTCGGGCTTCAGGGTGAGCGCCTTCTGGAACTCAGCGATAGCGCGGTCGTGGTCGCCTTTGCTGTTCAGGGCACTGCCGAGGCTGTTGTGGGCGATGGCGTCGTCGGGCTTCAGGGCGAGTGCCTTCCGGTACTCGGCGATGGCGCCGTCATAGTCGCCTTTGTCGTTCAGGGCGTTGCCGAGGTTGTAGTGGGCGTTAGCGTCATCAGGCTTCAGAGCGAGCGCCTTGCGGTACTCGGCGATGGCGCCGTCATGGTCGCCTTTGCCGTTCAGGGCGTTGCCGAGGTTGTAGTGGGTCAAAGCGTTATCGGGGTTCGCGGCCAGTGCCGCCCGGCACTCTACGATGGCGCCGTCATAGTCGCCTTTGGCGTACCGATCATTTCCGAGATTGTAGGGGTCGACAGCCTCGTCGCGCCGATGGTTCTTGTAAGACCAAACGGCTATCGTGGCAATCAAAATGGCCGTCACCGCGATGAAGACAGCAACCGCTTTGCGCCGGCGTCGGGCAACAGTCACCTTAGTTCGCGCCGTTGCGTGCCACTGTTCCAGCAGGTCGAGAGAAAGGTGACTGCGCTCGCTCAGTTCTTTCAGGTCATTGGCATTGGCAAGATCCTGAAGTGTGCGTACATGCCCGTTGGCAAGCCGTGCCGCAAACTCGGGGCTGACGCCGAACACTTGCGAGAGTTTCATAATTCGGTCTCTCTCGCCGCCGCGTCCAGGCCGCCGCGGAGGCGGTTAAACGAGCACCAGCGCAATAGGCCAATAAGAGCCGCATACTTGTTCGTGGAATCTGTGAGTGGATCCGGATGAGACCGGAAGTTTTCGATTAACAGACGCACCGCGTTGTACTTTTCATCGGGCAGCGGCCTGATGGTCATCTCCTCTGCCAGGGCGCGTCCGGCCGCCAGCTTGATGGTGCCCCAGTCGTAGCGGCGACAAGCCTCCACAACTTCCTTCTGCATACGCTGGACAATGCAATCGCGGATGGCGTCTTCAATCAAAGCGAGGACTGGGTTGGAGCTAGACGCGCCCTCCAGATCGCGTACCTGGCTTTCTCCTACGGGGCGCGCCAAGGGTTTGAAGCGAATGGCCGGAAGAGCCAGCGCCAAGATGATCCCCGAAAGATCCGCGATCCATGGACCCATGGATCCCACGAAAGGCATCGCTTTTAGAGCTCCCTCCGACGTGACGGGGATGCCACACAAACCCACACCGAAGATCAAGAAAAGGACCGCATACGGATTGGTGAATACGCCCAGGCCCCAAAAGCGGCGAAATTTACGCGCCAGGCGGGCAGCGCTGATGACCAAGCCTGAGCAAAGGACGGCGACGAGACGGAGGAACGGGAAAGGAGTAGCGTTAGGCGCAGACTGCGGTCTAGCGATCTGAGAGACGGACGATGCTCCGGAGTTTGCTGACCTTGTGGCTGGAACAGCCCCTTGTGATACGCCACTCCCTTGGCATAGCCCAGCGGTTGCCACCAAGACCAACGTCCCCAAAATGATGAGAGTGAACAGCACCACCGCGCCGGCGGTGCGCGCAGGTTTCGTCCGCCCGTGGAGCGGATGGTGCTTCATTCTGGCTAGGGTACAGTTCACCCCCGGGAAAGTCCACGTCAAGTTATAAACTCGGGGTAATGGGTCAGCACGATTTCGAACCCGCAATATCGCCAGGGATGGCTCTCGATTGGCACAGAATCTCTAAATCTCTAATGCCGTCTGGACACTGCAATCGCCGAGTCACCTTAGAGCTCTATTGAGAGCGACTCCTGATCTGAGATCCAAGTTACGGGCAAATCGGAGTATTCGGACCAGAAGTCGGCTTCGGGGACATCGCTACTGATCTCCTCGAAGCCCGTTTCTGGATAACTTCAGGTTGCCGACGATCCACGCACTGACTTAGTTTGTGATCACAAGGGCGCTTAGCCGCCGTGATCTAGCGTGCAATCGGTATTGTATCTCGACAGTGATGATCACCCGCTGGGAAATTCGACGCTGGGAATTTTCCGGAGCTCGCAAAAACAAAAAACGCAACCGGCGAGTCAGATCCTGCTCGTAGTCGCGTGGATTCTATTTCAAACTCATACGGCGAAGAAGGTTTTGAAAACGGGGATCAGGACGCAAGGTATCAAGCAGCAAGTCAGATTTTAGCGATAAAATTTGGAATGACTTCTCCGAGCGAGCTTTTTCCAGGGACTCCAACGCTTTGTCGTTTTCGCCGAGCCCCGCGTAAATCGTGGCCACAGTGTAGGGAGAAGCAGTCGCTTTCGAGTTGCTTTCCAAGTTACGAAGGATCTTCTCCGCTTCGGCTTTTTTGCCGACGGCTGCATAAGCGTGTGCCAGCGCCACGGTGGGATCCTGAGAACCGCCCGACGTCTCAATTGCCTTCTGGTACTCCGCGATCGCCTCCTGAAGCTTGCCCGTGCCTTCGTAACCGACGCCGAGAGCGTAGTGCTGAAACCAGTCCTTGGGGTCAAAAAGCAGCGCTCTCCGGCTTGAATCAATCAGGCTAGGGTAGTCCCGCAGCTCATAGTAGGCCACTGATTCGGTATGTGCCGCACTGAAACCATAGTCGAGCTGGTCGATCTTTGCGATCTCGGCTAGGGCTTCGGCCCGTCGGCCAACCAAGGCGAGAAAGATGGCGCGATCTTCATGCGCGCAACTATAGCTCGGTGCCAGAGCGATTGCACGATTGAACTCGCGATCGGCAGTCTCCCAATCCCAGTCAAAAAAGGAACTCAGCGCGCCGAGTGTGTCGTGGGCTTCGCCGATGCTGTCGTCCAGTTGCAGTGCTTTGGCTAACGCATTCTTGGCCGCCCGGTAGGCCAGATCTTTTTGCAAAGCTCCTGCATACGCCAAGAAGACGTAAGTGTCTGCGACTCCCGCGTAAGCAAGAGCAAAGTCTGAATCTTTCTGGATCGCATCTTCGAAGTAGTGTTGGGCCTTCCTAAGTGAATCAGGTTTGGTGAATTCGTTAGTAAAATAAAGGCGTCCTCGGAGGTAGTCATCGTACGCCGCCGGGTTGACCACGTGGGCTAAGCGAAGCTGAGACTGCTGGTTTGGAGTGAGTTGTGCGCGGACTTGCTGCGCTATGGCGTCCGCCACCTCACCTTGTAGCTTCAGGATATCGTCCAGATCGCGGTCGTACGTCTCGGCCCACAGGTGCTGGTCGGTGGATGCCCGAACGAGTTGGGCGGTAACGCGCACTCGTGGGCCCGAACGGATGACCGATCCTTCAACGATTGCGTCCACGTTCAATTCGCGTGCAATTGCAGGCAGGGACTTTTTTGCGCCCCTGTACCGCATGACCGAAGTACGCGAGATGACGCGCAGCGAACCGACTTTAGCGAGGTCGGTAATCAACTGGTCCGTCATGCCGTCTGCGAAGAATTCCTCTGAAGGGTCGCCGGACAAATTGTCCAGCGGCAGGACAGCAAGGGACTGTATTGGCAGGACGGCCGCTTTCGCGTGGAGATAGCGCCAGGTTGTCGAGGCAACAAGTCCCAGCGTAAAAAGAGCACCCAGCACCAGGACGAGAATTCTCTTCCGCTTCGGGGCTGTAACCAGGGTTAGCGGTTGACTCGCATGGTGCCCGGTTTCTGTGGCCGACAGCGTCTGAAAATCTGCTACCGGACCGATGTACCGGTATCCCCTGCGAGGCAGAGTTTCGATGTAGCGCGGTGTCTCAGCCGAATCGCCAAGTACTTCACGAATCCGCGCGATTGCGTTGTGCAGGCTGTGGTCAAAATCGACGAAGGTGTCAGGAGTCCAGACTTGCGCTCGAAGCTGCTCGAGGGTGACTAGCTCCCCCGCGCTATTCAGCAACGCCGCCAGTACCTGTATCGGTTGGCCTTGCAGGCGCAGTCTAACGCCAGCCTTCCGCAGCTCTCCGGCTCGAATATCCAGCTCGAAACTATCAAATCGCAGAACATGCGAGGTTGGAGCCGCTGCCAACATACGAACTCCCCGTCAGGTCCTTAAGGCTACCACATTTCTTTGCGGCTTAAGGCTACTTGGCTAGGTCACTAAGTCCAAGCTTTTCTTAGAGTTATCAATTGAGGAAATTTTGGGGAACGAAGGAGGCTGCACTGATTGATCGTTTTCACAGCTCAATGCAAGATTCCCCTCGATCCGCCGCACTATCGATCGCGGCTGACAATCTCCACAAAGATGAATAAAGGAAAAACTATGACAACGCCGATCTCCCAGCTCATCCAGAAGTCGATACTACGAACACTAAGTTTGGGTTTGCTCAACAGCCTCATCATCGCCACTCCGCTGCTCGCCGCCCAAGAGCCTTCCAATCATGCGGGCGGTCATCAAGCCTCCTCTTCGGCCAAACTGGTGCAACTCGTTCGCGAAGGAACGAAGCAGTATATCAATGTCAACAACGCCACTGCGGCCGGATACGGACCGTTTCTAGGTTGCGTTGCTGGTACCGACCACGGTGCAATGGGTGTGCACTATGTCAACGGCACTCTGCTCGGCAATCTCAGCCTCGACCCCGCGCAACCTGAGGCACTCATCTACGAGCCCTCCGATGGAAAGATGAGACTCGTAGGCGTCGAGTTTATCCTGGACTCGGCGAGCTGGCTCGCCGCCAATAACAACACTCCTCCGGTGCTTGAGGGGCATGTATTCAATCTCGTCGCCGCCCCAAATCGCTTTAACATCCCTTCATTCTTCGAGCTCCACGTCTGGGCCTGGCGCGATAACCCGCAAGGTGCGTTCGTAGACTGGAACAACCATGTGACCTGCGAAGGTCAATAACTGAGAAACGCGGAGAGAAGCTGTGCTTCTGCGCTTGGAAACTGTTGAACCTTAACCTTTCCCACCCTTTGCAATTCTTGAAGGGTGGGAAGGCACCACCATTGCCGTCCTGGCAGGCTGCGGAAAAACGACGGCTCGACTTAGGAATGCCGTTCAGGCCTTTAAGTTTCTGCACTCGGCCACGAAATCTGCTGTGTCGTAGGCCTTGTCGCCTCCCACGGTTACTTGTTTCGTGCCCGGAATCTGTTCCAGCATCACCAGCGCGGCATCGCGTTCCGCCGTTCCATTGGCCTCGAACACCTCCGTCTTTACGATCACTCCGTTGCGGTTCTCCACCAGCAGATTCCCGTTGTAACTCAGCTTGGCTTCTTTGCCCTTGCCTTTGCGTGCCATCTTCGCATCCGGGTCCGTCTTCGATGCGTGCGTCTGGTTCGACCGCTTCTCCCCGTGGAAGTCCACCGTCGCATTGCCAAAATCGTCCGGCGGAACGGCGTTCTTGGCATCCTTGCGTTGATAACTCTTCACACTCGCCCACGCTTCCAGTAGCGTTCCATCCACGGTGAAGTGCTCGTCCGAGAGCAGGCTCCGCTCGCGGGCCTGCTGGAGCACGGCTTGGAAGAAGGCTTCGGCAATGTCCCCATCGAGCAGCCGCTCACGGTTTTTGGTGAACACGGTCACGTCCCAGACGGGGTCATCCATGTTCAAGCCCACGAACCAGCGGAACAGGAGGTTATAGTCGAGTTGCTCCATCAACAGCCGTTCGCTTCGCACCGAGTACAGCGCTTGCAGCAGGAGCGCCCGCAACAACCTCTCCGGTGCGATCGACGGTCGCCCGGTTTTGGCGTACAGCTTGTGGAACCGTGGCTGCAGTCCCCTTAATGCTTCATCGGTCATAGCACGCAGCGAACGCAGTGGGTGGTCTTGCGGAACTCGCTGCTCGGGGCTGATATAGCTGAACACGTCCAACTGTTGCTCATCTTTTCCACGCATACCTTACTTCTTATCAGGTTGTGTTGTGGAAACAAGAGGGTTTCTTGGTGCAATTCAGCAGTGGCAGATTGCTATGAAGGTTTCTCTTTCTAATGCGGAATCATACTATGCCGGCTGGGGATTCCGTGGCTCGCTAAGGGTCTGAATTTGGAGCGTTGAATATCCCCACTCAAGCCAGAACCGGCCTTGGGCGGGCCATCGGCCCGAACCTGTGATCTTCGACTCGGCGGGGGGACTTTGGCCACCGACAAACCGGGACAGACGAACGTTCCCTATTTCTGCTGGAGCAACAGCTCCGAAGGCAAGATCACGGGGAAGTCTTCGGACGCATTATCCTGATGGACCGAGATTGTCGCCATTCTCGTTACCGCGGTGAACTGCGGAACGATCACGGCGATTTCTTTAGTGGTCCACGTGACGACCTCGGCCTTTACTCCCGCCACGGTCACGAACCCCGTTCCCTGTTCTGACGTGAAGCCCGAGCCGGTAATTCGAATACGTTTGCCGGGCATGACTGCGCCGAGAACAGCTTCAATGGAAAAATCCGGGTGGGTCGCAAAGCTGTTTTTCTGAGTTGTGCTATAGGGCGACACGCCAAAGTTGGAGCCGGCGTGCTCCGTATCATGGTTCGAGGGAAGAAACCGTGCATCTCGAGGCGTCCCGGGGCCAGCGGCAGACTTCTGCGGAGAGATCAGGCGAAATTCGGCCGACTTGCCGTTCTGGTGGACCGCAAGTTGAAACGTCCACGCCGTGGGCGAGAAGTCGGGCACCGTCACGATGATTTTGGTGCTGCTCCATTGGACGACCTGCGCCTTGATGTCGGCAATGGTCACGTAACCGCTTCCCTGCTCGGATTCAAAACCGGAGCCCTGGATGTGGATCTGGTTGCCGGGCGTTGGCCTGCCCGAAATGGCATCGATGAAAAGGCCGATCGGGACAAACTTGATAACATTGCTGTTCAGCCCGCCTTGTTCGACGTAAATCGTTCCCTGGTGCGTTCGCTCGGGCACGGTTGCGACGATCTCGTTGTCGCTCCAGCTTTTTACAAATCCATTCTGGGTGCCGATACAGACATACCCAGCTGCCTGACTCTCCCCAAAATGCCGCCCACGAATCGTGATCGCTGTGACACCGGGCACGCCCGTTTCGGGAGTAACGCTCTCAATCTCCGGTGCCGGCCCCTTCGGTTTCGGGCGTGGGCCAGCGACCATGATTGTGGTGTAAAGCTGCCCGGCATATCCGACGACAATCGTCGTTTCGCCCGGACCGTGACCCACCATCCCTGGCTGCTCGTTAACCGTCGCGACGGCAGGATCCTTCGATTCGAACGTGATCTTCATGGAGTGGGTCACGTCGAGTTTCGATCCGTCGGCGAACTCTGCCTGGACAAAAATGGGGAACGGATAACCGTCCTGAATCAGAGGAAATGGAACACCGGCCCTGGTCCCCGGAGACGACACTTTCAGAGCAACCGGCATGTCTTCTCTCTCGACCTGTATCTCGACCGGCGGCGAGTATACATCGGTCGTGGTCACGCCCATCGCGGTCACCTGGTATTTCCCCAGAGGAAGTGTCTTCGGGATATCCATCTCAAACACATTGTTGCCGATCGGGTGGGCGTCAGGCAGAGGGTAAGGGCCGCCCAATACGTACACCATTCGCACCGAATCGTCCGCCTCGACCACGATTTTAAGAGGTTGCCCTTCCGAAACTACGTCACCACTGACAGGCGAAACGATGCGCAGCCCCTGCGCATACCCGCGAGGCCCCATCAGAAGCGTCGACAGGGCTGCAGCACACAGCATGGCAATTGCCCTACCTTTTCCTATCATGATGCTGAAAGAGTATCCGCACTCGACTTGAACAGACAGCTTACGATAGTCACGGCCGTTGTAAACCGCGCCAGAGATGCATAGGGCCAGGCGGCTCATTCAAGCCCGGTTTTGCCCTGCGGGTAGTTCAGCCATGGGCAGAGAAATTCAGCGACAGACGGAACGTTCCTATTAACTCTAATCGTGAAGCCACCCGATCAGGTTGATCCACGGCCCTTTGAAGTCTGACTACGGATATTCACTGTTGTCGCGAGTTTTTCCGCAACCTGCTAGGGAAATATCCGTCAGGAGAACGAACTCGATTGGGGAGTGGCACCTTGACCCGAAGCTATAAACAACGGAGCTTCGCGGAAGGTAGGAGATTGACGAGAAGTCGGATTCGGGGAGATGGGTATTGATCTCCTACAAGCCCGTTTTTGGGCCATCACGAACGGACCGGCCGCGCTCATCCAGCGGATCGGATACCGTTCTGCTCGGTTTTACGATGAATCAGCCAGTACAGCCGAACTACAAGATCGTCGAGCCGCTGCTCCGCCGACCGGGCGGGGTCCCCATAGATCTGCACGGCGGGTTCCTGGTAAAGCAACCAGAAGTCCGGCAGGGGGGCGTCATCGAGAGAGGCGAAAACGACCCGGTCGTTGAAGCGCGTGCCGATCCGTTCGGCCGCGAACTGAATCTCGTTGCACATGAAATTCGAGCTGGCGGCGATGTGCGACCAGAAAGCGACCAGATATCCGCGATCCACGTACCGTACAATCGCGCCGTGGATCGCCTCCTGCCACGCCTCACCAGCCTGAAGCATTTCTACGTCAAGCCAGATATCGAAGTTCCGTTCCTTCCGCATGAAGCTGCAGACTTGTGTCACGCGGCCCCGGTCCTCGTGGTGACATGAGGCGAACACCGGCAGTTGTAGCGGCTTCTCCATAGTTCGTGTGATCACCAGCGTATTGGGATCAGCCTCGAATACCGGCTTGCCCATACGTAACGCATAATCGCGCTCGAACGCCACCCAAAAGGAACGGCCAGACGCGCCCCCCTTCAGGTATATGAGCCCGTCGCAATCTCGCAGAGCCCTGATGAGCGGGGTGCTCACCATTTCTTGCGGCAGGACAACAATAGGCGGGTACACGATGGCCTCGGCGTCTGCTGGTAAAACAGCGATGAGGCGATCACGGAGAGCTTGGTCGGCGTACGCGTGCGAGATGAAGAGCCTGAGAGGTAACCCTTGGGAGCGCGGCTGTGTCGGGGTGAAGAACTCCTTGAGCCACATCGTGGGGCAGTATATCGCGCCAGATGCCGCGAGCGGCGACACGGACACGGTCGGCACGATAACAGCGATTTACAGATCAACTCTCTATGACATCGTCGCTCAACGAGTTGGCTGTGTCTGACACATTCACGCCGCCGCAATGCCGGCTGGGTAGCGCGGGTGACAAGCGGACTTCGAGGAGATCTCCTCGAAGCCCGTTCATGGACCGTGAAAACAAACGCCGGCACAGGGGAGTGCGTTCCGCGATGAGTTCCAATTGCCGACGATGCAACCACAACATTCGGGTACGAATCTCATTCATGACGCAGCGCATGGATTGGATCGATGCGTGCGGCTTCTCGCGCTGGTATCCAGCTTGCCGCTAGTGCGATCGCAACTAGCAGTGGGACGCACGGTCTGATCGATTTCCTCCTTGTCAGACAATCATTCCAACAGCTTTCAGGTCGCAGTCCGGTTGGCCGACTACACATCCGGAAACGAAAGGCCATGAGTGGGCTCTACGAAGTTGCTCACGAATTGCGAACGACAAGCGTCCAACTACCCATAGACGAGGTGGAAAAACTGCAGCAGCATATGCTCAATCTGAACAAAAAATTAAGATCTGTAGGTATAGACGATCGGAGGCGCTATGCACTTCATAGACGATGTCCGTTATGCGGTGAGGCAGTTTGTTCATGCTCCCGGTTTCACGGCTACGGCCGTGTTGACGCTTGCACTGGGCATCGGAGCGACGGCAGCTATCTTCACGCTCGTGCATGCCGTGTTGTTGAAATCCCTGCCGGTAGCCAAGCCCAGTGAATTGATTCGCGTCGGCGACGTTGAGAAGTGCTGCGTCAACAGTGAACTGCAAGATGATTGGTCGATGTTTTCCTATGAAATGTACAAAACGTTTCGCGACCAAACCGACGGTTTCACCGAACTGGCCGCCTTTCAGTCGGGTCGCGGTCTACTCGGAGTTCGGCGGAGCGGAAGCAACCAGCCTGCTGAATCGCTGCGGAGCCAGTATGTTTCTGGAAACTATTTCTCGATGTTTGGGATTCGGCCATATGCAGGGCGGATGTTCACACCGGACGATGATCGAAAGGGAGCAGAGCCCGTCATAATAATAAGTTACGCCATCTGGCAGGAGAAGTACGGCCACGACCCATCGGTGATCGGTGCGACCTTCACGCTGAACGGGCTGCCGTTTACGGTGATTGGTGTTGCGCCGCCGGGATTCTATGGCGATGGAATGGATAGGGCTCCGGCCTTTTGGGTGCCGCTGAATGCTGAAGTGATGATCGACGGCCCGAGCAATCTCGTACAGTTTCCGGAAGCGAATTGGCTTGACCTGATCGGGCGGCTCGCGCCACGCGCCGATGCGAAGGCAATTGAAGCCCAGATGCAGGTTGAATTGAAACAGTGGCTGTTAAGTCCAGACGCCAAACTACAGCCGGGCGAGCGGGATTTGGTGCCGAAACAGACTCTGCATCTGTCTCCAGGCGGGGCCGGTGTGCAAACGATGCGCGACGAATATCAGTCTGGTCTGCATCTGCTCATGTGGGTTTCTGGCTTCGTGTTGTTGATCGCATGTGCCAACGTGGCGAACCTGATGCTGGTGCGAGCTGCGAGCCGCCGCCAGCACACTTCCGTGCAAGCCGCTCTCGGTGCACCCAGGTCGCGACAGATTGGGCAAGTGTTGACGGAGAGTACAGTTCTCGCGTTCCTCGGCGGCATTGTGGGTGTGGGTTTCGCGTTCGGATGCACACGCCTCATCGTGCAGTTCGCATTTCAGAACAATCAAGTGGCCATCAGCGCTCTGCCGTCACTTCCGGTGTTGGGCTTTACTTTCGCAGTTTGCCTGTTAACGGGAATCCTCTTCGGAGTTGCGCCGGCGTGGATGACAGCGCATGCCGATCCGGCCGACGCTTTGCGCGGAGCCCACCGCTCTACGGCACACGCCGCTGGGTGGACGCAAAAAACTCTAGTCGTGGCCCAGGTGGCGCTGTCGCTGGTTTTGCTGTGCGCCGCGGGCTTGCTGACCGAAAGCTTGCGCAACCTGCAGCGTCAGAACTTCGGATTCGAGTCGACGAATCGCTACATCCTGCACTTTGATCCACAAATGGCGGGGTACACGGCAGAGCAACTGCCAGCATTTTATCGGCTGCTGCGTGAGAATCTGGCGGCGATTCCGGGCGTGAACCGCGTGAGCTTTGCGCTTTACACTCCGATGGAGGGAGACAACTGGAGCGAGGAAGTTTACATCGAAGGGCAGCCTCCGGCCTCAGCGGGCAGTAATGAAAACGAGGCATCGTGGCTGCGCGTAAGTGACGGCTATTTTGAAAGCATCGGCACGAAGATTGTGAAGGGTCGCGGCATAACGGAGCAGGACACAGCCAGCACCCGGAATGTTGCCGTGGTCAACCGGGCCTTCGCGAAGAAATTCTTCAAAGATGAAGACCCTATCGGAAAGCACTTTGGAGATTTGGATCAAAAGTACTCCGCGAATTTCGAAATCGTCGGGGTCACGGAGGATACACAATACCGTGGGCCCACCAGAAAAATTGCGCCAACTTTCTTCCTCTCTGCGGCCCAGTGGGTTACCTATGACCGCGTGCGTTTCAAAGCGTTCGAAGACAGCTCTCACTTTCTGGACGCGGCCGTCCTGCAAACGCAAAGCACCGTGCTGGGACTGGAACCGCAGGTTCGGCGCGCTCTGGCCCAAGCGAATCCCAACCTGGCGGTGGAAGCTTTCAAGAGCTTTGCCAGCCAGGTGGATGGCAACTTCACGCAGAGCACCATGCTTACGAAACTGACGTCTTTGTTTGGATTGCTGGCACTGGTGCTGGCGTCGGTCGGGCTTTATGGCGTAACCGCATACGCAGTGGAACGGCGTACTGGCGAAATCGGCATTCGCATGGCCCTGGGTGCGGATCGCATGAAAGTCTTGAAACTCGTCTTGCGAGGAGCGTTTGTGCAGATTGCGATCGGATTGGCGATCGGCATTCCGGCGACGATTCTGACGGGGCATGCGATGACAGCCAAATTGTTTGGCGTGAAACCCTACGCGCCCGAAGTTTTGCTGGTGACAATTGTGGTGCTGAGTCTGGCAGCTCTGGCCGCGACGGTAGTGCCAGCGCGCAAGGCCGCAAACCTGCAACCGATTCGCGCGCTGCGGACGGAGTGATTGTCTCGACGCTCACCAGACCGCAGCGTAACGCGGGATTGCAAGCGAGTTTGAGCAGGAATGAAGAACCGTGCTACGGCCCCTGCCTCTAACCAAACGGTTAACGGGCAACCACGAAGTTATTCCGGGCCAGAAGTCAGGTTGTGGTCCTCGAAGCCCTGCTCAAGGGGACACGGATTACTTCCGAATTGCTGGGGAAACCTTGCGCGATCTTTAATGCCGACAGCTTTCCGCAATCTCTGCCAAGGCTTTTCCTTCGACGCCCAGTCGATGTTGCTTGCGGTATGATGCCCACTCTTTTTCCAGCGCGCGGGTTTGAGCCCTCGACGCGACTTCGAACCGGGCCAGCGCCAGGATCAAGGCGCGCACGCTGACACGTGGTTCGGCAGCATGCCCCGTCCGCCCACACCTGCGGCAAGTGATGATCGGTGTCTGGATGTTGCGGCTGACCCGAATCCGGTGAAGCGTTCCGTCTAGTTCGTTCCGCAGGCCGATGAGGGTGGGAATTGACATTCCTTCGTGCCATTCCGCCCGCAAACGAACAATCATTTCCGGAAACCAAGTTCTCTGCGCGTCGCCCGAGGGCATTATCGATAATCTCCCAGCCTTCCGTTCTCGTGCCTCACGAACTCAATATGCTGGCCTTGGAGAACCCATGTTTGTTCTATGACCTGCTGTTCACCGCCAGTGCTCAAACCTGGCTCGAGATCGCGATCGATCGCAAACACATGGGCGCCGAGATCGGCGTGATCAGCATCCTACACACTTGGGGTCAGAACCTGTTCCTGCCTCCCCACATTCACTTCGCCATTCCCGCGGGCGGACTCTCGCCAGATCATTGTCGCTGGATCCGCCCACGCTATCCTTTCTTCTTACCCTTGAAAGTCCTCAGCCGCGTCTTGCGCGGCAAGTTCCTCGCTGGCCTCAAACGTCTCCACTGCCGCAAGCAGCTATGCTGCGCCGGCCCCGCCGCCGCCCTCGCCGATCCCCAGCAGTTCGCAAAACTCATTCGCCGCCTGCACCGCCACGAGTCGTCTATGCCAAGCCCGCCTTCGGCGGACCCATGCAGGTATTGCCCTACCTTGGCCGTTACACCCACCGCGTGGCCATTTCCAATCATAGCTTATTGGCCTTCGACCAAGAACGCGTCACCTTTCGCTGGAAGGATTACGCCCATGGCGGCAAGCATGGCAAGATGACTCTTGCGGCCACCGAGTTCTTACGGCGCTTCTTTCTGCACGTGCTCCCCAGGGGATTCGTGCGCGTCCGCCACTTTGGCTTCCTCGCCAATCGCTTTCGTGCTTCCCGCTTGGCTCTATCCCGACATCTGCTGTCTAGCAGCTCCTCCACACTAGTCGAAGTTGGACCCTGCAAAGCTTCGGCGGAGGCTTCCTCTGTTTGGCATTGCCCACGCTGCGGCGCCACCATGATCGTGATTGAGAGATTTACGGCTGCGGAATTATCAACATGGTCTTACTTCGATTCTTCCTGACCGCTCTACCGCTCTCGACCCCAGGATGTGCTCAGGCACGCGGACGCACGCCTGTGTCCGCTTCCTCTCCACTACCTCGCAAGCAACTTTCCGCATGCGCTCTCGCTCATCTCAGCCACTACTCCGACCATCCGGATGGCATTCCCAAAACGCCTCGCCGCTCTCCCCAAGCTCCGTTCACATCCAGGCTGCCGTTCAAATCTCATAGCGCACCGCGTCCGCCGCAAACGCCAGCGGCTTCCTTCTAGTCTCCTTATCGAAAACGCCTCGCATCGAGATCCCGCTTCGCCTCCTGCAGTCTGCCCCGAGGCGTTTCCGATCAAGGCTAGCGACAATTCGGGAGTTGATGGCGAAAAGAGCGTCTACCGTTCCTCATTTGCCCGAAGCCGACTTGTCGCTTACATGGTTCTTGACTTAACTTCCGAGTGGTCCCTAAATCAACCGATCCCGTGGCACGCGGGGGGACTGTCCCGCAGGCACGAAGACTAGACCTAGCTCCTTTGCCGCCGTTATTTCACCGAAAATGCGAGCGATAGGCAACCGGGCTCGTGTTAAGACAGCGCCGGAAATGGTGCCGTAGGGTCGGAGCCGAACCGAAGCCTGTGTCATACGCTATCTCGTCGACGCTCCGAGCGGTTTTCTCCAACATCTGTTTTGCACGGGCGAGCCGCAACCCGATGAGCCATTCGATGGGCGAAGTTGCAACTTCCTCCGCGAATCGACGCGACAAGGTTCTCTTGCTCATCCCTGCCTGCTTCGCGAGGCGTTTCACCGAGAGTTTTTCACCAAGATGATTCTCGGTCCATTCAAGCAATTTGGCCAACCATGGGCGATCTTCTTTGGGTACAGCCCGGTCGACAAACTGCGCCTGGCCACCATCACGGTGCGGGTACACAACCAGCCGACGTGCAACTTGGCTCGCCACGCTTTCGCCGAAGTCCTTGCGTACGATGTGCAGGCATAGGTCGATGCCAGCAGCACTTCCCGCCGAAGTGAGCAGGTCGCCTTCGTCAACGTACAGCACGTCAGGCTCTACCTTGATGCGTGGATACATCTGTGCCAGTTGCGCCGCGTAGCGCCAATGCGTCGCCGCACGCCGTCCATTCAAAAGTCCGGTTGCGGCAAGCACGAACGCCCCAGAGCAGATCGAAACCAACCTTGCGCCTCGTCGATGCGCCCTCCGCAAAATTCGCAAAAGCCGCTCTGGCGGTTGTTCTTCTGTTCGCCAGCCCGGAATCACAATCGTCCCAGCGCGCGAAAGTGCATCGATTCCATGACGACATGTAATCGTCAAACCGCCCGTTGCGGCGAGCGGGCCCGTCTCCAGGGCGCATACCTTGAATCGATACCATTCGGAAAACTCCGGTCGCGGTAACCCGAATAGCTCGACCACAATTCCGAGCTCGAATGTTGCCGTACCGCCATAAAGGAGGACTGCCACGTCTCGGTGGAACAATCTGGCTTGCAATGCCCATGTCCGTGCGGTTTGCCCTGCTGCCGTCATGGCACGATTTTAACGTATATTGTCAGTACTGCCGCTTGTTCGTTCCGACGAGTACCTGGCACATTAACGCCAGGAGGGTCTCGTTTTATGCCCGCACTTCAAAAGGAAGTTTCGAACGTCTCCAGTTTCGTCCCCGCAACTCCCGCCGATGCAGTTGCACACTTCTCACGACTCCTGTCATTCGAGACCGACTGCTGGGACGTGCACGAAGCGATGGAGGGTGAGAAAGCGGATTTTGTATTGCTGGACGTTCGCGGCCCGCAGTCGTATGTCGCTGGACATGTCCAGGTGCGCTGAATCTCCCGCATGGTCGTATCACCGCGCGGAATCTCGCTTCTTATTCCGAAGACACGCTCTTCGTTGTGTATTGCAATGGCTCACATTGTAACGGGGCCGACCGGGCGGCTCTAAATCTTGCGAAACTTGGTCGCCGGGTTAAGAAAATGATCGGAGGCATCGAGGGTTGGAAAGATGAGGGCTTTAAGCTCACAGAAGACGGCACCGCTGAAGATGGTCACGACGGAAAATGACGATTCGTCCGCTTCGCTGTGATGAGATTGCGAGTCTTGTCCATCTTTGCGGTGAACACGCCGCTTATGAGAAGGCTGACTACGCGTCTGAAGGCAAGAGTGAGTCTTTGCGACGCGCAATGACAAATAGGCGAGTGCGGCGGTACTTGCCACTCCGCGGCTCGCGTACCATTGGGCCGGTTCCGTAATCAACCTGTGCTTCTTCTTTATGGAACGCTTTCCATAAAGAAGACTATGGTGAGTGCCGCGTCATGGTGAGAAACGGCGAAGGCTCGGCCTTTTGGGCAGAAAACCTCCGCCGGTTGATGGTGACTCGCTACATAATTCTCCTCA
>JBAUXO010000144.1:0-2979 GCA_049584315.1 Candidatus Sulfotelmatobacter sp. | reverse complement strand
CTATTCGCAAGCGCTAAGTATGCCGGCGCGAGTTGTGGCTTTGAAGCCAGGTTTTCCACAGGGCATCGAAAAAGCAGATTGCAACTCTGGTTTGCGAGTTGTTATAGTTCTCCCGACCCACACCACTTCGCCAAAATTCTTGAGTTGTAACCGCGGTGTAATCGGATCTGACCCGAGTTTGCTTGGGCCGAGGGCTTGATCTGTTCGAAGCCACTTCTAGCCTGTAGCTGGGAGAGTTGAATTGACAACGTTCTACCTGGTCATTTTCGGAATATCGCTGTTCCTCTCATTCGTCCTTACTTGGTGCGTTCGCAACCTCGCGATGGGACGTGGCTGGGTAGCGCCCCCAATTCAGGATCGCGATCTACATGAGATTCCGCTGCCGCGGTTGGGCGGTATCCCCATATTCCTGTCTTTTTTGATCAGCATTGCGGTTGTGTTGGTTGCTGGTTTGCATTTCCCGGCATTGGCGGTTAGCTCCTCAATTCGGACCCTTCTGACCATTCTTGCTGCTGGGACATTAATTTTTCTGCTCGGCATCTACGACGATATCCATCCCGTCGGGCCATACACGAAGTTTGCGGTTCAGGCTGTTGCTGCCGTCGTACTATTTGCTGGTGGTTTGAGGATTCTCGAACTGCCAGTCTTGTTTGGTGCGCGGCATTTAGCCTGGCCCATCGGACTTCCCATCACAGTTCTGTGGGTGATTGGGATTACAAATGCCTTCAATCTGATCGATGGCTTGGACGGTCTCGCGGCCGGGTCTGCGTTATTTTCGACGTTGGTCGTTTTTGTTGTGGCAATCTTCAACGGTTCGTCACTCGTGTCGCTTTTGACGATTGCCCTGGCCGGCGCAATCCTGGGTTTTCTGCGGTTCAATTTCAATCCGGCGACGATCTTTCTCGGTGACTGCGGAAGCTTGTTCATCGGATTTATGCTCAGCGCCTTGGCATTGGTGGGCTCTGAAAAGGCGCCCACGGTCATTGCGGTTGCCATTCCACTGGTTTCCTTTGGCTTGCCGATACTGGAGACCACGCTTTCAGTGATGCGTCGTTTGATTAGTGGCAGGCCTTTGTTTACTGCCGACCGTGAGCATATTCATCATAAGTTGCTGCAGCTCGGAATGACGCACCGGCAAGTTGTGATCGTGCTTTACGGAGTTTCCGCAATCTTTGCCCTCCTGAGCCTATTCTTGCTGTGGCCCTCAGGCAGTACCTTGGGCTTAGTGCTCGCCGTACTTGGGACTGGCATGTGGGTCGGAGTACAACACCTCGGCTACCTCGAGTTTGGTGAGTTGGCTCGCGTTGCGCAGCGGACACTCGGGCAGCGCCAGATCTTCATCAATGACCTTGCGATTCGTCGAGCCACTGAAGAATTGAAAGGCACTAGCGATTATGTTCAGGTATGTCGGATCCTAGAGGCCGCTTTTTCGAACAATGATTTTGAAGGGTTCGAATTAAAGGTCAACGCCGAGGCGGGAGAACCTGCAATCCTCGGCATCGGCGACAAACGTCTGCGCGAGAGAGCGGGTGAGACTTTAGATTTCGAATGGAGTAAGCCCGGCGCTCCGACGTGTCGCGCTGGCTGGGGGGTTTGGAATCTTGGGCTGGAGTTAGTGACCACTTCCCATCGATGGCGCGGCTCGATAAGAATCTACCGGCTCTATTCGGACCGCCCTCTCCTCGTGGACACTAATCTCTTGACCTCAGGTTTCCCGGTGGTTCTTGCCGACGCGCTGGATCGCGCTCTCGCCTCCAACGAGGGCTTGGTCCCCGAAGTAACTGCCAGCCAGGACTTCATGGCAGCGGAGGCTAGTTAACTGCTCACCACGATATCGCTGACGTCAGGTCTACAGCCACGGCTTCAATTACCATCCCTGGTCTTAGCGGGGTAGTTCTCGGAATCGTCGACTGTGTGCTGACAGGTAATGGCGCTCATAAGCGCCTGTGTTTGCATCGATTTGATCCTAGTTTGATCAGGGCCGCCAATCCGCCCCCCGATTGGCAGCTCGATCCTGCCCCGGCTCAGAATCCCCCCTGCCAAGAGAATTCCTTCGGCCTGCGAATTTCTTGATCGGTCCCCCCGCCTCAGCGCTACAATGTGAATGCCACGCTGAAGGTGGGGTTTCGGGTAGTTAGGCGTCGCATCCGTAACTGTAAGAACACCTCGTTTTCCGGGTTTGATGTTTCTGGCTTCTTAGCCAGGTGGAGCGAGCACTAGGTAGGAGTGGAGGGCTCAGGCTCCCACTCGGAAGGAAGATGGTATGAAGAGTCGCATACTCATAACTCTGCTGTTGTCGACAGCAGTTGCGCTTCCCGCGTTCGCGCAGCAATCCAATCCAAATTCGAACACGCAGGCAGCGTCTGCGAATCAAAACAGTTCCGCTTCACAGTCTGCGACCGTCGGCGACAACGAACGGTTGCAGCCTCCTCCCCGCCAGGACTTCTGGGAGGGCGATGATCCCAGCTTCGGAGCGCTCATCTTGCACCCGTTTGCGAGCAAGGCCTACGTACGACGGCATGTTCAGCCGATCCGGGACCGGATCAACGAACTTGATGAGCTGAACTCGGCCAATAGTAACTCGATCAGGGACGTGGATGTCCGTGACCGGCAAGGTATTCAGCTGGCTTCCGACAAGGCCAACCTGGCCGATGAGCATGCGCTAGAGGCCGGCAACAAAGCTCAGATGGCCCATCAGACGGTGGCCGCCCTTGAGACTCGCCTCGCCGCAGACGAGACGGTGGTCGGAAACATCGATCAATTCAAGTCCGGGCCGCAGACCGAGATTCGTCTCCGCCCCGGCCAGAGCGTGCTGAGCAAGCAGGCGAAGGATGCGCTCGATGAATTAGCCGCCCAAGTGAAGGATCAGCACGGTTACATCATCGAGGTGCAGGGCTTCTCTTCGGGTGCAGGCCAGACTGCGATCGCCAACTCCAAGAAGATAGCGGATTCGGTGGAACGTTATTTGGTGTTGAACCA
>JBAUXO010000143.1:0-2087 GCA_049584315.1 Candidatus Sulfotelmatobacter sp. | reverse complement strand
GCCGTCAATATGCAGAGTTTTGCACTTGCGGAACCGTGCGATTTTCCATCGCGCAGCATCCTCGTGGGACCCGGGTCTCGGCCCCTCCGCTCGCACCCCGCGATCTCTTTAGCGCAGAATCTAGCATGCTGGCAGTAGACCTGCTCGTAAATCCATTGCGGACTCTGTTTCATGTTGGTGATGACGAAACGAGGATTGTCTCTGGGCTCTTTGTCGGCGGCGCGGACGACTTCGGCTTTGATGATGCGACGTAAGCGTGGCCACTTACCGGCCTTGTGGCGGACTTCCCCGTAAATGTGTTCGGTCTTTCCGCTGCGCCGCGAGAACTGGCGCGCTCGCCGCATTCCACTTTCGGCGACGCTCTTCAACACGGAATTCTTGGCCATCGCGACGACATATTCGAGGCGGGGCTGGGCGTCCAAAAACGCCAGCACGGCAGGATGCGCGAAACCGCCATCCAGGCGTACCCGAATCCGTACTCCAGGAAGGCGGCCACGAATCATCCTCACCAAACGCCGGCAGCAGGGCGACCGCGCCCACCGCTGCTCCCACGTTGCCTGGACGTAACACCGCGGCGCAGAGATACTGTTCGGCTTCGTCGTTGAAGCTGACAAAACCCATCACTGGCAGGTAGCACCAGGTGTCATAGTGTCCGTTGAAAAACGACAACTGTTGCGCGCCGTGCGTGGGGTCGTCGGTCGGGTCCAGATCGATGGTGACGAGATAAGTGCGATGACGCAGCCGCTTGGCATGGCGTCGGATCACGCTCTCCGCCAGGAACTCGCCCGCACGCTAGAGTTCCTTGACTCCAACCCCGTTCTCGAAACGCGACAACGTCGGCTGCGAAGCCAGGTCGCGACCTTCGATCGGATCGCGATCCAGAAGTAGTTTGTGAATCGGATCCCCGCACAGGCGCGCCGAATCGTTGGCGTCCGGGTAACCGCAGGCGACCGAGAATACTCGTTGCCCCACCAACTCGCGCAACGAATGATCCACCTTGCCAGCTTGCCGCTCGTCTCGCAGGCAGGAGGCCAATCCAGCCCCCAATCCATACTGCCGATCGGCGGCCTTCAGCAGCAGGGCTCCGCCGTCGGAACTCCCCTCCCGCTGATCGAACCGGCCACCACCGGCTTGCGAAAAATTCCTGGGAACAACAGACACTGTGTTGTGCTATCGTCAGACATTCAGAAGCCTCTTTTGTTGCCGCAAACATTGTCTTGTCAACATGTTTGTAACAGAGGAGGCTTTTGTTGTCTTCAAAGATGTGAATAATGCGGGCTAAAGTACTGGTTTCTTAGGCACTGTGCTTACCGCCTCGCGGTCCATTGTGCTGCGCGATGCAATGGTGCAATTTGCCAATAGGGCGACTCTGTGGGTGAATGGAGGGTTTTGTTAGATACTCTAATCGTCATCCCCGCAAATTCGAAAGACACTGCTTATGCCGAGACGAAACAGTCGATACTCGAACAAGCTCTATGGCTCGGGCAGCAACTCACGGACCGGGTTACTGCCGTGCTGGTTCGGGAGGGGAAATCCCGCGGCCAGGCTCCTGCCTCGCTGCTTGAATCGTCCGGAAGCAGGTTCGAGCACAGCACTTCCGTGGCTAACGCCAAACGGCTCGTGTACCTCAAACTGATGGAAGAGAATCAGAATACGGACCCGTTCAAATTCATCATTTACTCTGGAAAGATCGGAGAACAAACACCGCAGATGGCCAGTGGCAAATGATGAAACGCTGAGCTGACCGAAATCCCATTGGAAACTTGGCACTTTCTCCCTCTGTCCTGAGCGGATGACGAGCAACTCTGACGTAACACGATTAGGTAAGGGTTGCCGACCAACGGGACGGATCCCGGAAACAACCCGTCATGAAGCGTCGTGTGCGCGGAAATTGCGTCGAGGCGGCAATGGTGAAGCTGGTCAGATCTGGGTCATGCCGCCATCGACGACCAGTTCGATACCGGTGATATAGCTACTTTCGTCAGAAGCGAGAAACGACACCACTTTGGCAATTTCGTCCAAGGTTCCGGTGCGACCGAGAGGTATATTGCCCACGACGCTGTCTGCGTACTGCTTGACTTGTTCTT
>JBAUXO010000142.1:0-6021 GCA_049584315.1 Candidatus Sulfotelmatobacter sp. | reverse complement strand
CCATAGCGCCAGCGGCATCGAGGCGGTTTAGTCCAATCCATTTTTAGCTCACCGGCGCGGCTTCCACGATTTCTTGCCGACGACGCCCATTTGTAGCCGCGCCGCCGAGCTAAAAATGCTCTGCATTTGGCCGCACTGAACACAACATAACTAAAGCTGCAGCCGCGGGTAAAAAGGATGATGCACTTGGAACCTCTCGAAACTGGTCAGGCCCCCTGTAAAAGATAGTGCTTAAAGATGAAGACTCTCCTAAACGTTCGTGACCGGAGCGAAGTGCTTAGCCGCCTAGCCAAAGTGCGCTCGGACCGCCCAACCTAGGCGGGGAACAATGTCGGCTCATCAGATGATCTGTCATCTCAGCGACGCCTTGCGGTCGGCACTGAGCGAAAAGTACATCAGTCCGTCCACAGTCTCTTCAAGCGCACGATCCTGAAACCTCTGGTGCTTGGGGTAGGACTAGTGCCCATCTGACGATCGGCAGGCCCTACATGCCGGGATATTTCCCGAGAAACAACAGCACCATATCGATGCTGTCCGCAATTCCATGCGCGATGATCGGCACGGCCAGGTTGCGCCCCGTGCGCAAATAGATCGCTCCCAGCAAAATTCCCATCAGCCCTTCGTCGATTATGCCAGTCCAGCCTTGATATGCGTGCGCCAGCCCAAATCCGAAGTGAACAAGAATCAGGCTGATAATCCAGGCGCGGGGCGTGCGGTTAAACAGGTCGGCAACTCGGTTCATCAAGTAACCGCGGTAGACCATCTCCTCGCCAAAGGCCGCAAGAATCCAGGCCAACACAACGAAGATCAGGGTCAACTTCAGGTTCCCGATCAACGGGCGAAAATCCTCGAGGTCCGGCTGCTTGCCCAGCAATTTCACCAATATGGGTTGGCTGACGAACAATTCAAATCCTTCCAATAGCAACCCAGCCGCAATGCCCAATCCAAGCGTAGTCTTCCAGTTGCGAAATCGACTCAGCCCGACGTCACGCCAGCGCAATTTCCGCATCCAAAGCGAGATCCATCCAAACAGCAGCAGGTACGGAGTCTTACTGAAGAAGATGAGATGCCGGAAATCCGCCCAAAAAATTAGGGCAACGACAACCAACTCTCCAACCGCCAGCCATTTGCTCTGTCGCCAGTTCGCCGCACCATTTCCCGGCTCCGAAGGAGTACTTTCCTGAACTGCTGTTCCCGAGCCCCCGCTATTGGTAGATCCACTCATGACCGTCTCCTCCTTTTCGTCCGCGTTGTTCCGGCTAGATCAGCTTCGCGGCAACAGGTGCGATCTGCGATATTGCCGCGCACACCAGAGCGCAAAGCGTGTGGTCAGCATTACGACCGCGCAACCCGCCAGCAGCCCTATCGGTACGATCCACCAACCGAGTACGTCCCTGCCTGCGGCCGGCACACTGCCGAATCCAAGCCGAAGAGAAATCTCGGGGTCGCCGGCGCTGTCCCGCAAAAGCCATAGTCCTGCGGTCTGTGGATGAAACGGCTTCAACGCAGCAACTAGAATGAAAACAGTTCCGAGGAAATAACCCATCATGGAGCCGACCAGCACAAAAAAGCCGGCAACGCTCAAGCTTGCCCAGCGGAACAAACTCTCCAAGATCCGCACCGGCGACCGGCTAGCCTCCGCTCGCGTCAGCAGGTTATCGGTCATGTATTCGTTGGCCAACTCTTCCGGACTGCCCAGCGCAGCCAGTGCCGCGTCAACTCCAGCGGCCGTCGCTTCTCCGCCCGCCGCGACCCTGTCCATTAGGTGGCTGCGCAGCTCTTCGACGATCTCGCGGGCGTCTTCGGCGTTCATGCCGCGGAATAGTTGGCGCAACCTGCCCAGATAAGCTTCGACCCTCTGCTGAGCATCGCCTGACATGGTCATCTATTTCTCCTTCGCGAGTGGAGCGAGCAACCGGCTCATGCCAGAGGAGAAGCGCGACCACATCCGAGCCATCTCGCGGCTCCGCTGTTTTCCCGCCGGCGTGAGCGCGTAGTATTTCCGCGGATGTCCAGCATCGGACTCCACCCACTCGCTTCGAACAAGCCCCAGAGCTTTCAACCGGCTGAGCAGCGGATAGATCGTTCCCTCCGATACGATCAAATCGGAGTCGCTCTCCAGCCGCCGCAGAATCTCAAGCCCATAGAGTTTCCCGTCCCACAACGCAGCCAGGATGGCCAGCTCAAGACATCCTTTGCGGAGTTGAACTTCCCACTTGTCTCCGGTCTCTTGATCGCTCGCGTTGCGCCCCTTCATCTCGCTCTATATAGTGTATTACAAGGTATCGTGTTGTCAAATACCATAAAGTGCTCGGCTTCGGAAAAACCTTCGCTTTTGAATCGCGGCATGCCTGCCTCCACTTTGATCACCACCTGCGACAGTTCGTGGCTTAGATACCCACTCGGCTTCTAACTGAGTTTTCCGCAGCCGTCTAACATCGGTCGCGGGCATGGAGGGCCCGCACAAATGCTAGATGCGTTTCTTGAACATCCCTTTTTCCTGAATCGTCACCGACAAGCACCGCTACTGAAAGAACGAGAGTCGTTCCTCGGCCACTTGCAGCAACAAGGTACCAGCCGCAAGGCGCTGAGGAATCTCTCCGCTGAATTACTACAAGTAGTGCGTCTTCTGAAGCTGACGGAAATGCGTGATGTGTGGCTAGAGGAAATCCAGCGAGCGGCGCGCTGTTGGGCGCGCCAGCAGCGCACGAATCCAAAGGCGCATTCCTACGGGAACTCTGCTTCATCCTTTATATATGCGGCCAAGAAGTGGCTGCGATTCCACGGGCGCCTGAAGCTGCCCAGTGCGCCGCCCATGCGGTTTGCCGATCAGCTCAGCGACTTCGCCCGGTACATGACAGAGGAAAAAGGCCTATCGCCATATTCGGTGCGGTCCGACTGTTCGCAGACATCAAGGTTCCTGAAATGGTTCGGGGAGCGGCATCGGTTGTTGGCGAGGGCGAGGGTCGAAGATGTTGACGAGTTCCTTGCAATGAAAGGCGTCAGCGGCTGGAATCGCAAGTCGGTTTCGGTGGCTGCACAAGCACTGCGCGCCTTCTTTCGGTACGCCGAGACGCGCGGATGGTGCGCGACAGGTTTCGCGAAGGGCATTGAAGCGCCCAAGATCTATCAATACGAGGGGCTGCCCGAGGGACCAAGTTGGGAAGAAGTGCGGAGGCTCTTGAAATCGGTGAAGGGTTCAGGTCCGGCTGTGCTGCGAGCACGGGCAATCCTCTCGTTGCTCGCGATTTATGGACTGCGGAGTGGCGAAGTGTCACGACTCATGCTGAGCGATTTCGATTGGCGTGAAGAGGTGTTCGAAGTAAACCATTCGAAAAGAAGAGGACCACAATCCTATCCGCTCCAGCGTCGGGTCGGCGATGCCATCCTGCAATACCTCAAAAGAGGCCGCCCACGATGCACCTGCCGGCACCTGTTCGTGACGCTCAATCCTCCCTATCGACCGATTGGAGCAGAGGCTCTGTGGACGCTGACAAGCAGACGACTGAGGGCAACTGGGATACACTGCCGAAAACGAGGACCCCACGTCCTGCGGCACGCCTGTGCCACACGCTTGTTACAACAGGGCGCATCGTTCAAGGAGATCGGTGACTTACTCGGCCACCGAGGTCTTGAATCAGTCGGAATCTATGCGAAGGTCGATCTTCCTGCCCTGCGTGCTGTGGCGGCCGTCGACCTGGGAGGGCTGGCATGAAGCTCTCCCAAGCGGTTGACCTCTACATCCAGCGCAAACGTGACGCCGGCATGCGGTTCAACAGTCCCACGAACATACTACGCTCGTTTCTTCGACACTGTGGCGACATCGATCTTCACCACATCACCGTCCAGCAAGTCACCGCATTCCTCGACGGCTCGCGCGTAATGCCCAGCACCTGGAGCGGCAAACGCGGCACGCTGCGCACCTTTTTCGATTACTGGACAGCACGCGGTCGACTGAAATCCCCGCCGCTGCCGCCCTCCGCTCCCAAAACTATGCAAAGCTTCGTTCCGTATATCTACTCGCGATCCGACTTACGCTCACTTCTCGACGGCGTGCGGCGCTGCCAACGGAGGTCCGCTTGTGTCATGTCGGAAGCTACATTCCGTACCCTGTTGCTGTTTCTGTACGCAACTGGCATGCGGCTCGGCGAAGCGCTTCGGCTCGGGCTCATGGATGTGGATCTGACGCTCGGCCTTGTTACGATACGCGATACGAAATTTTACAAGTCCCGCCTCGTGCCGCTCGGACCGGATCTCGCGAAGCTGATCCGGCAATACCTCGGGCAGCCGGGACGACGAAACCAACACTATCGACCATTGTTTCAGACGAAGAGCGGTAACCCGATCGCGGCCCAGGTTGCCGGTACAAGCTTCTCGCGCTTGCGACGGATCGCACGCATAGAGCGTCGCGACGATTCCTACTTCCAGCCCAGGCTTCATGATCTGCGACACACATTCGCGGTTCATCGGCTGACGGAATGGTACCGACAGAATGCGGACGTGCAGCGTTTGCTTCCTGCGCTGTCCACTTATCTCGGCCATGTTGATCTGAGTGCAACGCAGAGATACCTCACTATGACCCCGGAGCTGCTCCAGCAGGCGAATCGTCGCTTCGAGCAGTACGTGTGCGGAGGCGCCGATGAAAGATAAGCGCGCTCTGGCGCCATGGATCAAGCGTTTTCTGCTGGAATATCTGCCTACGGATCGCAACTTCGCCCGTAACACGCAGCACAGTTATCGTGATGCACTACGGCTGTTCGTCATCTTCGCCAGCGGAGCCCTACACAGGAAGCCGGATGAGATGCTGGTAGAGGACCTCAGCGCTGATCTGGTGAGAAGGTTCATGTGCCACATCGAGGAAAGACGCGGGTGCTCGGTCGCAACGCGCAATCAGCGATTAGCCGCGTTACGCACGCTGGCGACGTTCGTCGGCGAGCGCAGCCCGGAACATCTGTCTTGGTGCGCGCAGATCCGCAGCATCCCTTTTAAGAAATCAGGACACAGGCCAGTCGGGTATCTCGACAAAGACGAAATCGATGCACTGCTCGCCGCCCCTGACCGTACCAGACAGCTCGGATCAAGAGATTACGCCCTGTTGTTATTCCTGTACAACACTGGGGCCCGAGCTGACGAAGTGGCCCAACTGACAGTCGGCGACCTACGATTGCACGGGCCACGGGAGAAATCCCAGTCGTTCGTGCAACTGCGCGGTAAAGGAAACAAGATCCGTTTCTGCCCGCTGTGGGCATCTACTACGGCGGTCCTGAAGGAGCTGGTCACGAAACGGGCCGAGCACGAACGAGTGTTCCTTGGCCGTTCTGCACGAGCGATGACACGATTCGGCGTGCACGACATCGTCACTCGTTACGCCAGAATAGCCAGAGGCAATCGGGCAGGGTTGCGACATAAACGAATCGGGCCGCACACGATTCGGCACACTACGGCCACCCACCTGTTGCGGGCGGGAGTCGACATCAACACGATCCGCGCATGGCTGGGTCATGTCTCAATCGACACCACGAACATCTATGCGGAAAGCGATCTGGAGATGAAGGCGAAGGCGCTGGGCATGTGTGAAACCAAACTGCGGCAACCGCGAAAACGTTGGCGCGACAATCCTGACCTGCTGAAGTTCCTGGCTCAACTCTAACCAACTTATGTGACGTTCGGCCAGTTGGATCCCACTGTCTATCGGCCGACGGATGCTGAACGTCACATAAATCTGGGGACAACATAATCCTGGGACGCGGTTCCGTTCTGTAGTCCGACTGACTGGCAGACCACAAAGGCCACGGCTTCGGCCTCGGTTTCACGAACCTGCTTCGTGGTCATCGTTCGACGCTCGCCTCGATGCAGCATTTCGTGGGCTTATGTTGTCGACAACATAATACTTCTCGGACTAAACCGCTTCGCGGTATGACTGGCGCAAACGTCCGTTAGTAGCGGTCTGGACGCAGTTGCTGCTCTTCTGTCCGCCGCTTCCCACGTACGCTCCTTTGCGGAAACATGGAATGGCTGCTT
>JBAUXO010000141.1:0-26472 GCA_049584315.1 Candidatus Sulfotelmatobacter sp. | reverse complement strand
CGCGCCATCTATGCGTGGCTTGCAAGCTGGAACGATACGCCCAAGCCGTTCGCCTGGAAGGCCACTGCTGACGTGATCCTAGACAAGGTGCGCCGTTGTAAAGAATTGGCTGGGACAGCACACTAGCGGCGGTAATGAGGACAATGGGGCGTAAAGATGTCAGAGCTGCCATGCAGTATCAGCAGCCAGACCTAGAGATTGTCCCCGCCACCCTGAATCGAATAAATGGATCGTCCGAGCACGCGACCGAATAGGCAAGTCGGCGGCACGTGCTAGGACGAAGATCGAATCGGTCACGATTGGGCAGCCCCGAAAACTGGCGCCGGGTGCGTAGGCCCGCGTAGATCCCTAACCTGGCACCGTCTGTTGCACCACGACTACCGACTTGAGCTCCGGCTCCGAGGGAACGATGATCCATGCGAGCAGGTACGTGATGATGCCCGGACACACTCCTGACACAAGGGTGATGAAGAGACATGCGATGCGTACCAGCGTTGCGTCGAGATCGAAATAATGAGCGAGCCCGGCGCAAACGCCGGCGATCTTTTTCTCGGCCCGGGAGCGCATCAGCTTCTTGGGCGCGGATGGAATCCCCACTATCTTGCCACAACCGGAGCAGACCCGGTCATCCTCAGCGAGGGCCCTGCCGCAAGCGTTGCAATACATATCGTGCCTCCCTTTAGCTTGGGTACGACGATTGCAGAGAGAATGTTCCTTTCAAATTGCATCACACTCCGAGTCGAGTCTCTTGACGCAATCTGGCGACGTCCTTGGTCGGTGCATTCCCGAAGAAGCGGCTGTATTCTCTGCTGAACTGCGAAGCACTCACATAGCCTACGCGCTGACTCGCGCTACCCGCGTCCAGCACCGTCAATAACATAAGACGCCTCGCCTCCTGCAGTCGCAGCACCTTTTGATAGTGCAGAGGGCTCATGGAAGTGACTGACTTAAAGTGCTCGTGGAAAGAGGACACACTCATGTTCACCAGCCCAGCCAATTTTTCGACCTTCATAGGTTGAGAGAAGTTGGTGCGTAGCCAGGAAATCGCCTTCGCAACTCGGTGCAGGCTGGACTCTGCAAAGCCCATTTGAGCCACGCGAACACCGATGGGGCTGCGCAGTAGCCGGATCAGCATCTCGTCCATCACCAGCGGGGCGAGTAGCTCGGCATCCCCGGGCTGGGCTAGACACTCCACGAGCCTCGTGGCGGCGGCGACCATGCTTGTATCGGCCGGAGTGACGTACACGGCGCGCCTCTCCTGCCCTGGCGCCAGACCGAGCGGGTATACCTTCAAGACCAACTCAGCAATCTTTCCAGGGTCGAGGTCCAGCCTTAGAGCGAGGTAGGGCTCGGAATGGCTGGCTTGCGTGATCTGGGAAGCGACTGGTAATGCAACGGAGAACACGATCATACGCGCCGCGTCGTACTGATAAACCTCCTGCCCCACGATGACGGTCTTCGCTCCTTGGGCGACGATGCACAAGGAAGGCAACCGCACGGAATGAAAACATTCCGTGTTGATTCGCGAAAAGCGGCTGGCGTGCAAACCAGGAACGCCCAGCTCAAAACTGCCGTCGTGTGGGGCATAGGCAGCGATGCAGCGGGCCAACTTCACCGTGGCTGGTTCGTTTGGCTCCGCCGAAGACGCGGGTTTGGCATTGCTCTTCACGCGTTCGAGAATACCTGTTTCGTAATCATGATGGCAGTCATCGCATCTGGGCGACAACGGCAACGTCGAACTTTGAATAGTACTTCTTCACGTCGCCCGCTCCGTACTTGCCGCGGAATTTTTCGACCACCGACGCCACCGGGTTGGCCTCACTAATAGGAATAGCTCTGAAATCAGCCGCTTTCCCGCCCGCATCAATCCGGATCGATGGGTTCTTCAACACGTTCTTATACCACTGCGTGTCCGACCCCTTCACCGGCAGCAGAAAAACCTTGTCGTCCTCCAATACAAACCAGACCGGCTTTGAGATGGTTCGTCCTGACTTCCTGCCGATCACACTGATGGTGATTTCGTGAGATCGGGAAAGGCGGTCTTTTAGATCATGGTTCCGGACTGGCTTATTGCTCATTCGAATCTCCTTTATTTCCTGCACTGTATTGCTCGTCAGGGACGTGCTCCATCCACTCGACCACCTTGCCATCCTTCCTTTCCTGAATGGCGATGTGCGTCATGGCGGTGCTGGGGGTAGCCCCATGCCAGTGTTTCTCGCCGCCCGCGAACCAGACCACATCGCCCGGCCGTACTTCCTCGATCGGACCACCCCAGCGCTGCACGCGGCCGCATCCAGCGGTGACGATGAGGGTTTGACCGAGGGGATGGGTATGCCAGGCTGTCCGCGCACCCGGCTCAAAGGTGACGCTGGCGCCCTGAACGAACGCCGGATCAGGAGCCTGAAAAAGCGGATCGATCCGTACCGTGCCCGTGAACCACTCCGATGGCCCCTTAGCGGAAGCCTGCGTGCCAGCTCTTCTGATTTCCATTTCTCGAACTCCTTCCTCTTCAGCGACCGCTCATCCGCTCAAATGACTTGCAGAGCCGCCTAGTAAGGCTCCCAAGCAACTCTCCAGTGTTCATCCGGGCTGGACGACTTCACCATGAGCCGCTTGCCCGAAAACTCGTATGCGCGCGTCAGGTCTTTGCCGATAAGGGTCCGCACCAGTGCACCCTCAACGTGGAAGGTGAAGGTATGAGCGCGCTCGTCGATCTCATAGGTGCCAAACGATGCTTCGTAGCCGCCCTCCGCGTATTGCACCGGCGCGGCGCTGGTCGCTGCTTGCGGGTTGGCCTGCCGGTCTCGGTACATCACCTGGACCGACAAGTGGCCGTCGCTCGTGTAGACCAGCATCCCGGTACAGTCAGCCCCGTGAATCTTGCCGTCTGCGCCTTCCTCTTCGAGCCAGGCCAGCCGCCACGCTCCGACAAACCTTCCCCGGATGCCCGCCTCTCCCTCGCGATGCTCTGCACTCGCACTCTGGCTGCTGGCCAGCGTCGTTGCGGTCATCACCATGAAGAAAAACACTAGGCCGAGCGAAAACAGTTTTTTCATGTTCGGCTCCTCGCTCACTCGTGTCTCCCGTTCACTCAGATTCGAGAGAAGCCATGGTCACACGCCCGACAATCTCATGGCCGGGGACAATCGGGCACACAGTGGGCCTGAATTCGCTCCACTCGTTGCGCACCGAATGGGATCAGAGTGGCATATGAGGCAGAACAGAATTTCGATCTGCGCGTCGTGTTCGGTTGGTTCACGCCGCGTGATCGTGGCGGATTCCATTGGCGATTTCGCAGTGGCAGCGGAATAAGCCTTCGCTTTGTACACAAACTTTGACTTTCCCTTCAGAGACCGGTCATCTTCTCCAGGCGTTCCGGGTAGCGAGCACCTTCCACTGTGATGTTTGAGGCTGCGGCATCGATGTCGCGAAGGTCATTGCGCGTCAGTTCGACTGTCACGGCACCAAGGTTCTCTTCAAGGCGGTTCAGTTTTGTCGTGCCGGGAATGGGAACAATCCACGGCTTTTGCGCGAGCAGCCAGGCCAGTGCGATCTGAGCCGGGGTCGCTTTCTTGCGCTGCGCAATCCGGCCGAGCAAGTCAACCAGTGCCTGGTTGGCCTTGAGGGCCTCGGGGGTGAAGCGAGGCAGAGTGCTGCGGAAGTCGGAGCTGTCGAATTTCTTGTTTTCGTCGATCGCTCCTGTAAGGAAGCCCTTGCCCAATGGGCTATAAGGCACGAAACCGATCCCGAGTTCCTCTAGTGTGGGAATCACTTCCTCCTCCGGCTTCCTCCACCACAGCGAGTATTCGCTTTGGACCGCAGCGACGGGCTGAACTGTGTGTGCACGACGGATCGTCTTTGCGGCAGCTTCCGACATGCCGAAATGCTTGACCTTGCCTGCCTGAATCAGTTCCTTCACCGCACCCGCCGTGTCTTCAATCGGAACGTCGGGGTCCACCCGGTGCTGATAGTAAAGATCGATGGTCTCGACTTTGAGCCGCTTGAGCGAGCCTTCGACAGCCTGCTTGATGTGCTCCGGTTTGCTATTCACACCCGGCGGCGCGCCCTTCATTCCCCGAGGATCTTTGTCCGGACTGACGTCGAACCCGAACTTGGTGGCGATCGCCACCTTCCCGCGGTAGGGAGCAAGGGCTTCACCCACGAGCTCTTCGTTCAACCACGGGCCGTAGACTTCGGCGGTGTCAAAGAACGTGATGCCGCGGTCCACGGCGGCATGGAGAAGGGTGGTCATCTCCTGTTTGTCTTTCGGCGGACCGTAGGAAAAGCTCATCCCCATGCAGCCTAAGCCGAGAGCCGAAACGTCCAGATTGCTTTTTCCCAGTTTGCGTTTCTGCATGGTTTCTCCTTCGACGTACCCATTATTCGCCTTGATTCATGCGGCTCAATGAAGGATAGACTGCCGACCCCCTACCGATTTGCCTGTTTCGATGAACTTCTTGCCCGATTCTACGAGACTCCACTCCAGCGAAGCTCCGCGTGGGCACCATCGGAAGCCAGGCCGGGCCATATCCGTAACTCTTCGCAAAGGAATCGGAGCCCATGGCCTCCCGAAGCCCGAGACGCAATACTCCTACACTGCCTGCACGATCATGAAATGCGTGACGAACTCCACCCCGCGGTTGTAGCGGCAACCATCGGCTGACCTGCACGGGCCCAGTCTGGCAGGAGGAATCCTTCGACCACGTCCTTCGATTAGAGGAGAGCTTCGACCCGGTGTACATCCGCCCAAATCCCGTGGGTCGTGGCGTCGCTTTGGCCTTGGGGTTGAAGTTGTGGGTCGGACAGGCTTGTCCGACCCTGGAGATGTTGATGGTGGTGTTGAGGCTGTTCTCGTGTTCTCGACGACAGGATCAAGTGCCACTTCAGCTACAAGGTCAAAACCGTCGGACAAGAGCGTCCGACCCACACGAGCCTCCTGCCACGCGGGTTATACTAGCTCCATTATGACTGGGGATTCACAAAAGACCTTTTACCTCGAAACCTTCGGCTGCCAGATGAATGTGCATGACTCCGAGAAGGTCATCGGCACCCTGGTCCACGAGGGATACCGGCAGGTGCAAACGGTCGAGCAGGCCGACTTGATTCTCTACAACACTTGCTCCATCCGCGATAAGGCGGAGCAGAAAGTCTTCCATCGTCTGGCGGACTACAAGAAGCTGCTGGCCCAGGGCAAGAAGTTTGGTGTGCTGGGCTGCGTGGCGCAGCAGGAAGGCGAAAAGATTTTCGCGCGCGCGCCGCATGTCTCGCTGGTCTGTGGATCGGCTTCGTACAGAAATCTTCCGCAGATGCTGGTGCAACTAGAACGCGGCCAACTCGAAAGCGCCCAAGCGCGGGCAGGGAACTCGGGAACCCCTAAGCCCGAAGCCGGAAGCCCGATCCGCGTAACCGGACTCGACGATCGCGAAACCGACAAATGCTTCGAGACGGAATTCACCGCCCGCACCAATCCCCATCGCGGCTACATCACCATCATCGAAGGCTGCGACAAATTCTGCGCCTACTGCGTAGTTCCATTCACGCGAGGAAAAGAACGGAGCCGCACGTCTGAGTCCGTGCTCTCCGAAGCCCGCCAGATGGCCGATCTCGGCTACACCGAAATCCAGTTGTTGGGCCAGAACGTGAATTCCTATAAAGACCCGGACGGCGCAGCTTCTGGGAAAAAGAGAACGTTCGCGGAATTGCTGGCCGCCGTAGGAGAAGTGCCCGGGATTCGGCGGGTGCGCTTCACCACTTCGCACCCGCGGGACTTTGGACGCGACATCGTCGAGGCCATCGACGCCGTCCCTACGCTCTGCGATCACGTGCACCTGCCGGTGCAAAGCGGCTCAGACCGGGTGCTGAATGCGATGCAGCGCCTCTACACTCGCGAACAATATATCGAGCGAATCTCGTGGATGAAGTCCGCCAGGCGCCCGATCAGCATCACCAGCGATATCATCGTTGGCTTTCCCGGGGAAACCGAAGCAGACTTCGGGGAAACTTTGTCGTTGCTTGACGAGGTGGGCTACGATGCGGTTTTTACCTTCAAATACTCGCCGCGTCCGAACACGCCGTCACTGGCCCTCGAAGATGCCATTCCCGATCAGGAGAAATCGCGCCGACTGGCAGAGCTGATGGCGCATCAAAAAGAGATACAGATCACGCGTTATACGAAATACATAGGAGAGAAGCTGGAGGTAATGGTTGAAGGCAGAAACGAGGCCCGTCAACAGTGGATTGGGCGCACCAGCCACAACAAGACTCTGAACTTCACCGCCCCCGAAACCTCGGCTCTCGAGCCGGGATCGTACGTAAAGGTAAGAGCAACCCAAAGCTTTCCCAACAGCCTTCTAGGAGAATTGGTGATATAAAAGCCGAAGTAAGCGTTCTGAAACGCGCAGCGTTTCCAGGAGTTCCCGATGGAAGTAGAAATGACAATCCGCGGCCTTTTGATGGATCCGGTGACGAATACGCCTATTGTGATTTTGAAGGATGTGGCGGGGGAATCGGTGTTGCCCATCTGGGTGGGGGTTTACGAGGCAAACGCGATCGCGCTGGAGATGGAGAAGGTGAACACGCCGCGTCCGATGACGCATGATCTCATCAAGAATGTGCTGACCGGGCTGGAGACGCAGGTGCACAAAGTAGTGGTGACGGAGCTGCGCGAAGATACGTTTTATGCGGTGATCTGGCTGGAGCGCGGAGGCGAGATCGTGAGCATTGATTCGCGGCCGTCGGATGCGCTGGCGCTGGCGTTGCGCGTGGATTGTCCGATCTTTGTGGACGAGATCGTGTTGAAGAATTCGAAGCAGGCGGCGAACATGTCGGATCGGGTGAGCGCTGAAGAGCTGCGAAAGTATCTCGAAGGGCTGAACGACGAGGACTTGGGGAAGTACAAGATGTAGGCAAATAGCTCCGGCCGCGACGATTTTCCGTGGGTGCGGTCCAAATCCCCCAAATGCCGTAAACAACCTATGGGCGCAGTTCGGGCAGGCAGCGCCGGGGCTTTACATAATACATATTATCGGACATTGAATAGAGGCGGTGTCAAGTTAGCACGATCGTCCTAAGGCTATTTGCCGACCGGGCCGCTCCCTTCCTTTGTCTTTGATTTCAAAGCTCCTCCCAGGTTGGAACTTGTGTATTTCGCCTTGCTTCCGCAGAGGTTCACCATCGCCAGAGTTGTGCCGTCCATAAGAGTAACGGAGCCGGTCACGGGGGCCGCCGAACTGGCCCGCGAAGGCGGCCGTGAAGGTTACGGATTGTCCGGAGTTCGACGGGTCCCGAGACGAGGGGCTCAGAATGACGAAGGGGTATGAACAGCGCTTTCAGTTTCTGCCGGGAAAACTATTTTCGGATGGAACAATGTGCCGGCGACGCGGGTGGCGATGGCGAGCAGGACTGTTTGTCCGGCGAAGACTTTGACCTGGCGGGCGCGGGAGAGCTCGGGGAGATTGACCGGGCGGCCGCTGCGGATGCGGGCGGCGGTGGCTTCGTCGGCGGTGACGGCGGGAAAGCGCGGGAGAAGTCGGCGGGGGTGAACGAACAGCGAGGCGAGGGTGCTGCCGCAAGCCTTGCTGCTGACTTCTGCATTCCCGCTGCCTTCCAGAACAGCAGGTTTCGGCACTTCGCTTCCCTTTTCCTGGGGGAAAGCGGTGCTCCAGTCGGAATGACAGGTCTGGATCTGAGCTGCGACCGGCTGCTGATGCTCGATCTCCTCGATGGTGTGGGCTTGGGTGATGTCGAACTCGGCAACGGAGGTGCGGCGGAGTGATTCGAGATGGGCTCCGCAGCCGAGACGCTGGCCCATTTCGTGGGCGATGGAACGCATGTACGTTCCGGAAGAGACGCGGGCGCGGAAATGAGCGCGATCGGCTTCTACTGCGGTGATGGTGAAGTCTTTGATCTCGACCTGAACCGGCTGGAGGATGACCTCTTTTTGTTTTCGGGCCAATTCATACGCCGGGACGCCGTGGATTTTCTTGGCGGAGAATGGCGGAGGGATTTGGGCGATGAGGCCGTGGAATTCGGCAGCAAGCTGCTGGAGATTGTGCAAGCTGGGAGCGGCTGGAGACACTTCGCCCAATGGTTCACCATCGGCATCGTAAGTGTTGGTGGCAAAACCGAAACGGATCACGCCTTCGTAGGTCTTTTCGGAAGCGATGTAGAACTGCGCCAGGCGGGTGAGAGATCCAGTGACGAGCGGGAGCACGCCGGTAGCGAGAGGATCGAGCGTGCCGAGGTGACCGACCGAGCGCTGCTGCAGAATGCGGCGCATGCGGTTGACTACGTCATGAGAGGTCCAACCGCAGGGCTTGTCGATGACGATGACGCCATTCATAGAAGAATTTGGTAATTTGGTAATTGAGTAATTTGGTAATTTGGAAACCTCAGGCCGGCTCGCGGCGGTTTTCAAAGCAAATCGCTCAATCACCAAGTTACCAGATTTCTTATGCTTCCTATTCGCGACGACCAGCCTCGGTATAGCTCCCCGTTCGTGACCTGGTTTTTAATCGGGCTGAACGTGGTGATTTTTTTCTTTGAGTGGTCGCTCGATCCGCAGAGTCTGAACTCGCTGATTCATCAGTTCGGGGTGGTGCCGTATCATCTCGCCGTATTTCTGGGAGGCTCGCACCGGTATCCGCTGGCAGCCATCGTGGTTCCCCTCTTCACCTCACTTTTCCTGCACGGCTCATGGATGCATGTGATCGGCAACATGTGGTTTCTCTATATTTTTGGCGACAACGTTGAAGACTACCTGGGACACTTCAAGTACTTGGTCTTTTACCTCCTCACCGGTGTGATCGCGATGGGCACGCATGTCGCGATGAATCTGCATTCGACTGCACCTGCGGTTGGAGCCAGCGGAGCGATCGCCGGAGTGCTGGGCGCTTATTTCATTTTGTATCCCAAGGCGCGGGTGTTGACCTGGTTCTTTATATTTGTGCTGTGGGTGCCCGCGTGGATCATCCTGGGATACTGGTTCGTCTTGAATTTTCTAAGCGGCACGGCGACGGCGCTGGCGGTGCGGGGGCAAAACATGGGTGGAGTAGCCTTCTGGGCGCACGTGGGCGGATTTATCTCAGGAGCGCTGCTGGTGAAAGTTTTCGGTGAGCGGCAGTTGCGCTATCCGTACGCCGTCGGTAACTAATCCTGTTCCACGGCTAGGCCCAGTTGCTGGGAAGATTCCAAACATCGCGGCGTCCCTAGAGACTTCACCACTTCAGGCGGAAGGTGGCTTGCGGTCGCCGCATTGGCAATCAGAGGCCGGGCCGGGTGCATCCCCGGGGAAATAGAGAACCACGTTCCCTGAGCGCATAAACTGGAACAGACCCTCCCCCAGATGAAGGTCTCCGCAGGGTCATTCGACATAGATGCCTGAAACTTCCTCAATACTGCCTGCGGCTGCGCGGACGCCCATTTTGCATGTGTTCTCGGCGTCGCGCTTCACGCTCCAGAAGGCCGGCTTCGACTCATCCACGATGGGAAACAAGGCTCGAACGAACGATCCCTGATTCGCTGACGGCTTTCCGTTGTCGAAACCGTCGCGATAGACTTCAAGTCCCGTACTCCGCGTGCCGCGATACGTCAGTGTCTTGGCGGTTCGTGAATCTCGGATCGTTATTTTTTGGGGCGCGACTCCGGGGGGACGAGGCCGGAGAGGCGATAGTAGACGACGAGCTGGCCGTAGTGTTCGCCGCAATGCTCGATGAAACCGTAAGCCATGTCGAGGACGCGGACCTGCTGGTTGGCGAAGGGGTCGACGAGCAGGTCGGACATTCCCTTGTCGCCCTTAGCCTTAATGGCGGCCGCGCCATCGGCGAAGGACTGCTTCACGAAGGCGACGATGTCCGCCTTGGTTTTGTAATCGGTGCGCTTGGGATCTTCTTCGGGCGGCGACTTCTTACCCATGGCGGGATCAGAAAAGAAATAGTTCGCGTTGGCGGCGTGGAGCAGTTGCTCGGCGAAGCTGCGCTGGGCGGGGGTGGGCTTGAAATCGTATTTGTCTTCGGGAAAATCTTCGGCCATGGCGATGAGCTTGCGGCCAATGTCGTTCCAGGAGTCGAGCACGACTTTCGACGGGCTGTCTGGCGGCTTCACTTCCTTCTTGGCGTCCTGGGTGTGGGCAGAGAAAGCAAGAATCGCAACGGAGAACACGACTGCGGTCAGAAACGGCGCCTTTCTCATAACTGGCTCCTCCGGAGATTTGGACGCGCGTATCTTAGCTGGAAATTCGACGCAAGTAAAACGAACTGGGATGAACTCCAGGACTCCGTTTACCAGATCGCGACGAGTGGACACGGAGTGTCCCTCTCCCACAACCTAGAGCAACGCCGCTAGATTCCGTTGGGGCGCTGACGGATCAGCGACAGGAACTCGGAGCGCGTTTCGTTGGAATCGCGGAAGCAGCCGAGCATGGAGGAAGTCACGGCTGCCGAATGTTGCTTCTCGACGCCGCGCATCATCATGCATAAATGGCGGGCCTCGATGACCACGCCGACGCCTTGCGGCTCGATTACTTTTTGGATGGTTTCGGCGACCTGGGTGGTAAGGCGCTCCTGAATCTGCAGGCGGCGGGAGAACAGTTCGATGAGGCGCGGAACTTTGCTGAGGCCGATGACTTTGCCGTTGGGGATGTAGGCAACGTGCACTTTGCCGAAGAACGGCAGCAGGTGGTGCTCGCAGAGGCTGAACATTTCTACGTCCTTGACGATAACCATTTCGTCATAGGAGACGGTGAAAAGAGCGCCCTTGAGCAAGGCCTCCGCATCTTCGGTGTAGCCGCGGGTGAGAAACTGCATGGACTTGCGAACGCGCTCGGGAGTTTGCAGAAGACCTTCGCGGTGCGGATCCTCGCCGAGGCGAATGAGCATTTCCTGGACGAGGTCCTCAAAGCTAGCGCTGGTGAGGGTTTGCGATTCGGTTGTAGGTTTCATGGTCATGTCAATCGAGTCATTTTGTCATCGCGTCATTTTGCGATTGAAAAATCAACCACTCCAATTCCCTTCGGCGGGTGCCCGGCCTGCATATTCGAACGAATTCATCATCGTTTCTTCCAGGCGCACTCTTTCAAGATGCGCGTGGGGGAAGCCGCGCTGCACTATTTCGTAGATCTGCATACAGAGGTTTTCCGTGGTGGGCACTTTCTGAGTGAACTCTTTCACCGTATTCAAATTCTCGTGATCGAAGCGGGCGAGCACTCTCCTTTCGATGAAACCGTCGAGATCGGTGAGGTTGCAGACCATTCCGGTTTTTTCATCGACTTGACCGCTGACGGTCACCTCGACGATGTAGTTGTGTCCGTGTCCGTAGGGATTGTTGCATTTTCCGTACGTCGTCTGATTCTCTGCGTCGGACATGGCTTCGCTGTGCAGACGGTGCGACGCGGAGAACAGGTAGCGGCGGGAGAGATGAGCTTTCATGCCTTCGCCTTATTTGTTCCTTTCAACCTGACCCGGTCCAAAATCCTCAACACCGGGGAGACGGGGGTCCACAGGGTAAAGCTTCCATCTTTCATCATGGTTCACCGTAGAAATCGACGAATAGATCTGGGGTCTCGTAAACCCGCACCCGGTGCAGCTTGGCGTGTTCGAGTTTGGTGACCAGGCGCTGCCAGATGGCGATGGCGATGTTCTCCGTGGTGGGGATCTGATGCAGGAATTCGGGAACTTCTTTGTTGAGAAAGCGATGGTCCATCGCATCGAGGACCTCGCGGTGCATGATGTCTTTGAGTTGCTTGAGGTCGACGACGAAGCCGGAGCGGGGATCGACTTCGCCTTTTACCGTCACTTCCAGCGTGTAGTTGTGGCCGTGGCCATTGGGGTTATTGCATTTGCCGAACACACGGCGATTCTCTTCCGCGGTGAAATCCGGGTTGTGGTAGTAGTGCGATGCGGCGAATTCAGCTTTGCGCGTGAGATAGACCATAAAACCAGTTGCTATTGATCAGTGGAGAGTTGCCAGTAAATAGGTTTCGCCCGAATAGGTACGGCCCTTCCAAGGGACACTACCGTTCGCGTGCGCCCTGGCCGAGCGCAGCAAAAGATAGGAGAACAGAGGGAGGCCGAGGAGAGCGAGAAGGCTTGCGTCCCAGGAAAAATGGGCGCGGCGGATTCGCGCGAGAAGAAACGTGTACAAGATCAGGCCCAGTATGCCTGCCACCATTGCGGGTTGCCAATGTCCGCGAAGAGCGGTAGCGACGGCGATCGCGAAGCCGGCGAGGATCAGGACAAATTCAATTGCACGAAGCGCGGCGAGGCGCAGCGGCGAGGGGAACAGGAGCGCCAGGTTCTTGGTCCAACCTTCGCGGAGTTGGGCGAAGGTGCGATACATGCGGGTGCGGACGGCATCGCCGCCGAAGCGGAAGAAGATTTTCCTGCCCGAGCGTTTTACGGCGCGAGCCAGGGCAACGTCTTCGAGCAGATCGCCGGCAACGGCGGTGTGTCCGCCGACAGCATCGTAGGCTTCGCGCGTGATCAGGATGTACTGCCCGTTGGCGGCTGCGGCGGGAGAGTTGGAATCGCTCACCTGGGACGGGCGAAAGGTTGCTGCCAGTTCGGCGAAGATCACGGGCATCACAGCTTTTTCCCAGAAGCCCTTCACAACTTGTTCGGGTGAGTAGGAGAGCATCGCGGCGCCTCGGCGCTGGGCTTCCTCGAGGCTGTGCGCGAGCGATCCGGGCAGATGGAGGGTATCGGCATCGGTAAAAAGCAGCCAATCGCCGTGAGCGGTTCTGGAGCCGGCGGTGACAGCATTGTTTTTGCCAGTCCAGCCTGCCGGGAGTGGCGCGGCGTCGATGATTCGGACTCTGTATGGACTGGGCGAACTCGAAAACGAAGAGGCGATTTCGCGGGTGCGGTCGGTGGAATGATCGTCAACCACGATGATTTCGAAGGGGACTCCAGCTTGCGTGACCAGAGATTGGAGACACGCGCCGAGGCAGGCTTCTTCGTTGCGAGCCGGGATGATCACCGACACGGCGGCTTGACGGGTTGCTGTGTCTCGCGCAGGCATACGCCGAATCTATTATTATAGCGGGGTGCGACGCATTCTTCGTTTTCTCAGCACCGCTATCCTGGTTTTTTTTCTGCTTGCACTCTGTGATTGCTACAGCGGAACGCGGCCTCCGCGGATCGGCTCCGCCGCGCCGGATTTCACGGTGCAGGACGCCGGACAGACGGTAACCCTCAGCCAACTGAAAGGCCAAGTAGTGGTGTTGAACTTCTGGGCGACATGGTGCCCGCCGTGTATTGAAGAGATGCCGTCGCTGGTGCAGATGCAACAGCAGATGAAGCCCAAAGGCGTAACTGTGCTCGCGGTCAGCGTGGATGTGGATCAGGACAATTACCAGCGGTTCCTGAAAGATCACAACGTGAATTTGCTTGCGGTGCGGGACGCAGATCAGAAGAGCAATGCGCTCTACGGGACGTTCAAGTTTCCGGAAACATATGTGATCGATCGCGGCGGAATCGTGCGGCGCAAGTTCATTGGCGCAGTGGACTGGACGCAGCCCGACGTGATCGAGTACTTGGGGAAGCTGTAGGCCTCACTCCGGAGCCGCGGAGAAAATCGAACAACCGAATCACAGATTTTCTTTGCCGTTCAGGCGATCCCGTCACAGCTTTGCCTGGCGGAGGCGGAGCGCGTTGGCGATCACGGAGACGGAACTGAAGCTCATGGCGGCGGCGGCGAAGATGGGGCTGAGAAGCAGCCCGAAGAAGGGATACAGGATCCCGGCTGCTATGGGGACGCCGATCGCGTTGTAGACGAAGGCGAAGAAAAGATTCTGACGGATGTTGCGCATGGTGGCGCGGCTTAGATTGCGGGCCCGCAGAATTGCGGTGAGGTCGCCTTTGACCAGCGTGATGCCGCCACTTTCCATGGCGACGTCGGTGCCAGTGCCCATGGCGATGCCGACATCAGCTTGCGCGAGGGCGGGAGCGTCGTTGACGCCGTCGCCGGCCATCGCGACAACTCTTCCCTGCCCTTGCAGTCTGCGGATGATCTCGAGTTTTCCTTCCGGCAACACTTCGGCTTCGAATTCTTCGATGCCAAGCGCCTGGGCCAGATTCGCCGCGGTGGCGCGGTTATCTCCGGTGAGCATCAGCACGCGGATGCCTCGGCGCTTGAGGGCACGGATGGCATTGGGAGTGCTGGGCTTCAACGGATCGACGACGGTGAGGGTTCGAACGAATTTTCCGTCAACACTAACATAGAGTGTCATGCCGGCGCCGGGGTTGCCATCACGGTACTCTGTGTTCGCGCGGACGAGGGCTCCCAACTCTGTCATTAGCGCGGTGTTACCCACGGCGACTTGTTTGCCATCGACGGTCCCCGTGATTCCCCGGCCCGGGATATTCTTGAAATCTTGTGGCTGTGAAAGGGAAAGGCCCTGTTTCTCCGCGGCCTGAACGATTGCGCTGGCTAGCGGATGTTCACTGGCGCGCTCCAGGCTGGCTGCAAGGCGAAGGGCTTCAGCACCGTCATTGGGTGACACAGGAGCCCCAAGCAATTCCGGCTTGCCTTCGGTCAGGGTTCCGGTTTTGTCGACGACCAGGGTGTCGATTTTTTCCAGAATCTCCAGGGCCTCGGCATTTTTGATGAGCACGCCGGCCCGGGCGCCGCGGCCGACGCCGACCATGATCGCCATTGGAGTGGCGAGGCCCAAGGCACATGGGCAGGCGATGATGAGAACGGCAACGGCGTTTACCAGTGCGTGCGCGAAGCGTGGTTGCGGACCGAACAGCAGCCAAGCAACAAAAGTGATTGCCGCAACCGCGACGACAACAGGGACGAACCATTTCGCTACCCGGTCGGCGAGACGCTGAATGGGGGCGCGGCTGCGCTGCGCCTGGCCGACGAGTTGGACGATGCGCGCCAGCAGAGTTTCGCTGCCCACGCGCTCAGCACGCATGACGAAGGAGCCGGTGCCGTTGATGGTTGCGCCGATCACTTTGCTCTCTGGCGATTTCTCCATGGGCATGGATTCGCCGGTGATCATCGATTCGTCGATGGAACTGCGGCCTTCGAGGAGCACGCCGTCTACCGGGATTTTTTCTCCGGGACGCACCCGCAGACGGTCGCCCGATTGCACTTGCTCAAGCGGAATATCCTTCTCGGTGCCATCGGGGTTGAGACGACGAGCAGTGCGGGGACTGAGATCGAGCAGGGCGCGAAGGGCGGCGCTGGTGCGGCTGCGGGCTCGCAGTTCCATGACTTGGCCGAGCAGGACGAGCGTGGTGATGGCGGCTGCGGCTTCGAAGTAAACGTCGGGATAGCCTCCCATGCCGCGAAGAGACGCGGGAAAAATCTGCGGCGCCGAAGTGGCGATCACGCTGTATCCGTAGGCAACGCCAGTACCCATGCCGATCAGCGTGAACATATTGGGACTGCGATTGACCAGGGATGTCCAAAAGCGCTCAAAGAAAGGCCATCCGCCCCAGAGAACTACGGGCGTCGCCAAAACCAGTTCGAGCCAGGGCAGATTGAGCGGCACGCCGTCCAGGTTCAAATCTATGTGAAGCCGATCCCCGAACATCGCTCCCATCGCAACCGTGAGCAGCGGCAGGGTCAGCGCGAGGCTGACCCAGAAGCGGCGGGTCATATCGCGGATTTCGGGATTTTCCTCGACTGCGGCGGTGACCGTGCGGGGTTCGAGCGCCATGCCACAGATGGGACAGGATCCGGGCCCGGGACGAACGATTTCCGGATGCATGGGACAGGTGTATTCGGTGCGCGTGGAGGCGACGGGAACATCGGCTTCGAGCGCCATGCCGCACGACGGGCAGGCTCCGGGCTTAGCCTCGCGAACCTCCGGGCACATGGGGCAGACGTAGGCCGTCGAGACGGAGGCCTGAGTGGCGCCGGACTGAGGCTCCATCAAATACAAGTGGCCGGGAGGCGCGGGCTTGGCGCTGCCCAACATTACTAATCCCGCTGCTTTTGCCGGCGGAGCGGCGCTCACATATTTTCTCGGATCGGCCCGGAATTTCTCCACGCAAGCTGCGCAACAAAAATAGTACTTCTTCCCGCCGTGTTCGGAGATGTGTTTGGCCTTAGCGGGATCTACCTTCATCCCGCACACGGGGTCGCGTTCCAGGGTTGAGGGTCGATTCGACGGGGTGCTCATCGACGTAGTTCTACTTGCAAGGCTGTTCGATGGGCGATGCATTATATTGGATTCAGCCCTAACCACTTGGGTGTCACTATCCTACGCTGAAGAGGATTCTTTCATGACGTACTTGGACGTTGTTTTCCGCTACGGCGCGGTGCCGGGCGAAACCGCATTGCGGGCCATCGACGGAATGCGCGAAGTTTATGGAATTCGTGGGGTGAGTTTCAACCCAGCGGAGCGCACGGTGCGGGTGGGTTACGATGCCTCGCGCCTGAAGGTAGACGCGGTGGCGCGTCTGCTGCGCCAAGCCGGAGTCGACGTGAGAGAACAGCTCGCGTTAGCTTGAAATTGGGGGGGAGGGCTAACGCTCCTGCTACTTGTAATGCAAGGGGCGCCCAAGAGAACCTCTGGCCGAAGTCATCCTTGGAACGCCCCGTTGCGCGCCACTTCGTCTGTTACCGTTATATGCACATCTCGTGCCGTTCCGTAAGCTGCTCAAAATACATGCGTCGCGCTCCGGAGGGGTTGTAGGAATTGCTCTGGGCGTGGAAAGATTTACTTTTGGCGCGAATCGATTGCAAGCGCCCCACCCAAGACTGTTAAAAAGGCCGGTGCGCGGGGCGACTGGTTGTACAGCAAACACCTTACATCACCCCGAAAATAGAGCAGCGGACGCTAGCGGGGCAAATGAGATTGCGCGCCGGAACGAAAGCAACCAGAGGCTACAAAGGATCACTGTGTTTCTTTTGTTCTTTTTTAGCGGGGCGGAACTTTTCAGCGATGGGGAAGTTTCCGTTATAATTTCCGAGCACGTTGAGTACCCACCAGAAACCTGCGCCCTTAGCTCAGCTGGATAGAGCGTCTGGCTACGAACCAGAAGGTCGGGAGTTCGAATCTCTCAGGGCGCACCATTTCACCCGCGTGAACACTGGCGTTTCTGATGATTACGAGCCGGCGCGTTTTTGCCCGAAAGCCGACTGTGGTGGAATTTGTGGGTACTGGGCCCGAGTTCCGGCTCGGCGAGTTTTGGCCTGCCGGGCGCGGGGTCGCCGGACATGATGATCGCCGGCCTGCGGGCTTCCTGGTGCAAAAGCTAGCCACGCTAGGGGCGGCCCGCTCGTTCGGTTTCAGCACGCGCGGACCCCCTGTGCTTTGCAGCGCCTGAGATAACCAAAGCAAAAGCCCTACCATCGAGGTCGGGCCTTCGGTTCCGCGAACTTTCGGCCTGACTCAGAAAAACAGAGCAGGCGAAACCTTGAAGCGCTCACTCAGTCGCCGGATGTGTTCCTTGTTGAGTTCCCGCTTACCGTTCAGCACTTCCGAAACGACGCTTTCCGTTCCGAACACGCTCACCAGATCCTTCTGTCGGAGATCGTTGGCCGCCATCAGCTCCTCGATGATCTCCAGCGGGGTGGCCGCCCTGAGTTGGTAGTTCTTCTCCTCGTAGTCGGAGATGAGAAGCGTAAGCAACTCCGCCAGCCGCGCCTCGCCGTTGGTGAGGCTCTCCTTATGTTCCAAGTCCCACAGGAGCCGGATGTACTCCTCGTTCTGCTCGTCCGAGTGAATGACAGTAGGAGCGTTCGCAATCGTGTAGTCGGGGCTAAGTGCCGTGGCATTCATTCTTCCAGTCCTCCTTGTCGTACTCGGCGTGAGTCAAAACGCGCCGGATGAAAACTTTGTGGCTTTCGTAATTGATCCAAGTTATCAGTCTGTCAGGTCAGCCGTCGAGAACACCAAACGCACGTCGTTGATGTTCGTCCAGCTTGCCTGTTTTGTGATCCTGTACCAGGCATCGAGCGCCCCGTTCAAATCGCCATGCTGTTGTGCCGCCTCAACGAGCTTTTTCCTGCTGATGACCCACATCCGGGACTATATTCGCATTTTGCGAAGATGGCGTCAAGGGAGAACTTCATAATATGCGAAGTTTAGCGTTACCCCTTTATTTTCAGCTTAGTGCGCGGAAGGCGCCACGGTCGGACCCGGGCGCGAGAACCCACAGTTTCCACCACAGCGGGGTTTTGCCCCGGCTGCCAGAATGCGCCGGACCTACGTGAACATTGGAAAGACGGCTCGCGTCTCGGCGAAGTTTTCGCCTTGCCGCAGGGTCACCGGACATGATGATTGCTGGCCTGCGGGCTTCCTGGCGCAAAAGTTCGAGTTTCTCGCCATTTTCCACCCAAAAGAGAAGCGGGTACACCCGAGGACGATCGAGCGAGCGGTCGTAAAAAAACTCCGCGATGACATCAAACTCTGGCGAGGGCTCGGAAGGGTCATAGGACGAGCGTCGTAGCCCAATACGAGACTCTACGCCGAGCCGCGCTCGCCCACGCGCTACCCACCCGAGGCTCGCAGCGGACTCATGCTTTTGTTGCGTCGCGGCATGTGGGGCTGGGCACGAGCCATGGCTGTCGCTGGCGCGAACTTGTCCCTGCAGCCGAGTTGCCCGCCGGCGTTGAACTGCGCGCCCTCGAGTGAATCCAGAACTCTCATTCCTATCTTCGCGGCGATGGCAATGAGCGACCATCGAGGAGTGACACCATGAGCGAGTCTTTGAAAGTCCAACCTCACCACCTAGTGCGGAGTGCGTATCTGTACATTCGGCAATCATCGATGCGGCAAGTCATCGAGAACGTCGAGAGTACGAAACGGCAATACGCACTGCGCAGCCGAGCAAGCGCACTCGGCTGGCGCGACGATCAGATCATCGTCATTGGATAACGACCAGGGAGAGTCGGGCGCCTCACCGGCCAGGGCTGGCGTCATGCCGGCGCCTTCAAGGTCGGCGGCTGCTGCGAACGCGGCAGTCACCACAGTTGCTAGACGGCGTCCTGCAGTTGCGACGACTGCCACAAGTCCGGGATGACGGTGGTGGATTTTGTGGGTACTCAGCTTGTATCAGGCCATATCAGGCTGAACTCCGTTCGGCACCGGTCCGTTGATTTGATAGGGACTTAGCGATTGTGATCGATCCTGCTATAGTGCCCTGAGATGGCTACGAACCAGAAGGTCGGGAGTTCGAATCTCTCAGGGCGCACCATAATTGTTCCGGCGGCCAAACGAGTTGATCAAAATGCCGGTTGCCCACCCGCTGCCCTTGGCACTCAATCTGACAAAGGTGCAAAATAAATTCAAACTAAGCAGGAATTTGGAGGTCCAGGATGAGTAGCAAGCAGGAGGTTTCTGCAAGTGTAGCGGGAAATGTTTCGCTGGGCGGAAAAGTTAGCGTACATCGCCTCGGTTACGGAGCCATGCGCCTTACCGGCGAAGGAATCTGGGGTCCGCCAAAAAATCGGAAGGCGGCCTTGGAGGTGCTTCGGCGGGCGGTTGAGCTTGGCGTCAATTTTATCGATACCGCCGATTCGTACGGACCTGCTGTCAGCGAAGAGCTGATCGCGGAGGCGTTATCTCCCTATCCCAAGGATCTGGTGATTGCCACTAAGGGCGGCTGGAACCGCCCCGGGCCCAATCAATGGACGCACGATGCGTCGCCGGCTCATCTGCGCAAGGCGATCGAAGGCAGTCTGAAGCGGCTGCGGGTGGATCGCATCGGCGTCTACCAACTGCACGCGCCCGATCCGGTGACGCCTTTCGAAGCGTCGGTGGAGACTCTGGCGGAGTTGCAGAGAGAGGGAAAGATTCATTTGGTGGGGCTCTCGAACGTTACTCAGGAACACATCGAGCGCGCGCGCAAGGTCTTGCCCATCGTCTCGGTCCAGAACCGCTACAGCTTCGCCGATCGCGAATGGGATTACGTGGTGGACTATTGCCAGCAAAACGGAATTGCGTTCATCCCATGGTTTCCGCTGGGAGCAGGCAAAGCGGCGGGCGAGCTTCTGAATCGTGTGGCGAAAGCAGAGCAGAAAAAACCGCTGCAGGTCGCACTCGCCTGGTTGCTGCAACGCTCGCCGATCATGTTGCCGATTCCGGGAACATCCTCGGTTGAACATCTTTCCGAAAATATTGAGGCGGCTTCGCTGCGTTTAACAAAGAAGGAGTACGAAGAGCTTTCGAGCGCTCCTCCTTTGGCGGCATAGCGGATAAGCGATTTTGCTACCCAGCCACGGCGGATTCTGGCATCTGCCCGTCGAAGTGGTGGCTGGTTTGTATATTCACTCGTCGTCGCTGAGCTGGAGTCGTCTCCCTGTACTTAGCCCTCCCCATCGCGCCAGATCAAGGTACTTCGGTGTACCTGGAGAGCCAGACGGATTTCTATGAGCCGCGCTTTCTGCTAGTCTTAATGCTACCCTGTTGTGTCTGTCGAACTGTATGAGTCATCTGCCGGAGCGAATCTCCGGAGCTCGGGTTCAGGCGAACGATGCCCAAGGTTATCGAACAGGAAGTCTCCGTACTTTCTTCATCGAAGGACGGACTGGTCTATCTCACGCCCAATGATTGGTCGCTGGTGGCCGACAAGGCTACAAGGATCAGCTTCCGCAAAGGAGAGACGCTGGTTCATAAGGGTAAGAGATCGAATGGCGTGTATCTGCTGCTCAAGGGGACGGCGCGAGTGCAGATTCCGCCACGCACGACATCTCCGGAAATCAGGCCAGGGGAGATTTGCGGGGAGATGGCTTTTCTGGAAGACATGCCGGCCAGCGCGAACGTGGTTGCCCACGACGATGTCGATGCCTACCATCTGGACCGTTCAGCCCTTGAAAGTCTATTCGAGCTTTTCCCCCATCTGGCGTCCCGCTTTTACAGGTCGCTGGCCACCAATCTCTCGCGCCGCCTGCGGGAGATGATCGAACCCGGCGCGCTTCGGTAGGAGGGTTCAGATCCCAGAGAAAAATTAAGAGCGCTCCGCAACCCTTGCGAGCTCCGGAGCGCCCGAACAGCCCTCCCCCAAGAGCTGCTCGGGCCCACCATATCTGGGTAAGTCACGATCGTGAATTCCACGTCAGCGCCATCGGCATGGCACGACCAGCCTAAGGTTTCGGCTGCAAACTTGCTCCCGACGGGTAGGCGCGGGGATATTGGCCGATCGTGGTTACTGGGATGAACGCAAGAGGAAGTACTTAGTGTGCAGCTCTTTGCAACTTCAAACCGACCTTCTCGACCCTCATTCGGAGCAAGTGTTGTGTATTCAACAGCTTATAATTTACGATGGTTTGGCAGACAGGTTGCACATCAAGGGGCTAGGAGAGCTAGGTCTCTCCCCCAACGGAGGCGCGGGCCTCTCGTTCAACACTCAGGGTTTTTTAACGGGTTCAGGAGGAAGATAGTTATGAAGCGGATCGTGTTGATGGCTCTCCTTGCTATGGCTTTGCCCTTGGCGGCTTTTGCCGATAATTCGGTGGACTTCACCAACAGCGGTGGAATGCTTTCCGGCAGTTCCGCAGGACTAACGCTGGGTACGTCTGAGCTGATTGCGGTTAACGGCTTTGGCAGCAAGGGCTTGATGACTGGCAACTTAGGTACCATGACTTTTTCGACAGGTGCCATGACAAGTGGCAGTTTGCAAATGGGTGCGGTCTTCGGCGGCGGAGGTACCTTTAACATCACCACCAACGGCAGCAATGGCCTTCCGAATGGGGCGCTTTTCACGGGCTCGTTCACTGGGCCGGTTACCTGGACGTTGATTACCTTGGCCAATGGCACTCACGACTACACTTTGCAGGGATCTGTCTCAGGTACCTGGTATAACGGTTCCATTGCGAGTGGCGCCACCATTCAGTTGACGATCAACACGGGACTGAAATTCTTTAACGGGACGAAGAGAATCTCCAGCGGCGACTCTAATATTGTGACTACCGTTCCGGAGCCGGGCACTTTGGGTTTACTGGGGACAGGTCTAATTGGTCTGGCTGGAGCGTTGCGCCGAAAGCTGAAAGTCTGAGCCGCTTCCGAATCCGCCTCTCAAAAGCCTCGTACCGTGCGGGGCTTTTTCTTTTGTCAGGCGCTCCTGCCTCGCTCGCGCATTCTCACTAGCGGATCCTTCAAATTACCGCAGTAACCTGGCTGAGGGGATTACCGTTGACGCCAGCCGCACCCCATCCATACATTCGCCACAGGGGGTCGTATGAAAGATATTCATGAGGTGTTGCGGCAGAAGCAGACCAAGTATGCCCAACTGGGGAAACAGATTGAGATGCTCCAGCAGGCAGCGGAGAAGCTCCGCGAGGTGGCTCCCCTGCTGGCAGAAAATGACGATGATGATAACGCGGTCTTAATGGAAGTCGACGAAGCCTTGTCTAGCACAGAGGGTGCGAGTTCGAAAGCAGCCGCGGCAGGCTCGGGAGCGGGCTCCAAAGCAGGTCGGCCCGCCGCGCCTCGGTGGCCATAGTCTCGTCCACTTGGCGGGGATTCCAGTCATGACCCTTCTGGCATTGCTAATTTCTACGGACGATTCCGCAAGCGAAGTCCTGAGCCGGGTGCTTCCCGCCTCGGGGATTGCGGTGGAGCGTTTCAGCGATCTTGCGACTGCCATGGCTCGGCTTCAGCAGCAGCGTTTCGACGCGCTCGTGCTTGACTACGAGAGCCCGCAGGCTGCCGCCGAGATTTTTGAAGAGGGACGCAGGCTGAATTCCGGAAGCGCTCCGGTAACGGTGGCCTTGGTCGAAGAGCGCGCCCGAGCCCGCGATATTCTGCGTGGCGGGGCACACTTCGTGCTCTATAAGCCACTCTCCGAGGAAAGCGCCCGAGCCGGCTTGCGCGCGGTCAGTGCTCTGTTGAATCGCGAACGGCGCCGCGCCTATCGCGTGCCCGTGCAAGTTCCCGTGGAACTCAGCCTGCCCGACACCCGCAAAGCGGAAGGAATTCTTCTTGATCTCAGCGAGACGGGAATGGACGTTCTGACGGCTGAGCCGCAGGTTCCGGGTGCCCTGATTAATTTCCGTTTCGAACTGCCCGACGGCGCTCTTGAAATCAATGCTCACGGCCAAGTGGCATGGGCCAAGCCCAACGGACAAACCGGAGTTCAATTTCTCGATTTAGATGACTCGATCAAAACGCAGATGCGAACCTGGCTGCAGGCGGCCGCAGCCGCGCACGGCGCGGGTCCGGAAGAAGCCGTTCCTCATTGCAAGCTCACCGATTTGAGCCTGGGCGGTTGTTACGTTGAAACCGAATCGCCATTTCCTGAGCATTCCCTGGTGGACCTTTGCCTCAAAACCGATGAGATGGCCGTGCATACGGAAGGAATGGTGCGGGTTGCGCATCCCGCTCACGGCATGGGGGTAGAGTTCCCTTCCCGTACGCCTGAGCAGCGCGCGCAGGTGGGCAATCTCATTAGCTTCCTTCGCGGGTGTCCCGAATCGATGCTCGAAATGAGTGTCTCCCCGCGCGCTCTGACCGCCGATTTGAGCCAGTTCGAGTGCGCTCAAGAAGCGGCGGGCGAGCCTGCGCAGGACGAAGAACTGGAAGATCCCCTGCTCGAACTTTTGCTTCATGCCAGCACCATGCAGCAGGATGATTTTCTCAAGGAACTTCGTCGCCAGCGCTCCGGAGAGAGTGTCACCACCTAATTAGGGCTCGCGGTCCTTAGTTCCCTGACTCGTCCCTCCTGGAATCCCTTTATTAAGCAAACAACGGCCTCTCGCGGCTATTGACTGGCAGATTTGCAGGAAATACGCGAAGGGAGGCGAGAAGCAGGCAGCGAGGACAGCGGAGTACGCGAGAGGCCTGTGGGGAACGTTTTCGGAGGCGAAGGATCCGACACCCCGTCTCTGGTCCGGATCCTTCAATTCTCCTTGGTCTGTTCCACCCTATGAGAGTTACCGTAGCCGATCCCTGTTGCGCGCTGGTTGCAGGAATATTAAATCTGGATGAATTGAGCACGGGCGGAGAACCGCCGGTCGATCCGGATCGGTATCTTGCGGGTTCGTGCGTGGTGATGGTCTTTGTGCGAACATGTACATCGTCACGAGGAAGTCTCGACGCGGAGCCGGGTGGGGAACGCAACTGTCGGCGATCACGAAATCGGGTCAGGATGGCACAGTCCGCGTGGCGAGCGGCAGGCTAACCTGGGGTCCGTTGGCATCGATTGCGGCGGCGGCCTTCGTGGTTGAGCTTCCCTTTTTTTTTCTTGGGACGCCTTCTGGACACGATGTGGAATTCCATTTGTACTCGTGGCTGGAAGTTCTCTCACAGTGGAGGCAGGGGACCGCCTATCCGCGCTGGGCAGCGTTGGCGCACTTCGCCTACGGCGAGCCTCGCTTTATCTTCTATCCCCCGGCATCGTGGACTTTAGGAGCGGCCCTCAGCGCGCTCTTTCCGTGGGTTGTGGTGTCTGACGTTTACATCTGGCTCGCCCTGGTGGCTGGAGGCGCGTCCATGTTTCTGCTGGCGCGGCAGTGGCTTGACCGCCGCGATGCAACCTTCGCCGCCGTGTTGTATGCCGTCAATCCCTATCATCTGGTGATTGTGTACTGGCGCAGCGCGTTCGCCGAATTGCTGGCCAGCTCGCTGCTGCCCCTGCTGCTGTTACTACTGTTGCGGATTGAGGAAAAAGGCCGGCGTGTGACCATTTTTCTGGCTTTCCTCCTGGCCGCCTCATGGCTGACAAACGCGCCGGCTGCAGTGATGATTCATTATTCTCTGGCTTTGCTGGTGGTTATGATCGCGTGGCTGCGGCGATCGCCGCGAGTTCTGCTGGTAGGACTGGTCGCGGTAGTTCTCGGCGCGGCACTCGCTGCCTTCTATTTGTTGGCGGCCGTCTACGAACAGAAGTGGGTCGACATTGCGCAGGCGGTTTCCGCCGGCTCGCGGCCGCTCGACAACTTTCTTTTTGTCCAAACGACCGACGCAGATCATGACGCCTTCAACCGCATCATCTCTTGGGTCGCGCTCGTCGAGATTGCCGTGACGTTCTTGGCCGCTTGGGCGGCGCGGCGCTGGCGAAGTTGTAGCTCAGAGCTCTGGTATTTGCTGGCAGTCTGGGCCGGAATATGTGCGTCGCTCATGCTACCGATCTCCAATCCGCTATGGAACGTTCTGCCCAAGCTGCGGTTTATGCAGTTTCCTTGGCGCTGGATGCTTTGCTTGGGCATTCCGTTCACCATGCTGACGACGCTAGGCGCGCGCCGATGGTGGACGCGCACCGCGCTCTATTTCGCAATGCTCGGCGTGATCGCCTTCGGCTGGCAGCACTTTCAGCCTCCTTGGTGGGATAACCGGGCCGATCTGCGCGAGATGCAGGACAATATGGCTACGGGCGCGGGATACGAGGGTGTCGACGAGTACACGCCCGCCGGAGCCGATCCCTCCGCTGTGGATAAAGATGCTCGCCGCGTGACCGTGGATGGAGCTGCCCACGCGGCAATTCGCGTCTCAGACTGGAGCGCGGAACACAAACTATTCACCGCAGAGATGTCCGCGGCGGATCAACTGGCATTGCATTTATTCAACTATCCGGCGTGGCGCGTGAAAGTGAATGGACGACAAGTGAAGACAAGTTCGCGCGCGGGGACGGGCCAGATGCTGATCCCGGTGGAAGCGGGCGAGAATCGGGTGCAGATTATTTTCATTCGTACCTGGGATCGCTCGGTTGGGGGATGGATCTCACTGCTCTCGCTTTTGGTAGCCGTCGTGCTGCTGTTGCGAAAACCTGGAACTTCACCCCCCGCCTGACGAGCCGTCGAGTTCAGAATGCGAAGAATTCTCATCGCGACATCGAATCCCGGTAAGCTGCGCGACTTTGCGGGCGCAGCCGTCCAACACGGAGTCGAAATCATTGGCGTGCCCGGCTTCTCTTCGCTGCCCACGGTGGTGGAAGATGGCAAGACGTTCGAAGCGAATGCGCGGAAAAAAGCAGAAGAATATAGCCGATATGTTCCGGGAGAAATCGTGGTCGCCGACGACTCGGGCCTCGAGATTGACGCGCTCCATGGTGCGCCTGGCGTGCACTCTGCCCGGTACGCCGCTCCTGATCTGCACAATAAGGAGCCGCACGAGGTCGACGCTAATACCGATGACCAGGCCAACAATGCGCGCGTTCTCCGTGAGTTGATGAGTGTCCCAGCTGCGGAACGCACTGGCCGATTTGTCTGCGTGCTGGCCGCGGCCCGTGACGGCGAAACACTAGCGACTTTTCGAGGGGCGGCCGAGGGAGTCATTCTCGATGCTGCGCGCGGCACGAATGGTTTCGGCTACGATCCGCTGTTTTATTTTCCGCAGATTGGGAAAACCTTCGCGGAACTGAGGGCGGAAGAGAAATCAAAGTACAGCCACCGCGGCGCAGCCTTTCGAGAGCTTCTGGATTGGTCCGACGCGATCGCAGGCTGATACCGGCACCGGGTGCGCGACTTTAAAGTTAGCCAAGCGCCCGGCGGGATTCCCAATAATCCTCGAATCTGCCACTCAGCTCACAACAGCGGAGGGCGATGATGGTATTAGCACCGCGCACCGTCCAGAACATTCCA
>JBAUXO010000140.1:0-6079 GCA_049584315.1 Candidatus Sulfotelmatobacter sp. | reverse complement strand
CATGTATCCTATCCCGCACTTAGTCAGTGACGTGTACCCGCCCCGATCGAAATCCGAGAGCAATTTGAGAAGATTGCCGGAAGTTGGGTTCAAAACGTGAGGGGAAAACAATGCGACCCGTTACACTGGGCAATGGTTCTGAAGGGAGCACAGGAACCACTGCCGTATTTGGACTTGATTCCGGAGTGTTAGGCGTCGAGTTGATCCAGCGGTAGAAGAGCGTACCGAGCGCAAAGCCCAACGCCAGAGCCAGAGTGCAGAGAGCGAAGACCGACCACTTGTATTCGCGAAGAAAGGTGTGCGTTAAATCGTGCGCTGCTTGTTTCGCGGTGGCCGTGGCATACTCGATGCTTGCGCGCATTTCATCGAGCGCTCTGCGGGCCTCTCCGGCTGCTCCGCGGTAGGAGTCGGTCAACTGCTTCGACGTGTGATCAAACTCTACCGCGACTTGTCGGGTTTGTTTCGAGACGACAGCGAGGGTCTGCGCGGTCTCAGGAATGCCGCTCGCGACAAACTGCTGACGGAGGCTCTCGCTGAGTTTAGCGGCAATCGCTGCAGGACTGATCCCTTCGGCGATGGAGTCTGGCAATTGTGTCAGACGGTCTTCGAGTTGTTGCTGAAGAACGAGCGCATCTCGGCGAGCCGACTGAATCGCCTTGATGCTGTCGCTTAAGATCGCGGCAAGCCGTTCGCGTTCAGCGGCGATCTGCGCCGGAGTTTGCCGCGTCACCAGAGCCAAGAATCCCATGGCGCGAGCGATCCGCAACATCTCGTCATCGGCGGGCAGACGGCGCAAATGAGCCATGTCGCGATACCAGAGTTGTCGCTGCCCGGCGGGCAGTAACTCGGCGATCTCGTCGATAAAGTCGGCCTCGGCTGGTTCAGATTCAATGAGGTGGGGTTTTAGAGTCACGGAAGCAGAAGCCCCCTGGCCTTTTCGATCTCCTCGAACAGCCGTCGCCGATAGCTCTGTGCTCGAATGACCAAGGAAGCCCGTCGCAGTTCTGGCACATTTACACTGCGTTCGACAATCTCGGAAAGAGTAACGCCGTGCTGCCGTGCAGGATTTTCGAGTTCCGGCAAGCGAAATTCCATGCTGAGGATCGTCGGCTCGAAGACGTTACGAAATTGCTGGGCTTGCTCGCTGTCGCGCCAATAAGAGAAATCGGCTTGGTGGGTAGTAGCATTCTCAACCACGACATAGCTGACGCGATCTTGCAATCTTGCCGCCCAGCTCAGAATGCTTTCCACGCTTGCGGGATCCGGAGTGACGATGCCGATGGCCGTAAACGCCACTCCTGTAGCTGACACGTCCTCGAACATGTTGTCGAACCAGTCATGCGTGACTTGGCCGGAGCTTGCGCCCATATCGGCGAGGATGATTGGAGCGCCCTCCGCTTGGTGGTCGATGACGGCGTCCAGGCCGGCAGCGGTGTGAATGTTGACCTTGGTGACGGTTCCATCGAAGTAGTGCTTCAGGCTGCCGCGAGTTTTGTTTTCTGTGTCGAGGTCCAGAAGCTTGACAGGAATGTGGTGAGTTTCGAACCATTCGACGAGAGCCAGAACAAAGGTGGTTTTGCCGACTCCCCCTTTTCCGCCCATCGTGAAGATCACGCGTTTGGAGATGTCAGTTGGGTTAGTGGGATCGATGTCGGGTTGAGCGGATTCAGCAGCAGTGGGCTGGTGCATGAGGGCTACTCCTCCAGTCGATTTTCCGGTTTTCTGTCACTTGCGTGGTTTTACCTTGGACCTCGATGGCGGTCGCCGGAGCGACAGTCGCATCAGAAATACCGAGGTCATCCGCAGTCAAAGATATGCCTCCAACAAGACCCCGCTGTTCCTCAACTCGGGCCCGGCGACGCAGCAATTGCATTATCCGCGGATCGCGCTTGCCTGCTGCCGTCTTCGCCGGGGTCATTCCCCCGGTAACTACGATATGGTTTGTAGTAGCATCCAACACGATTCCTTGATGCTGTTGTGCGAGGCACGTTGAAGCTACCAGGAGCGCTGCGCCTAGGCGCGCCACGAAATGCTTTCCACGTTCCCTCATCGGACTCTCCTTGTCGGCCATTAGATTCGTCACACTCATCCGCTACAAAGACTGGTAATACAAAAACACGTTTCTACCACCGAAATTCCGGAGCGTGGATACCTAACTTCGTGGATGGTCAAAAGAACTCAATGCTCTTCATGCTCTCTGTCAGGGTCGTTAGTTGTTGGGGAGAATTAGCTACAAAGGCGAACGACAACAGCTTGCCGTTGCGTATCGTGGTCCAGACTACGGCACCTTTCTTCCCTTTCTCGTCTCCGCGAGCAAGGACAGACACGGCAAAACTCTGGCCCGACAACACCACCGACTTCGGTGCGACAGGCAAATTCGCAAGGCCAACCACCCACGCGGTCATCTTCGCCTCTGCGTCGGCATCATCCAAATTGCCCAATGCGTCGCGTGGGTATGTTTCTATGCTTAAGGAATGCCAAGTGGAAACCATATCGTCTGAACCCGAGGACATCTTGAGAAGCAGGTCAAGCGTTTTGGTTGCGGGGTGCCCTATCGCTTGCGCTTGGATTGCTGCTCTTGCGCTCGCAGTTTCATCGTGCATTCCACCGGGAGACCTATAACGAAAACTTAGGCGCCCATTCGAATAAACGGCCCCAAAAGACTGTAACCCCGACCTATCTTGAGCTGGTGCCAGGCCAGACAGGATCAAGAGCAGCAAGAAACTAATTGATAACGCTTTCAGCAATTCCCTAAGATTGTTCATTGTGTAACCGGGCGATACTGTCCTCACGGGTTCTCCGCAGGTGGGACTTAGCGTCCTTCTCGGTCATCCAGGTCAGCGCGGTTACATTAGAATCTTGCCTGAGTATCTTTTCAATCGCCTCGCAGGCACGAATCCATCCTTCGGACACCAACTCTGGCGAGACCCGGCGCCATAGTGCCGTAGTGCACCACGTCGAGACCCTGCACTGGACAGTGTCGGCGCGCCGCGACGTGAGCAGCATCGCAAAGACATCAAACTTGGGAAAGCGAATCTCGAACGCCGCAACGCAAGCCTTGCCGGGCGCGGCTTCCGTAGCTTGAAAGCCCTCGGTACGCAATTGACGGGCGATTTTGCGGAAGATGTCAAGTCCGAGCGGATCACGAAAGAGCGTCCGGCCCTGCTTGTCCCTGGATTTGTTCGGAATCGTAAACAGGAAGCTGCTCTTGATTTGCTCTCCTTCCGCGGCTTCTGCTTTTTTCCCGAATTTCATGACACCCGTCCCCTGTCAGGACTAGCCGGTAGAGTAAACGCAAAGCAGCTTTTGATTTGGTCACTCCCCACAGCCTCTGCCATTTTCCTGCCAATCATGGCACCCAGCCTTTTCCTATTGCGTGGAGCGCAGCTCCCACGCAGGTCCATGCTGTACGACCTTCCGTTGCGATCACCGCCCCTTCGTTCAGGATAGGCACGCTGAACTTGGCCCATGCATATACAAAGGTTGTCCTAGCTACGGAGCCTTCTTCGACAGTCATTTGTCCGATGCTGCCAACCGCGTTCAGGTACTTGCCGCCAGCCTGATAGGCCACATGAAAATAAGAAGGCGAATCGCCCGCACCAATTGCGATCCTCATCTTCGGCAGCGCCATTAGCGCGCCGCCAAGTTTCGCAACCAGTACCCCTCCTGCAATGGAGTATGCTTCCTGCTTCATGAACCAATAAACGCCTGCTTGCGACTGTCCCCAGATGACGCCACAGTTCGGACACCCTGCACTTTCATGCCAAATGTCGGTACCAACCGACACATCGCCGCCACCACCGGAGCCTCCCGCGCCGCCGCTGCCACCTCCGCCCGAGCCGGAACCTCCCGAGCCGCCAGGTCCCTGGCCCGCCGCCCCAGTCTGCCCCACATCGGTGGTACCGCCGCCAGGGCCCCCTCCCGCCGGATTTGAGCCGGTGTTACTTGCCGGATCGCCAGTTGACGGGCCGCCAGCGCTCCCAGGGCCCGTGTTTCCCGGGCCGGTGTTCCCCGAGGGGAACGTCATTCCGATACAGTTCCCGGGGGCGCAGAATACACGCACGCCTTGAATCACCCCTACTAATACCATGAGCGACTGTTGCGCGGTCTGCTCGGCGGCGGCGGCTTCATCTACCGCCGTCATCGCGGGTATGCACGCCTGACAAAGTACGTCCACGAAGATGGACGCAATCGCAAGGCCCAAATCTTCCCAGAAGCCCTGCCCGCTGGGATCGCTCAGATTGATTGGATCGTTCTCCACGTAGGCGTAGCGATTCCACGACTGCGGGTCGCCAACAATGCCCTCCAAGGGATCTGGCGACAAGAAGCGTCCGTTCGTGTTCGCATAAGAGCGAGCCAACGCGTAGTCATTTCCACTTTCGGCATCCCGCTCATAGCTGGTGTAAACCCAGTTCGAGGTCGTGTTGTTGTTGTACCAAGACTCCCCGAAGGGGTAGGTGCCCTGCTCGCCAGCGTCAGCACCGCTCGAATTCGTGTACAAGCGCGGGGAGAGGGTGTCGCGGTGCTGATAGACAATCGTTCCGCCCGATCCGCTGGTGCTGCCGGTCACAATCGCCAGAAGATTGTTACCGAAAATATACTCGCGGGTCGGCGCGGTCACGGCAGCGCCATTGTCGTATTCGGCAATCACCTGACCGCCCGAACGGATAGACACGGTGGTCACCGCATTCGTTCCCGTAACCACCTTCTCCACGCGCAGCTCATTGCCGTCGCACGTGTACGTCGCGGTGTTTCCGTTCCCGGTGTACCCGGTATTGCACTCCTCGCCGTCGTAGGTGTAACTCGCACTCAGCGGCGCTGGCTCGGCAATCACATTGCCGCCGGAGTCATATGTGAAAGCAGGACTCGTAATCTGGTTATTGACGGGGTTGATGATGAAAGAGGATGCGTATCCGCTCCCGGCGGTCACGGTTTGTGCCGTCCGGTTTCCGTAGCGGTCATAGGTCCACGAAAGTCCCCATGCTGGGTATTGCGTGGACCCCGTCGTCTTCGCCGTGAGCAGCCTCCCGAGCGGATCGTAGGTGTAGGCTACGCTACGTCCCGAGTCTCCCGTGCCCGAGGAAACATCCGCGATGCACTGGATCTGCCCGTTATTTCCGATGGCATTACCAGTAGGGCAGTTGGTCGCGTTCTGCTGATAGTAGAAGTTCAGCCCCAAAAGCGTTGTGGAACTCTTGGCATAGCTGAGGGTTGCAAGTTCGCCCGTCTGTGGAGTATACGAGGCAGTCGCCACGACTCCATTGCCGTACGTGGCGCTCAGTGGCCGACTCGCCGCATCGTAACCGCTGCTCGCGAGCGTCAGATACGGAGTCGTGGCAGTTCCACAATTGGCAGCGGCCGTAGCGGCAACCTCGCACAAATGACCCACGTCGTCATAGCTGTACTCGACCACCCGCCCCGATGGGTATGTAACCTTTGTTAGCTCGCTGCCGGCGTTATAAGCGTAGCTAGTAATGTACTCCGTGGTACCTACGAACTTTCTCACCTGCGTGACCCGTCCGATCGTATCGTAGCTATACCCCTCATGCCCAGAAGGGTCCGTCATTTCTGTGAGGAGTCCTATGGCAGGAGCGCCTGTACCATAAGTATAGGTCTCGGTTCCGGTCGTATCGGAATGGGTCTTTTTCGTGAGTTGGTTGGCGGTATTGTAGGTGTAGGTTGTGGTGACGGTCGTCGTGCCTGTCTGATTGGGAGCAGGAGCGGTTCTAGTGCACGGATTCGATGGACTGCCGCTGCATAGAGCACCCGTCGTGGTTACATACGACAATGTCACCTTTCCAGCTTCAGGTGTAGTTTCCTGCGTCAGCCGACTGAGGCCATCATATTGATAGCTCCGGGTTTGCGAGCCTTGGATCACACCTGTCAGGTTACCCAGCGCATCGTAGGTGTAGGTCGTAACCAGCGGTGAAGAAGAAATACCGCCTGTTCCGCCACAGACAAAGACAAGAACAACGGCCGTGCAGAAGCCGGTCGTGACAATCTCCTCTGCCCCCGGGTGTGGCTCAGCGCGGTGTGGTTCGGCGCCGGTCTCTTTGCCAAGGAAACGGGAATGGCGATG
>JBAUXO010000139.1:0-2340 GCA_049584315.1 Candidatus Sulfotelmatobacter sp. | reverse complement strand
TATGCATAAAATTCTATGCACAGATTGCCCTGTATTTTCAATGACTTGCGGGCGTACATCGTTGGGCCTCACGGAAGCGTCGGCCGCTCCCATCTCAAAACGGTCTCAGGTGTGCATAACTTGGGTTGCAGTTTGGCTCTTTCGGAGAGCGCACCGCGTAGTCCAAATATGATGTTGTTGTCCCGCATCGGTGCTCCCTTGCTTACGGGCTGGAACACCAGATACCAGATCCCGCCCTTTTTAACCACCTAGAGTGTGTTCTAGGGGGGCGGAAATCGAGAATCCTTGTGCAGCCAACTGTGGTCTGCCAGGTATACCTTTACAACTCTCTGAACCTAGGCCTCGGATCAACCGATCAGTCGGGCTTCTGCCCGCAGCTTCCCAAGGACTGCTAGACGCGAACGAAGTGGAGGAACGAACTTTCCCCAGCGAGATTTCATTCAGCATCCATCCGCCAGAATCGTTTGTTGCAAACCACAGTGCCTCTAGTGCGGGGTGCGGGGTGCGTTTATCAACCCGTTTTCAAGTTGTCGAAAGTTCCCTTTGCTAATACATTAGCGGTCGCAGCCCCTTACACCTTACTTAACTACCGAAGTAAACCGTTTACGGAGCAATAAGGTACCTTGATAATGAAATGAGAGAGGCAAAACTCATGAAATCAGCTAAGGGCAAAATCCCGTTGAGATCAATGTTTCTGAGCATTCTGGTAAGTCATTTGATATGCGTCTCAGCGAACGCCCAAGCGCCTCATCCCGACGTAACCCCTTTTACTGGGCTGTCGGTTCAACTGCAGATGCAGCCTGGGCAGTCTTACCTGGGGTTCATGCTGAATACGGTGAATCCTGCGCTGAACACCTTCGACAAAGTAATCCGTCAGGATCCCGCCTACATCGCCAAGAATTACAAACAGCTTCAACTGGATTTGATCGCCAAGAAGGCTGGTGTCGCGATCCGAATCGATAGTAACAATTACTTTATTAACGTAGGTTACAACAACGGCACGGGCGGAGCGGACGACCTCAAGAGCGGTCGCAGCTATGGCGTTGGTCCCACCAAACGAGAATCAGATCCCAGCGATGAGGCCTATTTGACAGAGCTTGCAGCTTATTATGAGAACGAACCGGGCAGCATGCAAGACTTTTTTCACGCGCTGCTACTCGCTCTCTTCAATTGCGATACTTCGGGCTGGAACTCCGATTCAGCAGGATATCACGCGATGTCGCAATCGGGGCAAATCGTAGCCACAGACTTTATGGCTATTTATACAGCAGAAAGCGATCGACACATCATGGTTGATCTCGTTCCCAAAAGCCATCCGTGGGAAGTCGATTTAGTTGCGGCAACGTTCGTATCTGAGTTCGTCTCCGTGACGGGTAAGATTATGCAAGGTGGTCAATTGAAACCCGGTACCATCGGTCAGTGGTGGGCAAAGGGAACCAGTGGCAGCGGCATCGGCGAAACTCGCGCGGACCGAATCAAGTTGCAGCAAAAAATCGCGGACTACGAATTTAAGCAACATCCCGATCTCGTAACGACGGTCAATAGTGTCGTCGGTGTGACGAAAGGCGACGACCTCATTCAGGAAAGTTTCGAGTATCTCAACAGCCCAACTGGTCCGAAGAATTTGAACAATTCTAGCGGGAACCAACTCATGAGCGCGCTTTTGACCTATATGGTGAACGTCAAGAAGGATGCCACAACGATTGCTGGTCTACCGTAACTGGGCCGTGACCGCGTCACATTGTTACTGCTGCCGATACTAGCTTGTTGGCGGAGAACCGAATGTTCCCGCCGCGCACCAAGAGCAGCGTGAGAATAAAAACAATCAGGAATTCCGGCAGATTAGCGGAGGATGAAGACAATCTTGTCCTGAACGTAGATCGCGAGGCAGCCAAACATGGAACGAAAGTTCGGGGCGACATCGAAGCCACAGCGTCGGCCTATCTTTGCGATTTTCGGTAATTACCCGATCGCCGGTGTCGGTGGGTGCGATTTGGCAGTGACCGCGAAATGGGTGGTGACAAGTACGCCGCACATGAATAGCGAAACGGTACCCCTGTAGAGGGGGTGTACTAAGAACGGGCGGCGCGCCTCACGACTCTGCCCGAGCGCCCATCCGCTATGTTGACAACCGGGGCAGCGGCGTTCAGACCCATTGTGGACCATGCGGCCCGCACACTCGTTGCAATCCTCTGCTGCCGCTCGAGAACCCAAGTGTAACGGGTCGCATTGTTTTCCCCTCACGTTTTGAACCCAACTTCCGGCAATCTTCTCAAATTGCTCTCGGATTTCGATCGGGGCGGGTACACGTCACTGACTAAGTGCGGGATAGGATACATG
>JBAUXO010000138.1:0-2936 GCA_049584315.1 Candidatus Sulfotelmatobacter sp. | reverse complement strand
CTTCGTCGCACTTGAGGAGCCTTTAGCGTGCGACCGAGGAAAACGCAGAGTTCGAGAAGATTCCGCTTGGGACGCACGAAGAAGTAGCAGGACTTGCGCGAGAACATGATTGACTTGTGCGAAGCGTCCCTTAGGACTCCGTCATTCTGCAGCCGGGCTCGTTGTGCGAAATGCTTTCTGGACGAGAGTGTACCGCGCCGCCCCTATCATGCCGGAGTCGTCATTGGCCACAATCTTGACCGGCATGTCCTTCAGAATTGTTTCCATGCGCCCTTTGTCCAGGAACGATTCGAGGAACACGGGATCCTTCATCTTGGGCACGATCTTTGCCGCAATGCTGCCCCCGATGAAAATCCCTCCAGTGGACATGAAATTCAACGCGCAGTTCCCAGTCTCCGCGCCAAACACGCTGACGAAAATAGACAAGGCCTGGTTGCAAATCGGGGCCTTGCCTTCCAATGCCATTTGCGAGATCAGTGCCGGAGGATCAGGGGCGGCGCTCATCGCTGTTCGCAACCATTCCGGCTCCTCGGCCTTTTGCGCATCTCGCAGAAAGTCGTAAATATTCTTAATCCCGGGCCCGGAGAGGATTCGCTCACAGCTGATGCGGCCGTACTTCTTCTGCAGGTGGGCCAGCAACTCCATCTGCAGATCGTTTCTGGGCGCGAAGTCGGCGTGCCCTCCCTCGCAAGCAAACGGATGATGCCGGAAGCCATCCCAGTAAAGCCCCGCTATTCCCAGTCCGGTTTTGGCCGAGATGACCGCCCGGTTGCCTTCAGCCTCTTCCGCGCCCTCGCTCAACGTGATGAAGTCTTTCGATTCCAGGCCATCGATTCCGTAAGCATAAGCCTCCAAGTCGTTGAGCAGACCAACCGAATTCAGTTTGAGTTGTTTGGCCACTTCTCGCGCATCGATGACCCAGGGCAGGTTGGAAATCTTGCTTCGTCCTGCTCGCACCGGACCGGCTACGCCGAGGCATGCGCTGTGAACCGGGATGCCTTCGGTCCTTATGAAGTCAGCCAGAATGCCGGACAGCCCGTCGTGCTGCTGGCTCATGTAAGTCTTTTCCACCACACATTGCAGCCGGTTGCCTTCGGTTTCAAAAGCGGCCAGCCGGGTGTGCGTCGCGCCGATCTCACCTGCAAGAATCATGGTTCAATTCTCCTCCACTGGCGGCCGTCCAGCTCCAGCAGTTGATCGGCCTCCCCCGGCCCCCAGCTGCCGGATGCATAATTCGGAAACTTGCGCGGAGGCAGCGCCCTCCATACGTCCAATACCGGATCCACCACTCTCCAGCCCGCTTCGACCATATCGGCGCGCTGGAATAGAGTGGCATCTCCGATCATGCAGTCATACAGCAAAACCTCATAGCCGGTATAGGCGTCCGCTCCGAAATACTTGGAGTATTCAAAGCTCATGTCCACGGACCCTACCCGCAGCAGCGGCCCAGGAACCTTGGCCCCAAAACTCAGCGAGATGCCTTCGACGGGCTGGATCTGGATGACGAGCGTGTTGGTATGCAGCTTGTGAAAAGGAGCGTTGTGGAACAGCTCAAAGGGCGTGCGTTTGAACTGAATCGCGATCTCCGTGTGGCGCAGCGCTAGACGCTTGCCCGTCCGCAAATAGAATGGGACTCCCGCCCAGCGCCAATTGTCGATGTTGAGCTTAAAGGCCACGAACGTCTCGGTGCGCGATTCCGGCGAAACCCCTGGTTCAGCCCGGTAAGCAGCCACTTTTCCCTCACCCGGCAGTCCCGGGCCATACTGACCGCGCACGCAGCGTCGCAAAACCTCGTCTGAGCTCAGCGGTTGAATCGAATGCAAAACTTTAGCCTGCTCGTTACGCACTGCGTCGGCTTGAAAAGATACCGGAGATTCCATTGCCGTTAAACTAAGAAGTTGCATCACGTGGTTGGGCACCATGTCGCGCAATGTCCCTGCCGTGTCGAAGTACCCGCCACGCTGCTCCACTCCTACGGTCTCGGCATTCGTGATTTGCACATGGTCGATATACCGCCGGTTCCAAATGGGCTCGAAAATAGCATTGTCGAACCGGAACACCATGATGTTCTGCACCGTCTCTTTGCCCAGATAGTGATCGATGCGATAGATCTGATTTTCCTGCAGCACATTCTTGATATCGCGGTTCAACACCTGAGCCGATTCCAGGTCGTGTCCGAAGGGCTTTTCGATGACCACTCGGCGCCAGCGCCCATTTTCCTGCCGCGAAAGCGCGGCCGCTCCCAATTGCTGCACAATCTGCGAAAAAAACTTGGGTGCGGTCGCCAGATAAAAAAGGTAGTTCCCTTCTGTATGATGCTCTGCGTCGATCGCGGCCAGCCGCTCCCGGAGTTTCGTAAACGTGTTCGGATCGGCAAAGTCCCCGCGCTCGTAGAACAGCCGATTGCGAAACCACTCCAAGGCATCCACCGAGTCAGTTCCGGTCGGCAGAAAACTGGTAACCTGGCTGCGAAAATCGTCCAGGCTCAGGTCGTCGACAGAAACACCCATCAGCGCAAAGTTTCCGGGCAGCAGCTTTGCCTTCCCAAGATTAAACAGTGCAGGCACCAGCTTGCGCTTGGTCAAATCCCCAGCGGCGCCAAACAACACGAATACGCAAGGACCAGCCGCTCTCTCGGTGAACCCGAGATCATTCTCAAGATTGGTTTGCGTGGTCGTGGACATCTCGGTGATTTCCTGAACTGGTCGCCCATGGTAAATGACCGATGCCTGGCTTTCTAGCGGATACTGCAGAAGAGCAGCGGGAACGTCCGGTCACACGGTCTCAGTTTGTCGTTTTTCCTTCATTAGGTTCTTCCTCAATTTCGGTGCAGCGGGGAGCCACGAGACATCGGCAGCAATCGGGCTCGTAAGAGTTCGAAGCCGGCTCGACCATACATCTGGCGCTTGAGCGTCTTCAGCCGATTGATGTGACCC
>JBAUXO010000137.1:0-14057 GCA_049584315.1 Candidatus Sulfotelmatobacter sp. | reverse complement strand
GTTGCTACTTTCGGCTCACCCAGACGGCCTGGTCGTCACCGAAATTCAGGACGAACTGGAGATTCCCAATTCCACCCTGTCCCACCACCTTGAAAAACTCAAAGGCGAGGACTTAGTCCGCGTTCAGTTCCGGCTGGGAAGATAGGGCTCCAGTGGCGGAGTCAATGAAATGTGTGATCGCCCCAACGCCGAGCGCCTCGCCGATGTACTCCACAACAACACGCGCAGAGGATCAGGACGAGTGCGAACCCGTCGTAGGCTGGAATCGTCGATTGCCCGAGCGAATGATCAAAAGGGAAGAATGCTGTTATGACTGAACCTCCTCAAGCTATATCGGAAACCGACGCAGCATTAGCAAAATCATTTCATTGAAACAACAAGTGGCCGACTCATAAAGAAGCGCGATCGGCTTATCTCGGCGGATTGTTTGCCGCTGTCGGCGATTCCGAATCGGCGAGGACGGCGTGAGCGATGAAGCGTTGTGGAGCTCTGCCAATGTAATAAAACGGATAGCAAGTAACGAGAGTCAGTGTGGGCCCGTCGCTCGAACGCAAGACGCTCACATTCCTCGGGTCCACGATCCGCAGGCGATCGACGATATAGGTTTCGATCTTGTCCGGCTCTTCCACTTCGATACGATCTCCGACCTCGATGTCCTTTAAGCCACGAAAGAATCCGTCGCGGTGACCGGCAATACCGACGTTTCCAATCTTCTCGAAGAATGCCGTGCCGGGGATGTGGCCGACCCCACGGTTCAGAGTTAGGTCGTTCGTACCTTCCAGCACCGGCGCCTCCACGTTAATTCTAGCGATCCGGATCACAGCCAACGGAGCCGCGAGATGCTGGCCAAAGCTTTCCTCGTAGTGCCCGATTCGCTTCTCCGACCACGAGGCAAAATCGGGCGGAGAGGCAACTGGTTGCGCTACGAAGCTCTCTTCGCTGCTCTCGCTTAGTTTTGCTTCTCTGGCAGCCTCAAAGCCTCTCATCGCTGATCGAGACAGGATGACCTCATGAAGTTTGGCCGCACCATAGAAGGTCAATAACAAAATCCCTGCCAGCAACAGCAGGCGCTGGAGATGTTTCTTCAGTTTCATCGCAATCCCCCCCTCGAGATTGGCTATGTTGTCGCCTTGATCTTCGTGATGTACACGAGCCAATGCACACCGGGGGCCAAACTCGTTTCCACGGCCTTGCAGCCTAGATCAAATCGCGAATTGCTTTAGTACCAAAGCTCACGCCTCACTTGGCTCACACATTCGTGCGCCGGGACGGCAGATTTCTAAATTTCAATACCTGGTTTTTCCGGAAGTTTCGCGAATTCTCGAGAGCCATCAAAACTTGAGCGATCGCTAACCGAAGTGTTTTCAATTCGTTCGTTTTGGCACGCGCATTGCATTTGTCCAGTCCGTGACGTCGATTCAAGAAGCCATAACGTTTCAAAATTCAAAACTTTAACTGGAGAAGAAAAAAATGAAATCGTGCAAATTGCAAATCGCCGTGTTCTGCCTGGTTGCTATCGCCACACTTTGTGTATCGAGCAACGCCAAGGCTGACACTTGGAATAAAGCCACTAAACTAATTTTTAGCCAGCCGGTGGAAGTATCGGGAACGGTCTTACAATCCGGTACGTACTGGTTTCAGCTTATGGACAGTCCCGCGAATCGAAACATCGTCCAGGTCTGGAATGCGGATCACACCAAGTTAATCAAGACGATCCTTGCCATTCCTAGCTACCGAATGGATCCAACCGGAGAGACGGTCGTCAAGTTTGCCGAGAGACCGACCGGCACTCCCGAGGCTCTCAAGACTTGGTACTATCCCGGGGAGAATTTTGGACAACAGTTTGTCTATCGCGCGGCTCGTGCGACAGAGGTCGCGGAGAACGTAAGCGAGCCCGTACTTACTGTGCGTGACGAACAGGTGGCCGCTCCATCTCCCGTTGTGGATACGACTCCGGCGGCAGCCGCCCAGCCGACCGACGACCAAGTCGAAGTGGCCGAAGTGATCGACGCGGTTGCCGTGGCCGACGCACTGCCGGAGACGGCCAGCACCCTGCCCTTATTGGGACTGGTTGGTCTGCTGGCGGTCGCTGCGGGGCTCGCGCTGCGCTTCGTTACAATTAGCGATGCAGCCTAATCTTGCTCGAAAGAATGCTGCGGGCCGATCGGGGGCTCATCAACAACAATACAAAGTCGGTCGATTGTCCGCCGATCTGAAGTCCGAAGGCTTCCGCCTTCGAGCGCCATCATGGTCGGAGCGCCCCAGGGACCTTTGAAGTCATCGCCGCTGCGTGGAACTATTCAGTGGCTTAATCCGGACGCATTTGTGTCGGCGGTCGATGCGAGTACGGGGCAGTGCTATGGCGGCGACAGCCCGCAGAATTGCCAATTCGGAAACCTTGGCCGTAATGCCTTCCGTGGCCCCGATTTTCTCTGGAGTGACTTCTACCTAACAAAAGTGTTTCCCTTAAGCGAGCACGTGAAGCTGCGATTTGAGGGGCAGTTCTTTAATGTTTTCAATCATCCGAATTTCGCGCTTCCGAACATGGTCCAGGCTGGCATTCCGGGGAATCCTTCCACGCAGAGTGGATTTGGAGCGGTCACGTACACGACCTCTCCGCCGACCGGCCTGTTGGGCGTTGGATTGGGTGGCGACAGCAGTCCACGCATGATCGCCGTCCAGGCGCGGTTGGAGTTCTGATCGTGCCCCGGCGTTAGGACAAACGGCAGCAATCCTAAGGTACTCTGTCCCTAGCCAAGCACAGCAAGAGGTTCAACATGATCGACACACTTTGCGGCGATCACAATTCCTCACGGCCGATAGGTTGAGTTGTCTGTCGAATGACGCCCGCGGAGGATCATCTCAGATGTTCATCCCGCGCATCGATTGGCGCCCAATCGTTCCTCAAGCTTGTCGACCTCGAAGGCCTCGGTTGTCACATGGGGTTGTCATGTGCTAGCTTGCCAGAATCGATATGCGGCGGGTTCTGTCCAGTTTCCTACTCGGCGTCCTAGTCTGGAGTCTTGTTGCACCGCTTGCCTTAGCGGTGACAACAGGGGCTCCTGCATCGTGCTGTCGCCGCAATGGCAAGCACCACTGCATGTCGGGAACGTCTGGCGCGGGCAACGATCAACAGCCTGCATTACGCAATGTTCCTTCTCGTTGCCCTTACCGCTCACAGATTGCCATAACCAGCCTGATAGTCGCCTTAGATGTGTCACGGGCGACCGCGCATCAAGCTCAATCCGAGATTTTTGCCGTCCAACCCGATTACCTCGTTGTAGACTCCTGCTCTCATTCTAGAATCACCCAACGCGGTCCCCCTTCTACGTTCCTGCACATTTAGTCCTTCTTATATCGTTCACTTTCCCCTTTGCCTTTGTCATAGCTCGCTCTCTGGAGCGAGAGCGTCGGCACCGTGGGTTTGCGTGATTGATTTGTGGGGATAGGAATCCTCAGTAAAGCCCAGAAAAAGGTTCAGAGCTCAGCAGCCAAAGAGCGGCAACCGTGCTCAGGCGTTAAGAATGGAGATATTGTCATGAGACAAGTCGGACAGTTGATCGCTGTTATTTCGTTTTTAAGTGCTATCGCATTTGCTTCAATCTTCGGGTCCGTTCGCGGCGTCGTTCACGATTCTCAGCACCGCCCCATTCAAGGCGCACACATTACGCTGAAAGCTCAACACTCGGACTGGACACGTTCCTCCGATTCCAACGACAACGGAGAGTTTAACTTCACATCAGTTCCTGTTGGCGATTACGCCGTCACGGTGTCTTCGAAGGGCTTCCGGGAGATGCAGCAGGATGTGATTATTCAGTCCGATACGAGTCCAGTGCTTCATTTCGCCATGGATGTTGCAGGAGCAAACGAGCACGTAGAAGTTTCAGAGATTCCCGTCGAAGCCACGACCCAGAGCGTCACGCCGACCGTCATGCTCAACCGCATCGACATCCAGCAGACTCCGGGAGCGGACCGCACCAACGGCATGGAAATGATCACCGACTACGTTCCCGCCGCCTACGTCGTGCACGACATGCTCCACATGCGCGGAGGCCATCAGGTCGAGTGGCTCATCGACGGCGTTCCCATCCCCAACACCAACATCGCCAACAATCTCGGCCCTCAGATCGATCCCAAAGACATCGACTACCTCGAAGTCCAGCGCGGCAGCTACGACGCCGACTACGGCGACCGCACTTACGGCATCTTCAACATCGTGCCCCGCACCGGCTTCGAGCGCGACCGTGAATGCGATTTCGTCATTACCGCCGGCAATTTCTACCAGACCAACGACCAGATCAGTTGTGGAAGCCACACCGCCCGTTCCGCTTATTACGCCAGCCTCAACGGCAACCGCAGCCAGTACGGCTTGCAAACGCCCATTCCGCAGACCGTCAACGATGCCGCCAACGGCTTCGGCGGATTCACCTCATTCATCTTCAACCCCGATCCCAAGAATCAATACCGCATCGTAGGCTCTCTGCGCCGCGACTACTATCAGATTCCCATCGATCCGAACCCCAACTCCTTCACCAACGGCCCAGACGGATTTCCCAGTTACGGCCTGCATGATGCCGAAGTCGAGCCGGATGGCTACGCGACATTCTCGTGGGTTCACACCTTTGATCCCAATACTCTGCTGACCGTTTCTCCGTTCTATCACTACAACGGCGCCGACTATCACGGCGGACCGAACGACTTTCCCGTCATCTCCACTGTAACCCAGACCGCCCAATATGGAGGAGCGCAGGTAGCGCTCAATGCCAACGTCAAGCGCAATGATATTCAGGCTGGCGTCTATGGATTCGCCCAGCACCAGTACAACTATTTTTTCAACGATTACACCGATGGCACTCCAAACGTCTCCCCCTCTTCGATCGGAGTCAACGGAGGCGTAGCCGCCTTCTTTATCAACGACAAATTCAAAGTCACTCCGTGGCTCACCTTGATCGCAGGCCTACGCGAAACGGCGTTCAGCTCCACCATTTCCGAAAACGCGACCGATCCTCGTCTTGGCGCCGCAATCCGGATTCCTCATCTCAATTGGGTCTTCCGTGGCTTTTACGGCTATTACTACCAAGCTCCGCCGCTTTCAACCCCAACCACACAACTGCAGACTCTGGCCGCCGGTCAGAGCTTTGCCTTCGCTCCATTGCACGGTGAACGCGACATCGAGTGGCAATTCGGCGTGACGATCCCCGTCCACGGTTGGAGCCTCGACGCCGACAACTTTGAAACCCGCGCCAAAAACTGGCTCGATCACAACAACATCGGCGAATCGAACATCTTCTGGCCCATCACTTGGGACTACGCGCTGATTCAAGGCTGGGAAGTCACGCTGCGCTCGCCGAACGTCCTGCATCACGGCCAATTCCATCTCTCCTATTCAAATCAGATTGCCCAGGCAACCTCGCCCATCACCGGGGGTCTCGTCTGTCCCCAACCGATCACTCCATCCTGTGGCCTCGACATTCCTCCCGGTCTTTCTCCCGTGGACCACGATCAGCGCAACACGCTGAACGTCGGTTTCAACGGAAGCCTGCCAGGGCATGCCTACGCCTCCACCAACGTGTACTACGGCTCCGGGTTCACCAACGGGTTGCCCGGCGAGCAATACCCCGGCAACTATCTGCCCAGCCACGCCTCCGTAGATCTTTCGCTGGGCAAGACCTTCGCCGAGAACTATACGGTTTCCGTGACAGCCATCAATATCGCAAACCGCCGCGTGCAACTCGACAACAGCCTCACCTTCGGCGGATTCCACTGGGACGAACCGCGTCAGATTTACGGAGAGTTCCGCTACCGCTTCCACTTTTAGCGTATGGAGACATTAAATCAGAATGAGCCCCGGTCAATGTGCGGAGCCGTTTGGAGGTGCGATTCTAACGTGAAATATTATTTCCAACTCGCTCACATCAAAAGCGCCATGTTGTGCGCAATCCTTCTGCTATCGGGTTGCTCGCGACACAACAGCAATCTCACGGTCGTACCATTGCCGAATCCGGCGGCGCAGGGCAGTATCACGCCGAATGAGACGGCCACGGCGGACGGGCAAGCAATTCTTAGCTGGGTCGAGCCAGCCAATGGAGACATGGCATTGCGCTTCGCCATACGCAGCGCTCGCGAATGGTCGCCTCCGCAGACGATCGTCAACCGCAAGAACTTCGACAAGTACCCGGAGGCGCCGCCCTGGGTTCTGATGTTACCCAATCGAAATCTGATCAGCGTCTGGTCGGAACGGCTTCCTTCGGTCAAAGGCAGCAAGGGGGCAGGAAACTTCCTTTACTCGTCCGCATCGTCGGATCAAGGCAGCACGTGGTCCACGCCAGTCATCGTGCATACCGACCGGGCGCATGGAGAACATAGCTTCGCCTCGCTTGCCGTCGATGATGACAGTCACGCAAACATCGTCTGGCTCGATTCCCGTGACTATGAGAAGAAGCATACCTATCGGCTGATGTCCGCAACTATCGCATCCACCGGTTCGGTCACTGATGAGCAAACGGTAGATGACGATGTCTGTACCTGCTGCCCGACCAGCCTAGTAAAGACCACGACAGGATTTCTGGCTGCTTATCGTAACCACACGAGCGATGAGATTCGCGACATGTACACCGTCCGGGAGGAATCGGGTAAATGGCAAACGGGAAAGTCCCTCAACGATGACGGTTGGCACATTAATGCCTGCCCGGTTAACGGCGCTGCAATGGCGCGCCAGCAGAACCAAGTCGCCATCGCTTGGTACACGGGCATCGAGGAGAAATCCTCACTCCAAGTCGCCTTCTCCGACGACGGAGGAGCCACATTTCCGACGATTCGCAAAATCGATGTCGCGAACGGAGAGGCGCAGCCGCTCGGGCGACCTGCCATCGCATTAACGAGTACGGGCCACGCCCTCGTTGTCTGGATTACGCACGAAAACGGAAAGTCCCATCTCGTCGCAGCGCAAGTGGATAATGCGACCCCCGATGTTCGTCGGATCGATATCTCGCAAGGTTCATCCGACAGCATCGGCTATCCGCGTATGCAACTGATTGGAGCTGAAGCGTTGATTTCGTGGGGAGGAACCAAAGAATCGAACGTGAATTCGATCTTGGTTCGAACACCCTGATAGCCATTTGCTCAGGGATGAAGTTTCTTGCAACGCGGGGCTGGCTCAATAACGATACGTTTGCCAACTAATTTCACGGGAGGATCACATGTGGATTACAGGTAAAGGACTCTGGGTAGGCCTACTAGTCGTGGGGATTCTGCAACTAACGCTTTTGGTGAGTCATGGGAAGGCAGCCGAGCCGGGATCCGATTCGAGGCAAGAAACCGGCTCACTGAAGCCACCCGCTACGGGCAAGATCAACGTTGCGTTCCTGATTTCTGAGGGCGCGGACGTCATGGACATCGCCGGCCCTTGGGAGGTCTTCGGCGACTCCATGCTTACAACCAAAGGCAAGACATGGCATCCATCGGACGGTAACGACATGGTGATGCTGTTCAACGTCTACACCGTCTCTGATTCACTGAAGCCGGTGGATGCAAATGGACTGGCCATCGTACCTAACTATAGTTTCGACAATGCGCCGAAGCCGCAGATTATCGTAATTCCCGCGCAACGCGGACGCGGCGCGGCCCAGAAAGCATGGCTGCTCGCCAATTCGGCCACCGCCGATGTCACCATGTCGGTGTGCACGGGCGCCTCGGTGCTGGCGGGGTATGGGATGCTCGACGGCCAAACTGCTACTACGCATCACTCCTTTCAGCAGAGCATGCAGAAGGAATTTCCTGCTGTGCACTTCGTCAGTGGAACCCGCTTCGTCGAAAATGGCAAAATCGCAACTGCGGGCGGCCTGACTTCGGGGATTGATCTGGCACTCCACGTCGTTGCGAAATACTACGGTACTGAGGTAGCGCAGGTCACCGCCGACCTTTTGGAGTATCACAGCGCGCTGTGGAAAAACCCGGAATACGACCAGGTGAAGCCGGTGGCCGTGTCGAAGTGATCTTGCATGTTGCGCGAGATTATCAAGTCAACTCCAGGTTTCCGTCCGGATTGCGGCACTTGACATCGGTCCATATTTCTGCAACTATCGAAATATGCCAAGCGTCCAAGCTGCCAAAGCGCCAGACAAAGTTGCAAAGTTGGCTGACATGCTTTCCGCAATGGGTTCGGAACCGCGCTTACGCATCATGCAGTTGCTACTGTCGGCTCACCCAGACGGTTTGGTCGTCACCGAAATTCAGGACGAGCTAGAGATTCCGAATTCCACCCTGTCCCACCACCTAGAAAAACTCAAAGGCGAGGACTTGGTCCGCGTTCAGCGCGAAAGCACGTTCCTCCGATACACCGCCAACACGGACGCACTTCAGGAGTTGCTTCAGTTCCTGTACGCGGAGTGCTGCACTCGAAATAAGGCCGTCAAGCCCGAACAGATCGTTCGACTTTGCAAATAAGGAGTGTCATGAGCACCACAGACATCAAGGAAGTGGTTAAAGAGAAGTATGGCCAGGCCGCGCTGCGCGTGAAGGCTGGCGGCAGTTCTTGTTGCGGAGCGACTGCCAGTAGCGGTTGCTGTGATCCGATCACTTCGAACCTGTACGACGCGACGCAAGCAGGTCAGATTCCCGAAGAGGCAATGCTCGCCTCGCTCGGCTGTGGGAACCCAACTGCTCTGGCGAAGCTGAATCAGGGTGAGATTGTTTTAGACCTGGGCTCAGGTGGCGGCATCGACGTGTTGCTTTCCGCGAAGCGAGTGGGCCCGACCGGGAAAGCCTACGGGCTGGACATGACAGACGAGATGCTTGCACTTGCCGAAGAGAACAAGCGCAAGGCCGGAGTTGAAAACGTCGAGTTCTTGAAGGGCGAAATTGAGAACATCCCGTTGCCCGACAATTCTGTGGACGTGATCATTTCAAACTGCGTGATCAATCTATCCTCGGATAAGAACGCGGTTCTTCGGGAGGCCTTCCGCGTGCTCAAACCGGGTGGGCGCTTCGCTGTGTCGGACGTAGTCACTCGCGGCGAGATACTGCCGGAGATTCGGAAGAGCCTTCTGCTTTGGGTTGGCTGCGTAGCGGGATCGTTAGAAGAAAACGACTACCGCGCCAAACTCGCCGCCGCGGGATTTGAGCAGATAGATCTTGAACCGACCCGCGTTTACAACGTTGATGACGCCCGCGAGTTTTTAGCGGGCCAGAACATTGACGTTGACGCAATCGCGCCCCAAGTGGATGGAAAGATCATGAGTGCTTTCGTGCGCGCCGTGAAGCCTCGCGGCAACTGACATGAAGGACCACTACAACGTGCTGTTCCTGTGCACGGGCAACTCCGCCCGTTCAATTATGGCGGAGGGTTTGATGAACGCCAAACGCGATCCGCGATTCACGGCGTACAGCGCCGGCAGTCATCCATCGGGTGCGGTTCGTCCCGAGGCGCTGAGGCAACTGGAAGCCGTGCATATCCCGACGACCGGTTTCAGAAGCAAGAGTTGGGACGAGTTTGCGAAGCCGGACGCACCCAAGATGGACTTCGTGTTCACCGTCTGCGACAACGCAGCAAATGAAGTCTGCCCCATCTGGCCGGGCCAGCCTATGACGGCTCATTGGGGAGTTGCGGACCCAGCTGCGGCGCGAGGGACAGAGAAGGAAATTGAACGGGCATACCGCGATGCCTTTCTGACTCTAGAGCGCCGAATCAGCCTCTTCCTCTGTCTCCCTCTCGCAACCATCGACAAGCTAGCAATCAAGAACGAGATCGACAAGATCGGGAATCAATGAAATTCAACTTGCGTGCCAAACTGACGGCTGAGTTCGTGGGCAGCGCATTCCTCGTTGCTGCTGTGGTTGGTTCCGGCATCATGGGCGAACGGCTAGCGGGCGGCAATGTCGCCATTGCATTGCTGGCGAACACGATTGCGACGGGCGCAGCATTAGTGGCTCTGATCCTGACCTTCGGCCCGATTTCCGGCGCGCACCTAAACCCGGCTGTCACGCTAGCGGACGCAATTGAGCACGGTATCGCCTGGCGTGATGCACTCGCCGACATCGCCGTGCAATGTGCTGGGGGAGTTGCTGGAGCGATCATCGCGCACCTAATGTTCGGGCTCCGCTGGTATTCCGTCTCGACTCATTCTCGACACGGATGGTCGTTGGTCCTCAGCGAATTCGTGGCTACGTTCGGACTGCTCTCGGTTATCTGGGGATGTTCGCGACTGCGCTCAGGAGCCGTGCCGTTTGCTGTTGCGAGCTATATTACCGCCGCCTATTGGTTTACCGCCTCGACTCATTTGCAAACCCAGCCGTAACAATCGCCCGCTCATTGTCGGACACCTTTGCGGGAATTCAACCGTCCGACGTTCCGTTGTTTATCGTGGCGCAGATTGCGGGCGCCTTAGGTGCGACGTGCTTGTTTCGCTGGATGGTGCCGAACTTATCGGTATATGCAGACCAGGTCGTTGTGCCTCATACCTCTGCTCGCGGTTCACTGTAAGAGTCACGATATTCCATCCCGGTTCACGGCAAACAGGGCCGCGACGACTGCGACTTCTTGAGAATCCGCCTCGCTCAATTGTCGATTGTACGATTATTGTACGGAAAGTTTTATCGCTTGCAAACTATTGATACAAAAGGAGATATTGGTGGAGGCGGCGGGAGTTGAACTAATCACTGTGTTGATAGCACGTAAGTTATTGATTCCAGGAACTGCCACAACGGCTAAAAAGGCCCCATTGCCCGATCCATTGTACGTTTATTGTACGAAAATGCTTTTCGCTCTGGAGTCGAACAGACACCACATAGCGGCCACAGTATCGCACAGATTCTCACAGATGGATCGAAAAAGCACCTCGCTTCCGGCGATACCACGAGTCACCCCTTTCGATTTCTTCGGTACGCCGGCTTGCCGTCTCGATTACTTCCGGGTTGCCCGTCACTCGCCCAGAATGCGTATCCAATCGTCCACTCTCTCTGTGATCCTCTCAGGGGGGAACACCGGCTAGCAAAGTCATCCGGGCGACGGCTAGTTGCGGTCTCGTTTGACGACGCGGCCCGGTTTCGCGCCCGTGTGCACGCCGTTGTGAACCACCTCTACGCCGTTGACGAAGACTTCTGAAACGCCGGTCGCCAATTGGCGCGGCTTCTCAAAGGTGGCGTGATCCTGGATCGTGGCGGGATCAAAGACCGCGATGTCCGCGAAGTATCCGGGCTCCAGCTGCCCGCGGTTGGCGATGCCGAGATTGGACGCAGGCAAAGAGGTCATCTTACCCACAGCCTCTGCCACGGTCATGAGTTTTTCGTCACGCACATAGCGCGCAAAGACGCGGGCAAAGTTTCCAAAAGCACGCGGATGCGAGCCGAAGTTCAGGAAGACACCGTCGACTCCCTCGGGCCAGTAGTCCGAGCCGAAACTCATCCACGGCAGCACAATCTGCTTGGGGATGTTGTCTTCGCTCATATCGAAATAAACGGCTCCTACGCGCGAATCGTCCTCAACCACAAGATCCATCGCTGTATCCTCCGGCGTAGAGTGTCGAATGCTGGCAACTTCAGCGAGCGTCTTGCCGGTTAATGGCTTCAGCTTGTCGCTCTTGAAGCCGATCAAGAGAATCCGATCGGGTGATCCGACAGAGAGAAATGCATTGTCGTACTTGTCGGAATGCATTTCTTGCCTGACGCGCTTCCGTATGGCGGGATCCTGCAGCCGCTTGCGCCATTCTTCGAGACCACCTTCCTGTACCCAGGGTGGCATGGCCGCATCGAGGCCAGTGGCACCCGCCGGATAGTTGTACATATCCGCCGTAATCTGAAGGCCCTGGGCGCGAGCGGCTTCGATTCTTGCGAGCACTTCCGGCAAATGGTTCCAGTTCTTCGCGCCCGCGACCTTAAAGTGGTAAATCTCCGCGGGAATGTGTGCCTGGCGGGCGATGGCCGTCAACTCATCGATAGCTTCCATCTCATGGTCGCTCTCATTGCGGATGTGCGAAACATAAATGCCCTTATACTTGGCTGCGACCTCGGCGAGTGCAATGAGTTCGTCCGTTTTGGCATAGCTGCCGGGCTCGTAAATCAGAGCGGAGGCCACGCCCAGCGCTCCATCATCCATGGCTTTTGCTGTCACCTCGCGCATCCGGTCGAGTTCGGCAGGCGTGGGCGCACGATTCGCCCGACCGAGCACGTAGATGCGCGGGGTCGCGGCGCCGATGAAGGACGCGATGTTCGGCGAGATGCCATGCGCCACCAGCGCTTCCAGTCCTTCATTGAGCGAGTGCCAGGTGACCTCGTACTTGATGTCAGACTGCTGGCTCGTCATTTCCGCGCGCATGTCGTCGGTGAGAGGGCCCATCGACTCGCCTTCGCCGAAGATTTCCAGAGTGACCCCCTGCAGAAGATCGCTGAGGCCGCGGCCGTCGGCAAAAAGTCCTTCCTGGCTTGACATCATGTTGATGAAACCGGGCGCGATGACCTGACCGTGAACGTCAATATCGATGCGTCCGCGATCGGCGGAAACGTCGCCGGTTTTGGCGATCTTGTCGCCACTGATCGCCACGCCTCCGGATGTGCAGGGTGAGCCGGTACCGTCGCAGACCAGCCCGTTTCTCAGAACGACATCGAAGTTCGGCTCGCGCGTACAGGAGATCAGAGCTAACGAGATCGCTAGCAGAAGAAGCGTTCGACGCATCATTGAATGGAGTGCCAATAGATAGTACCTCAGTGGAACAACAAGTGGTTTTGTCGACAATCCGGAAGTAATCGAAACGAGACTCCACGGATTGGTAATGGGAGTCGGCTTCTCGACCCTAACTTCCGGGTAGCCCGTTATCCGTTCCCTGTCGCGCCACCGGAAACGACGGCACTCAGGTCGCCTTGTGGTTGTCGGCTGGATTATTTTTTGTGTTGCTCTTACCGCTGCCAATTGGGCAACCATCGGGCAGGACGTGAAGGCTCATCCTAAGGCCTGGGTGGCGTTGCTGGTTGCCTGCGTGCTCATGCAATATCCGGTGATCTGGTAATGTGTGGATTGGCTCCGGCGCCGCAAACTGGCGGAACTGAACGAAGTAACAAAAATCATGAATGAAATGGACGGAAAAAGCGTGCCCTGAAGCTGGCTCGATTGAGCCTGTCGGATGACAACAATCTGGAGCTTCGTCCGCCGGATGGCTTTGCTCCCAGCAAACTTACTGCCAATCCCCGCAGTCCAAGGAGAAGCTACCAGCTCTGACGTTTCATGGCATAGATCTGTGACGAACGTTGGTCGCGAACCCACCGCAACTCTTCATCTGGCCCGATCGCGAGAAAATCAAACGCCTCGAGAAACGCTCCGAATGCTCCAAAGGTCTGCCCCCTGTCGGGCAGTTGGACGATGGATTCGATCTTCCGAGCGACGGGACGGTAGCGTTGGACTTCTTGGTGGTGAGTGATGTAGTAGATTGCGCCGGAATCCCGAGCCCAGACAGGCCGATATGTGCTGTCCTGCTCCAGGACTGCCCACTTATCTGTGGCCAACTCATAAATCGCCACATGGCTCTCGGCTGCATGCAGCGCCGCCAGGAACCTGCCATCCGGTGACATGGCAGGTAAGAACATGTCTTCTGACCCTGGTATTTCGGTAAGCTGACGGGTGCGGAAATCGAATCTTGCCAGTCGAACCGGGACCTTGTGGCCAATCTCCAGCCAAGGCAATCTGCCAAAGATGAGTGACTGCCCATCCGCAGACCAGGCCGGAGACCCCTGATTTCGGCCTTCCGGATAAACCTCGCGCGGCGTACCGCCTTCGGCGGAGATCAGCTCGATCTGCATGGGCTGGCCGATCCGAACCGCGGCGAAAGCGATCTGCTGACCGTCAGGCGACCACTTCGGCGAGCTGGCAACGACGGGCGGATGAGTCAATTGCCGCCGCTCGGAGCCATCCGCGCGGCTTCGCCAGAGAACTCCATCGGGGTGTGTCACGTACGCCATCCATTTTCTATCTGGGGAGTAGTCAATGCTCACTACCGATGGAACGGTCGTCACCGGCGTCGTCAGGCCCGAAACTGAATTCAGGCGCACCAGTTCGTAACGATGCTGGGTGC
>JBAUXO010000136.1:0-52851 GCA_049584315.1 Candidatus Sulfotelmatobacter sp. | reverse complement strand
CTTAGTGTCAACCTTTTCGAGAGAACGCCCATTTCACAGGCACTTGCGCCACTCGACATCGACCCAAATCTACTCCTGGACCCTAACCAACTGATTTTGTTCGATCTTTAACCGGACAGCAGTGATGGAAGATATAGCCGGCCCGCCGATGGTGCGGAATATGTGGCGGTTTGCAGCCCCGCGTTCCTCGATGGAGACGGTCCACCGCGCGACGAATAGGGTAATTTGTCGTGACATTTTCCAGAATCTCTCCCGCGTGTGCGTCATCCATCTAGATATCGACAATAGAAAAATCAATTATCACTCTTAATCTACAACCAGAATGCTTTGGCGTTCAGAAGGAGAAAATATGATGCATCCACGTTTGGAATTAGACAAAGTTGCCCCCGACGCTCTCAAAGCTGTGCTGCAAGTTTCTGCTTACATTAATAATCATTCCGGCCTGGAGCCCACTCTGTTGAATCTGGTCTATCTTCGGGCTTCCCAAATCAACGGCTGCGCTTGGTGTATCGATATGCACACCAAAGAAGCGCGTGCTTTGGGAGAAACCGAGCAGCGGTTGTACGAAGTCAGCGCGTGGTGGGATGCTCCGTTCTATAGCGATCGTGAGCGGGCTGCCTTGGCATGGACGGAGGCGGTGACACGAATCGAAGGCCGGGTGGCGGATGAAGTGTACGAGGAGGCGAAGAAACATTTCAACGACAAGGAACTTGTGAACCTGACCCTGGCCATTACTCAGATCAATGTCTGGAACCGGTTCAATGTCGCTTTTCGGAATGTTGCGGGATCCTACCAACCTAATGTTCGCGAATTGAAGAAGAGCGCGTAGTCAACTTAGATCGCCGGTCTGGAGTGCGGGTGTTAACCTGCAACCAGACTGGGATCTCTGTTGATTACTTCGGGCACTTTGATCGCGCTCATTCTTGAAACGGCGATGGAGGCGTGGCCAGCCTCTTGAGAGCGCCGAGGAAGTGTTTCGCGGAAGCACCAGGACAACGGCATTTGTCAGTACTAATCACTACATTTAGGTTCGCCTCAATAGCGGCCGAGACAAGTGAACATCACGGTTCGGCTGAGTCTTCTGTGTGCAACACGCTTTGTGCCCGAGGAACGCAGGGTTTCGCGAGCATGCCCCGAAACCCTGCGCCTACCATCTCGGCAAGATCCTCTACTATTCCTCGCGACCGTTTCGACACTGCTTACTGTAAGCGCGGCTCTCAACCAATCCTCAGCAAACGTGCAGGGAGCGCTCAGCAACCGATAGGAGTTGAGTGATGTGCAGGACTAGAGTGGAGTTCAAACAAGAGCTCAGCAACATCCGCAGAGTCGATTTTCTGCACCGGATTGCTGAGCATGTGGCAAAAGGAGACACGTTCGATGAAACCCTTGCCCAGCGCGATTGCTTTTGCCGCTTGTCTGACTCGCGACGAATGGAGGCGCGAGGCGGAATCGAACCGCCGGTGAAGAGTTTTGCAGACCCTTGCCTTACCACTTGGCTACTGCGCAGCCTCCTATTCCGTTGGCAAACAGCTGCGCTTCAGCTTTGCGCACATTCTCTACGCCGAACGATACAATATTCGAGTATCGGCTTGACCATATCGATATGCGTTTTCTCAGCCCGTAGCTGCAAATCTTTCATGAGCGCCTCCCGCAGACTGCTCAACACGCCTAAGAAACCGCCTCGCCATTCAAGCGTGGAATTGCGCCTAGCGAAATTGGGGCGCAGTTTCTACGCGCGAGGCTGGCTGCTGGGCACCAGCGGCAACTTCAGTTCGGTTGTGAGCCGTGACCCTTTTCGCCTGGCGATTACTTCCACGGGACTCGACAAAGGCGCCCTCACAGCCGATCAATTTGTATGCGTCGACGCAAGCGGTTCTGTCGTCCATGGCAGTGGCAAGCCATCGGCTGAAACCGCCTTGCATTTGGTTGTGGCACGCGTTCGCCAGGCGCGTACTGTATTGCACACCCACTCGATCTGGAGCACACTGCTTTCCGAACGTCACGCCAAAGAGCGCGGCCTCTGGATTGAGGGTTACGAAATGTTGAAAGGGCTGAAAGGAGTGACCTCGCATGAACATCGCGAATGGCTACCCATTCTCGAAAACAACCAGGATATTCCGAAGTTGGCACACGAGGTTCAGAGAGTCCTGAATGAACATCCTCGCGCCAACGGGTTCTTGTTGCGCAAGCACGGTCTGTACACGTGGGGCGAGAATCTCAGCGAAGCGAAGCGGCATCTTGAAATACTGGAGTTTTTGATGGAGGTTCTGGGGCGAACCGCTTTCGCCGAGCCTTCCACAGTGGCACAGGGTTAACCGGAGGCAACATCATGGCCATCCTTAAGATACCCGACGAGAGTCGGACCCTCCACGAAGTGGCGGACATTAAAGCCTATTTGGCAAGTATTGAGATCGATTACGAGCGTTGGGAAGCCCAGCGGCCGGTTGCGCCTGATGCTTCCCCCGAAGAGATCCTCGCGGCTTACTCCCCAGAAATACAGGCCCTCAAGGACCGCGGAGGATACGTGACTGCGGATGTGATTGATGTCAGCCCCGCGACTCCGAATCTCGAGACGATGCTGGCAAAGTTCAATCGTGAGCATTGGCACGACGAAGACGAGGTGCGTTTTATTGTCCATGGCAGGGGCTTGTTCCATATCCATCCGTCCAAAGGGTCGCTGACGGCGATCGAAGTGGAAGCGGGTGACCTAATTCGCGTACCTCGAGGCACCCGGCACTGGTTTGACCTATGCGGAGATCGGACAATCCGCGCCATTCGCTTGTTCCAGGATGCTTCCGGCTGGACGCCGCACTATACCGAGAGTGGTGTTGATCGCGACTACGAGCCGGTCTGCTTGGGACCATCGTATCTCTCATCATCACCTGTACTCTCGGACAAGAATGGCTTTCGGTCCTGACGATCGTGTTGCTGCGAGAGCCGGTCCGCACCCTTCTCTTGGACATCGAAGGCACGACCACGCCTTTAGCGTTTGTGCATGACAGGCTTTTCCCCTACACTCGATCCCACGTCAAGGAGTTTCTGGAGCAACATCGCGCGTCCGCCGATGTGGGCGCTGACTTAGCTGGTTTGCGACAAGAGAATTGGGCAGACATGCGAGCTGCCCTCAGCCCACCGGCTATCAACGACGACTCGTACCAATCACAACTGGAATCGACCATCGCCTACATTGAATGGCTCACTGATCGCGATCGGAAGTCCACAGCGTTGAAGTCGCTGCAAGGGAAGATATGGGAAGAGGGATATGAGAGCGGCACGTTGCTCGCTCCAGTTTTTGATGACGTCCCCCATGCTTTCGATCGTTGGTGCAGACAGAACCGAAGTATCGCAACCTTTTCATCCGGGAGTGTGTTGGCGCAGCAGCTGCTTTTCTCACACACGACCGCGGGAGACCTGACGCCCTTTATTTCCGCATACTTCGACACGACGTCGGGCGCCAAGATCGATGCGGGGAGCTATCGAAAAATCGCAGTCAGTCTGCAGCGGTCGGCCCATGAGACGGCCTTCATCTCTGACGTCACAGTGGAACTCGACGCTGCAAGCAGTGCTGGCCTACAGGTTTTGCTGTGCGAGCGAATCGGAAATCCTCCTCAGCTGCCAAGTCCACACACGCGAATCGGTGATTTCAGTGATATCTTTCCTGGATGGCCTCAAATACACAGACCATGAAGCGTGTGACCACAGATCGCAGCCACTCCCGGATGATTGGAATGTCTCAAAAGGCCCCAACGATTTTTCCATGGCCCCGGAAGCAATAACTTTGACATGACGCTGACAAAACTGGTGCGGTAGACGGCGAAGTGAATAGTGGCGTCCATTTTGGGCGAGTCGTCAGCGCGGCAGCTCCACGACTGATTCAGTTCGCCACGAAGTTCAGTTTCTAGAAATGATTTATGATTTCTGCGAGGCTCGCATGCTGGCAGGGTTGCGGAGTCTGTTTGCGTAGAATGGGCTGCCAACCGTGGACTGCCAACATCGCCTCGGCGGCATCTCAATGAACTGGACTTGGAGCCATTTTCAATTTGAAACTGAGTTATTCAGATCGTCGAGGCCTACTGACCGTGTTCATTTTGTTCTGTGCCGCTTTGTGCCCAGGTCAAAGCTCCCCCCAGACTCAAGTGTCGGACCCTGCTCAATCCTCCCAATCGCCCACGCCCAATTCTTCTAAGCAGGATAAACCGGGAGACCAACCGCCTGCCCAGAGCAATTCTAACGATAAGAAAAACCTAGCACAGGAAGATCCAAAGAAGAAAGACGACCGGATGTTTTACGTCATGCCGAACTATCTGACGGTAGACAGTCAATCCCAAGTGAAACCAATCTCCTGGAAAGCCAAGTTCGCCATCTCGGCGAAAGGTTCCTTCGACCCCTACGAATTCACCGTCGTCGGCGTTGTCGCGGGCATTCGCCAGGCGGAGAATTCCGATCCGGCGTTCGGACAGGGAATGAAGGGATACGCGCAGCGGTATGGAACGGCTTTTGCCGACCAGCTGGATGGCAATATCATGGTGGGCGGCGTTTACCCCAGCATCTTGAAAGTCGATCCTCGCTATTTTCAACTGGGCAGGGGTTCGCACTTGCACCGCTTTGGATATGCCTTCAGCCGCATTTTCGTCGCTCGGACAGATTCCGGACGCCAGATATTCAACGTTCCAGAGTTTGCCGGCAACGCAACAGCGATTGCTATTTCCAACTTTTATTATCCCGCCGCCGATCGTGGTTGGTCGTCGAGCTTGTCAGACTGGGGAACACAGATGGGCATCGACGCCTTTGGAAACGAGCTGAAGGAATTTTGGCCAGATATTCACGGTTACTTGCAGAAGAGACATGCCCGCCACCTGGAGAAACAGCAGCAGAAAGCACACGACTAAAGTCTTCCCTCCGGATTCGACCCCTTACCCTTTTCTGCGGTCGGGGTGCATCCGAATGCCGATTCAAGCAATCAAAGTTCGGGTGACGGGCAGAAATGTTTGAAGAAACAGCAGGTGATGCCAAACGGGAAAATACGGATGGGGGAAATTTGAAAGCGATTCGATCTTTTTGCATGGTGGTCGCGCTGGCGGGAATGTTCGGAACCGCGTCTGCGCAAGCCCAGGCAACAACGAGGGGGCCAAAACAACCCATAGAGGGAACCCCACCGCTGGGTCTGGACGATGTTTCGTTGCTGCCCCAGGTCTCTCAACAAAACGACAAGGCAACGCATCGAGAATCCTCGGCGCCAGACGCGCCTGCGCCCAGCGTCACCCCCGGAGATGCCGATAACCCCAATAACAATTTTGGTAAACAACCGAAGAGAATTCTGGGAATCATCCCTAATTACCGGGCGGTCAGCGCCAACCAGCATTTGCCACCCTTGAATTTCAAGGGCGAAGTCTGGCTGGCGACCCAGGATACGTTCGACTACTCCGATTTTATTTTCGTGGGAGGGCTCGCGGGAATTGACATGGCCGGCAAATCGCAGCCGACCTTTGGGCAAGGCGCTGAGGGCTTCGGCAAATACTACTGGCACGTCTTTGTCGATGGCGGCATCGAGAACTACATGACGGAAGCGGTCGTCCCGGTGGCGACGAAAGAAGACCCGAGATACTACACCATGGGTAAAGGCGGATTCTTTAAGCGGACCGGCTATGCGGTAACTCGACTGTTCATCACCCGGGCCAACTCGGGAAAGAGAACGTTCAATCTGTCGGAGGTCGTGGGGGCCGGAGCGGCCGCGGGCATCGGCAATGCGTATTACCCGGCACAGAACAACCAGTGGGTGAAAACGTACCAACGTTGGGGAACGCAGGTGGGCTTGGACGGCGCGTTCAACGTATTAAAAGAGTTCTGGCCGGACGTGAATCAGGCGATATTTCACGGAAAATACTAATTCCGGCATTAGTCATAAGCTGCTGGACTCCGGCGGATAGACCTTCATGCGAACACCTCAAATGCGGGTGTCCATCCTCTCAACGATCTCCCTGTTTACCTTCACTGCTTTCGTTGGAGGCACGGTTCGAGGGCAACAGTCGTGCTCGCTTACTCTGGCGCCGATTCCAACCGCCGCTCAGATTTTTAGCATTCAGCAAGAACGGACACTCGGTGATATCGAAGCAGAATGGGTGGAAGCCAATTACCACGTCGCTCAAAATGGAAAGTTCGCAGTACACCTCAATGCGATCGCGGGTCGCGTTCTTTCTCAGTTCCCGCGCGAGCAAGCACAGGTTCACGTCATCTTAATTGATTCACCTGCGGCGGAAGCGTTCAGTACCGGCCCGGAAAGAATCTTTATCTCGGGGAAAATGGTCGCGTTGCTCAGAAATGATGATGAACTTGCCGGACTACTCGGGCATGAACTGGGGCACATTGTAACCCATCAGAACGCCGTCATCATGAGCCAGCTGTTTCGCGAAATTCTAGGTGTTGGCGCAGTCGGCGATCGGAAGGACATTTCGGAGAAGTTAAGAAGGATGTTGGAGAGCATCGATCGCGATGAAGAATTGTTGAGAAAGGCTTCTAATATCATAGAGCGGCAGGAAGGCATCAATCAGGATGGGGCCGATCGTGTGGCTCTGTATGCGGCGGCGGCCAGCGGGTTTTCGCCACAGGCCTATGTGGAACTTTTTGACCGTTCGGCGGAAACGAATGGAAATAGCGGGAGTGTTCTCAATGTTGTCTTCGGGACGACAACCTCGAATCTAAGGCGCCTGCGGGAGATCAAAAAAGCTCTCAAGCAGCTCCCGCAACCATGCCAGGAAATTGTACCTGCTGCTTCGGCAGAGTTCCGCACATGGCAGGCCGCGGTGATGTCGGACACTGACTTGGCCCGCCGATGAGAGATGGAGGAGGATGAGCACAGATGCTTTCTCCCACTTGCCGGGAAACCTCGCGCCACGGATTAGGAGGGTGTACGTATGTTGTCGATATTTTCTCTGGATCCTGTATGAGCAGTCCGACTTCCACGAACCTGCCAAGCCGAACATTTCGCGATCGTAAACCGAATGCGTTTCCCTCCGCCACGCAGTCTGGACTGAGGTGAAGGACCTTGAAATCCTGCGGGAACACTACGGCTTGACCCTCCACGCAATCGGCCAAAAACCGTCCCGTATTCCAGCCATCCGGCCCGCTTGCTGCCTAGAAACGCACTCTGGAGCTGCGGGAGCAAATGCAATTGACGACGTGCTATACTCCGCCCCCGTGGTGCTTCCGCGAACCTGCGTCCGGAAGCGATTTCCAGGGGACTGCGGCCTAGCTTGATCAAATTGCCTGAAATCTTCAACGTCGCCAGCGTCATGGTCAACCGTCATGTCGTCGAAGGCCGGGGCGCGGCGGTTGCGATCGAATGTGGCAACGACAAGGTAACCTATCGCGATCTGCTGGAGAATACCAATCGCGTTGGCAACCTGCTGCGGCAACTTGGTGTCGATCTTGAGCAACGGGTCCTGCTGGCGCTCCTGGACAACCCTGAATTTCTGTATTGCTTTTTTGGTGCAATCAAAATCGGCGCTGTGGCTGTTCCGGTTAACCCTTGGCTGCGGGCGCAGGATTACGAATATCTGCTTAATGACACACGCGCGCGGGTTGCGGTGGTCAGTGAGTCTGTCCTGCCGGAAATCGAGAAGGTTGCGCGTGATCGCGTGCCCTGCCTGGAAGAAATCGTTCTGGTCGGAAAGAAAAACGCTGAGTTCGTCAGTATCCGTGAATTGATGAAAGCTGCGTCACCCGAGCTCGAGGCGGAGCCCACCAGCAAAGATGACATGGCGTTTTGGCTTTATTCCTCAGGAAGCACGGGAGCTCCTAAAGGATGTATTCATCTCCACCACGACATGGTGGTCAGTTCGGAGGCATACGCCAAAGGCATTCTACAGATGAATGAATCCGATCGCTGCTACAGCGTCGCGCGTTTGTTCTTCGCCTACGGGCTGGGGAATGCCGGATATTTTCCGCTGTACTGCGGTGCAACCACGATTCTTTCACCGGCCCGCCCGACTCCAGTGAGCATTTTCGCGGATGTCGAGCGGTATCGTCCGACTTTGTTTTTCTCAGTGCCAACGAACTACGCTGCTTTGTTAGCCCATCAGCGTGGCGATGGAAGAGAGTTTGGTCTTTCCAGCATTCGACACGCGGTTTCGGCCGGAGAATCGTTGCCGGAAGCTCTGTTTGAGCGATTCAAGCAGCGCTTTGGCGTTGAAATTCTCGATGCCTGGGGATCGACTGAGACTCTGCAAATGGTGCTGGCAAATTCTCCTGGTGAGGCTCGGGCGGGATCGAGTGGAAAGATCATTCCGGGCTATGAGGCGAAGATTTTGGATGAGCAAGGCATTTCAGTCCTGAAAGGTGAAATCGGACAGCTGTTCGTCAAGGCGGATTCGACCTGCAGCGGTTACTGGAACCAGCACGAGAAGAACAAAGCCACGTTCGAAGGCGCCTGGTTTCGTACGGGGGATAAGTATTACCAGGATGCAGATGGATATTTTTGGTACGCGGGCCGGGCCGATGACTTGTTCAAAGTGAATGGCCGCTGGCTAAGTCCGGCCGAGGTCGAGAGAGTTTTAGTCGCTCATCCGGCAGTACGCGAGGCTGGGGTGGTGGCGCGGGAAGACGGTGCCGGCCTCCTCAAGCCGGCTGCGTATGTGGTTCTAAACGAGAGTTTCGTTCCAAGCGACGAACTGAGGCGGGAATTGCAGGATTGGGTCGGCCACGAGCTTAGCAGTTATAAGCAACCGCAGTGGGTCGAGTACTTGTCAGAGCTTCCCAGGACCGCAACCGGCAAGTTGCAGCGGTTCAAGTTACGCGAGCTGCAAAGGACAGCAGGTGCGCTCCCTGTTCCGGGTGAAGATGCCCGGTAAAGTCTCTGCTTAATCTCCGGTGTCTGGCTGTTCCGGTAGGCTTGCTCCAATCGCTGGCTTGATCGCCAGCATTGCAGCGGGTCCGGTTTCTCGAAGAAAAAGTGTGACTAGAAATAACAGGCCGCTGCCAGCGGCCGCCAGCCACATGGTCACCGCGAGGCCATGTTTTTGTGCCAAAGTGCCCGCCAAAATTGGCGCTAAAGTCGCACCCATGACCTCTCCGGCCAGCGTTGCAAGGCCGATGGACGTGGCGCGAAATTGAGCTGGCACACTTTCGGTGGGCACCAGAACCAAGACAACGCTGGCAATGGCCTGCCCGGAATTGGCGGCGAGAACGATTAACGCCAGCACCACAGGATACACATACAGCGCGGGCACGAGGAAAGCGAGCGGCACCATCGCAGACATGGCCGCCATCAGCAGCAAAAGCGGTTTGCGGCCCCATCGGTCGGAGAGTGACGGAAGCAGAAAACCCAAGAAGAAGCTGCCCAGTCCGCTGGCGCCGAGGAGGAAACCAGCTGTCGTTGCGGACTCGTGAGCGACCTGCGTGATGTATAGCGGCGCGAACACATTCAGCGCGAACAACCAAGACATGAATCCAGCCGCTCCCAAGCAACACAACCAGATGTTGCGATAGCGCAGGATTGAAATGTACTCGGAGAATGACGGCTGCTCATGGATGCCGCTCTCCGCGGCGGGCTCTTGTGCGAACTTCCAAACCAGAACACTCATTAACAATCCCGGAATTGCGGCCGCGAAAAATGCCGACCGCCAACCCCATCGCGCCGCCACCTGAGTTGTCAGCACCGGGGCCGCAGCCAGGCCGGCGAGTGCCGCCGCACTGACCACAAAACCTATGTTTCGTCCACGGCGATCGGAGGGCGAGGCCTCTTCGATGAGCGCCGTCATAGTGGACCATGCCGGGCCGCCTGCGGCTCCCATCAGTGCGCGCACCGCGAGCAGTTCAGGAAAGCTATGAACCAGTCCGGACGCCCAGGACAGGATGGAAAAGGCAAACACCGCAGGAACCAGAACTGGCTTGCGACCCACCCGATCGGACAACGCACCGAAAACAAAAGTCGATAGCGCCCAGGTGATGGCCAGCACTGATGCCACGGTGCCCACTTGTCCGTGGCTGAGATGAAATTCGGGCGCGAAGTAAGGGGCGAGATACAACGCCGACATCCGGCCCAGGAAGACTGTGCCCCAGGTGAAAAACAAAATCGCGACCAGGCTAGTTTCGGAGCGGCTGGAGCGGTCCATGCGGCCGCATCATAGCATGTCAGGTTACAGGCCAAACCAGAACGCCGGGCCCGCATCTGGCCGCAACTCACACAAATAGTTTCTTGTTTATCTGGATACCGTTTTTGCGGCAATAGCTGAGGTAGTGATCGATAAACCAGAAGACATCGAGCGTCTCAAGCAGGCCATCGTTTTCGTCAAAGAATTCCAGCGGTCCGTTGAGCCAGAAAACCGTCTTCATGCCCTCGTCGGAAACCAGGGTATGAATGGCGCCGGGACTTTCCTGCACGTAGCTGCCCGCGCGAGCGACCCAGTCGTATTCGAGATAACGCCAGCTGCCCTCGAGGGTATAGCCGAAAACTCGTCCACGATGACGATGCCGACCGAGCATGCCTCCCGACTTCACCCATAGAACATTCGCGTACATGTTCGTTCGTACGTCGAATGCGAGATGGCGAATAAACACATTCGGACGGAAAGGAACCCAGGGAGATTCATCCTCTTCGGCGCCGACATGGATATCAGGGAAAGCATAATCGCGCACGACTGCATCAATACCGCTGTAGGCATTGAGAATGGGCATAGAGTCTCCTCACTGCGACCGCCATAATCTAGTCCGAATCGGTTCGTCTGGCAATGCCTGGCTCCTATTGGGCGGAGGTCGACTCACTTCGCCTTGCACCCGCGAGTCTGCAAAGTCAACGTTGTTCCAAGAGCCGGCCCACGTATAATGCCGCACTGAGGGAGCAGCACTGGCAGCGCATCTCATCGAGAGTTTAGCGACTAGCGAAGCACTCGCCGAAGTGTTCTCGGACAGCTCCATCTTGCAAACGATGCTGGATTTTGAGGTGGCCCTCGCACGCGCTGAGGCTCGTGTTGGCATCGTGCCGAAGGTCGCCGCCGATCGCATTGCCGCTGCCGCGAATGCAAGTGAATTCGATATCGGCGCTCTATCTCGCAGCATGTTTCGCGCAGGCACTCCTGGAATTCCTGTAGTCAAGGCCTTGACTGAAAAGGTGAGCGCAGCAGCACCTGAGGCAGCGGGATGGGTGCACTGGGGCGCAACGAGCCAGGACGTGGCTGATACGGCGCTGGTTCTCTTACTAAAGCGGGCAGAGACCGTCATTGCTGGCGATATCGAGCGGCTGGAAAGAGCTCTGACCAGGCTCTCGGAGCAGCACACAGCCACGGTCATGCTGGGCCGGACTCTGATGCAGGCAGCTCCGCCGGTGACGTTCGGTTTGAAAGTCGCGGGCTGGCTGGCCGCCCTGAGTCGAAGCAACAAGCGTCTCGAGTCGGCGTTCGAGGAGACTATGATTCTTCAATTCGGCGGTGCATCCGGGACATTAGCGTCATTGGGCGATAAGGGAACCATTGTGGCTCGCACGCTCTCAGAAGAACTCGGATTGCGCTGCCCCGAAGCGCCCTGGCATGCACATCGCGACCGCTTAGCCTATCTTGTCTGCTGTTGCGGTGTACTGACCGGTTCGTTGGGAAAGATGGCTCGTGATATCAGCCTGCTCATGCAGACCGAAGTCGGCGAAGTCGCCGAAACGGGCGGCGAGGGCAGAGGCGGGTCTTCGACGATGCCGCACAAAAGAAATCCGATTGCTTGCTCGCTGACTCTAGCTGCGGCCGAGCGAGTTCCCGGGTTAGTCGCGAGTTTTCTCTCGGCCATGGTGCAGGAGCAGGAACGCGCCGTCGGTGGCTGGCAATCGGAGTGGCCGACCGTGGCCTCCATTGTGCAGTCGACCGGAGTGGCGGCATCATCGATGGCGGAAGTGGCGGAGGGACTTTCGGTGGACCCGGTGCGCATGCGGCAAAACATTGCCAACACCAAAGGCCTGATCTTCGCCGAGCGAGCGATGATGCTCCTGGCCGCCGAACTGGGGCGAGGAGCCGCTCACAAGCTGTTGGAAAACGCACTGCAAAAGGCTGTCGCACGGAACCAGGATCTCTCCACCGTGTTGGCGGAGTTGCCGGAGGTCAGTTCGCGCCTGAATCGTTCTCTGCTTGAGCAACTCGAGATTCCGGAACAGTACCTCGGATCAGCCGAGGCGTTTCGTGAGGCTCTGTTGAACAGCACGACCTCGAATAAGAAGGAGCAATAAAGCTTGCCGTTCGCCAATCCCAACCACGCCCGGCTGTTCTACCGACTCGAGGGAGTGACTGAAAAGCCGGTGCTGGTTCTTTCCCATTCGATCGGAACCGATCATGGCATGTGGGCGCCGCAAGTTCCAGATCTGCTCTCGCATTTTCAAGTATTGCGATACGACACGCGCGGCCATGGCGCTTCGGAAGTAACCACAGGCGAGTACTCGATCGAAATGCTCGGGCGGGATGTGCTCGGGCTCGCCGATTCGCTGGGTATTCGCAAGTTCGCCTTTTGCGGCCTCTCGCTGGGAGGCGCCATTGGGCAGTGGCTCGGCGCGAACGCCGCAGACCGCCTCACGAGCCTGGTTCTAGCCAACACCTCACCAAGATTTGGAGAGCGCAGCAACTGGGAAACGCGAATCAAAATGGTAGGGGAGGGAGGAATGGCTGCCATCGTGGATATGGTGATGCAGCGCTTTTTCTCACCACGGACTTTTGCCAATTCCAATGCCTACGCCAGCATAGTGAGATGGATGTTGCTGGGAACCGATCCAGTCGGGTATGCCGGGTGTTGTGCCGCGCTGCGCGACTTCGATTCGAGGGATATCCTCCGACAGATCGGCGTTCCGACACTGGTAATTTCCGGGGATGGAGACATTTCAACCCCCTGGAGCGGTAACGGCGAAATTCTGGCGCGAGAAATCCCGAACGCGCGTGCTCTGCAATTGCCCGCAGCTCACCTTTCAAACCTGGAGCGGCCGAGGTCATTTTTTGCGGCGTTGCTAGAATTTCTGCCACCCGCGCTGGATGATGTTCAGCGCTCCAAAGCAGGATTGGCCATGCGCCGTGCAACCTTGGGCGATGATTATGTTGATCGAGCGATTGCCGCGACCAACGATTTCAATCGCGAATTTCAGGATTTGATCACGCGCTACGCATGGGGAACCATCTGGACGCGCCCGCAGTTGGATGTGCGAACGCGACGCTTGCTTGTGCTCGCAACCATGGCCGCGCTGGGGCGATGGGAGGAGTTTGCGATGCACGTGCGTGCTGGATTGCAAAACGAATTGGAGCCATGCGATCTTAAAGAGTTGCTGCTTCAGACTGCAATTTATGCGGGCGTGCCGGCAGCCAACACGGGCTTTAAAATCGCGCAGAAAGAGTTACAAGAAGCAAGATTGCAACATCAACAGAGTCCATGAGATGAACACTCGCGATTTGATCGCCATTGACGTGCACGTTCACCTTGAAAGTGAAGAGGTCAACAATGCCGCTAACGAAGCCGTCAAGAAATATTTTGGCCATTCCGGGGTGGACCGCGACCGCTACGCGCTGGCCGAGTATTATCGTTCGCGCAAGATCGGCTGCGTGATTTTCAGTGTGGACGAACGGCTCACCGGGCGCACGCCCATTCCCAACGACGAGGTCGCGGCCTTCGCCGCCGAAAACTCCGATATCATGTTCGCCTTCGCCAGCGTGGACCCCATGCGCGGCAAAGCGGCGGTGGAAGAAGCGAAACGGCTAATTGCCGCGGGCAGGATTCGCGGTTTCAAACTCCATCCTCCAGTGCAGCAGTTCCATGCCAATGACAAGCTGGCCTACCCTTTTTACGAAGTCATAAACCAGGCCAAATTGCCGGTAATCTTTCATACTGGCCATAGCGGCATCGGCACGGGGTTGCCCGGGGGCGGCGGGGTTCACTTGAAATACGGCAACCCGATGGATATTGACGATGTGGCTGTCGACTTCCCCGACATGCCGATCATCATGGCGCACCCCTCATTTCCCTGGCAGGACGAGGCCATCTCCGTGTGTCTGCATAAGCCGCAGGTATACATTGATCTATCGGGCTGGTCACCGAAGTACTTCCCGCCGACGCTCGTGCAATACGCGAACACCCTGCTTAAGCATAAGGTATTGTTCGGCTCCGACTATCCGTTGATTTCGCCCGACCGATGGCTGGCCGATTTCCAAAAGCTGTCAATCCGCGACGAAGTGCGCCCGTTGATCCTTAAGGAAAATGCGATGCGCTTGTTTGGGCTAAAGTCTTGAGCACAGCAGAAATGCATACAACATTATGCACTGTTGCAATTTCCAACTCAGAACCCCAAGCTGCCCGGTGGGCCTGTGTAACCTGACAAACTGCCCTGGCTCAATGCTAAGCCGCTTGTTCGCGAAAGTTAGGGGTTGCGGTCGATTCTAGACGCGCCTTGAATGTATACATAGTTTTCATTTAAGAATGCATGGTTTTAGAATGCACTGTGCGAATCCATCTGCTCGCCGGCAACCAAGGGATCGGCGGCCTGCCAAAGGCAAGTGAATAGAGTCGCGACCTGGGAGTGCCGATGCAGCAATCGGCCCGAAGCGGTTTGCATCTTTCGGCAATTTGCGAATTCCGTCCCTGCTATTCGTTGGAATCGAGCGGTCACACGGTCGCCTAGAGATGAGGCGAATCGCGCCGCCCCGACGGGGAGGCCAAATGCTTACATAATTTTATGTTTTTTCGGTCTATCAGAATTCGAATAGAATGTATGCGAGCTTCAGCCCTGAATGACGGGCCTATCCCGGTTGCATACAAATGGCAGGCAAGAATTCTCGGGTAATCGTAAGAATACGCGAAATGATCCTCCACGGAGAACTACCTCCGGGCGAGCGAGTGAGGGAGGTTGAACTTGCGGCCAAGCTTGGAGTTTCCCGAACCCCTGTGCGGGAATCTCTACCCATCCTGGCTCAGGAAGGGGTACTGACTCAGCTCGATACTCGCGGTTTTGTGGTGAGGGCGTTCACGCCGCAGGAAATCATGGATGCCATCGACGTCCGCGGCGCACTCGAAGGCCTGGCGGCTCGTATGTTGGCGGAACAAGGGCCGTCCCGCCGTCTCATCCATTCTCTGCATGAGTGTCTCCGTGAAGGGGATGAAATTTTTGCCAGAGGGCACCTCGTCCTGGCGGACGAAGCGCGATACGGCGATATGAACCGGATATTCCATTCGCTGATTGTCGAGGGATCGGGCAGCAAAGTTGTCGCCGATGCGCTCACGCGCAACGGGAGAATCCCATTTGCGGCCGCGCACGCCATTGCTTTTGACAAGATCGACCTTCCACGCATGTACGACCACCTGCTGTACTCGCACCGCCAGCATCACACCATCGTTCAGGCGCTGGAAAACGGTGAGAGCTCGCGCGTGGCCGCCCTGATGGTTGAGCACGCCCATGGGGCAAAGGTAAGCATGAATCTTTCGCGGCTGGGTTTGCGGTCAACGGGGGGAACGGCAGGAACCTCAGGCCTGGACCATTAATGTGAGAACGTTCCGAACGCCGGAGTGGAGTTGTCACTCGCAGTTGCAAGATTCACTTGTCCGGCCCGGACCGCCGTCCTGGGCTGACCGCCGCATCACTGAGAGAACGCCAGGAGAACCGCTTGGCGGAATCGAACGCAAGTCTCCGCTTCGCCATCTTGCGGACCAGTTGCTCCTGGCATTGGGCGGTCGCCAGCGCCATGACAGGTTCAATGCCAACATGCCGTAGTGTCTGCGCTACCTCGCGCATTTCCACAGCTCGTCGATGGCCATGTTCGGCAACCCGGCTGATCAAATAATCAGGCAGATGATCCGCCCATCCCATTCCAGGAAAACTCACAGCCAGAGACTCCAGCACCTTGTCTTCTGCACCATACATCCGCGCTGCGAACAGAGACTCGATGACCAGCGCTTCCAGGCCCTTAATCACGACGCTACGGCACATCTTGACGGCCGAAGCGACGCCCAGTTGAGCACTGAACGGCGTGGCGTTCACTCCAATTTTTCGGAGACGTTCGGCGGCTTCGAAAGCATGCGGTCCGCCAAGCAGCATGGGAACTTGCAATCGATGCGTGGGGACCGCAGACATTACAGCCGCCTCGATGAATCGCGCTCCTCTACGTTCGATGTTGCGGGCAGCCTTGCGCTTGGTTTCCGGCGAAACTGAATTGATGTCCAGAAACAACTGACCCGCCCCCAAAATCGGCCCCGCCTCTTTCGCCACCTCCAATGCTGATGAAGCCGTAACCGCTGAAATCACCAGTTCGGCTTTGTGCAGGCAATCCTTCAAACTGCATGCGGCCCTCACTCTGCAGGCGTGCGCTTTTCTTAGCATGGGTTGTCGCCGTCGACTGGAGTTGAACAGAATGTCAAAGACCGAGACATTCATTGCCCGTTTGGCGAGATCTTCGGCGAAAATACCTCCGGCTTCGCCAAAGCCGATGATTGCCACCTGCTGAATGGGATTCATGCTCTGCATGTTACGTGGTCGGCGGAGCAACGGCGGCTGAGAGGGAATGTTTTCCAAGCCAAACGCTTGCCGGGACCAGCAACTCGCCGCGAAAAAGAGCGCGAGCTGTCCGAATCAGGCTCGAGCGAATCACTTTTAGCTCGCCGCCGTTGTGCTCCACCTGAAACTCAACCGAAAATTCGCCGCTGGGATGCTCAATCGAGAGCCGTTGCACTGACCCGTCTTGCGGGCGCGCGACGCCCTGGGCGATTGACCGGGGAAGAATGCACGCCGTGCCCACCGTCACCGCCATCAAGACTCCGATGGCCGAGTGACATTTGTGCGGAATGAAAGTGCGTGTCATTACGTGCCCACCGGCTTGCGGCGGCGCGATCAGGGTGATCTTCGGGACCACCTTCGAACGCACGTCGCCCAAGCCCATGTGCTCCCCCGCCAGGATACGAATCGCCTCCAGACGTGTTTTGAGTTCCTGGTCGGAGTTAAGGTCGGCCGGGGCTTCGTATCCGGATTTCCCGAGATCTGAAGCGCGCAGCACAACCATAGGCATGCCGTTGTCAATCAGGGTCGCTTCGATTCCATCGATCTGGTCGGTCATGTTTCCAGTCGGCAATAGAGCGCCACAAACTGAACCAGCAGTATCGCGGAAATCGATGCGAATCGCCGCCGCCGTGCCCGGAACGCCGGCAATCGATGCTTCCCCGGCGTAGGTAACTTCGCCGCCCGGCGTGGGTACGTGAGCGACGGCCACAGTTCCCGTATTCACCATATAAATCGTCACCGGCGTGATGGGGGCTCGGGGTGCAACCAGACCGCACCCGATCGCAAACGGGCCAACGCCCGCCAACATGTTTCCGCAGGTTGGAGTCACATCAACCAGCGGCCGATCCACAGAAACCTGAGCAAAGAGATAATCGACATCAATTCCCGGCCGCGACGAACGGGATACGATGGCGACTTTGCTGGTCAAGGGATCCGCGCCGCCGATGCCGTCGATTTGCCTTGGGTCGGGAGATCCCATGGCGGCCAGTAAGACACGGTCGCGCGTTTGCGCATCGCTTGGCAGGTCGTTAGCCAGAAAGAAAGGGCCTTTTGACGTGCCGCCGCGCATGAGCGTACAGGGGATGGAGATTTGCGAAGTTGGCAACATTGCGGCAAGAGCTTTCAGATGTATTTCAGTCCCAGGTCCGCCACCTTCTTCCGCAAGCCGTAGATGTCAAGTCCGAGTTCACCACGAGCCAGCCGCTCCCGATTTGCGTTTTCCTTGCGAACCCGCTGTTCCGACGCGGCCGCGACTTCGTGTACCATGGTCCGCCTCACTACGACGACTCCATCGTCATCGGCGACAATCACGTCACCAGCTTCCACCAGCGCACCCGCACATACTACCGGAGTGTTCACCGATCCCAGTGTGCTCTTGACGGTTCCTTGCGAACTGATGGCGCGGCTCCAAACGGGAAACTTCATTTCCGTCAGAGGGCGAATATCACGACAACCCGCGTCAATCACGAGTCCTTTTACTCCGTGAGCACGCAGCGAGGTCGCGAGCAGTTCGCCGAAATAACCGTCAGTACATGCCGAAGTCGGGGCTACGACCAGAATATTTCCTGCGCGGCACACTTCGACGGCGACGTGGATCATAAGGTTGTCGCCGGGAGGAAGCGACACGGTCACAGCCGGACCCGCGATGGTGGCACCGGGGAAAATCGGGCGCATGTAGGAGGAGAGTAAGCCGCAACGCCCCTGCGCTTCGTGCACCGTGGTCACCCCGAATTTCTCCAAAGCAGCCACGACTTCGGCGGGCGCCTGCTCCACATTGCGAACCACGACCGGTTCGTTCATGCGAGTTCCTCCGTGACCTGCGGAAACACCCGTTGATAGGCTTCTCCATATTTGATGTTTCGATTGGAATTGCGTGACGCCTGCACCCCGCGTTGCAGTGCCACCCGCTCGTAGTAGTGCCAGAGATGCTCCTGGGCATTCATGGCTTTGAAGGCCTCATTTTTTTTGGACCAAACCGAAGTAATATCGAGCAGCACCTGCGGCTTAAACTCGCACTGTTCTGGTTGGTGTGGCTCGAACAGGAAAACCGGCGGCGCGCCGATTGCCAGCGTGCCCGGTTGGTGTCCATGCGCCTGCGCCACGATGCGCGCCTCCTGCGCGGCATGAGAAACCAGCGGATGATCGAAATTGTAAGGATCTTTGAGTGAGTGCGTGAGGACAAACTCCGGCCGGATTTTTCGGTACAGCGCAGCTAGTTCGTAAAGGATACTGTCAGGAATTCTCATGGGATAGTCGCCAACATCGAAGAAAATCACCTTGGCCCCGAGAATCTCCGCCGCGTGCGTTGCCTCATCTTTCCTGTTGCTTTTGACTTTCTCCATCGTCATACCCGGCTCACGCCACAGTTTCGCCGATTCGCCGCGCTCCCCGAACGATAGACAAACAACAGTAACCTCCCAGCCGCGCTCGGAGTACAAGGCGATTGCCCCACCCGCCCGCCACACAAAATCCGCCGAATGGGCGCTCACGACGAGGGCTGTGCGGGTGTTATTCATTGTGCTTCGTATTTGACCGTGCGCCTACGTCTTTGTTTGCACACTCCACCGGAGGCGTTCCGTACGTATGGAACGATTCGATCGTCTTCAGTCCCCAGGCTTGTCCTTTCTTGCGTTCGGCTTCACACCATCGAATTGGCTTCCAGTCCGGGGCCAAAATCAAACGCGCGCCCGCATTCGCGATCTCAACCCGGTTGCCTCCGGGTTCGTACACGTATAAGAAGAAGGTTTGCTGAATTGCATGTTTGTGAGGGCCAGTTTCGATGTAAACCCCATTTTCCAGGCAGATATCTGCCGCAAGCAAAACTTCTTCGCGACTATTGACGGCATAGGTGATGTGGTGGAAGCGTCCCTTCGTACCGGTGTGGTCGCGGGTGTACGCGAAATCGTAGCTCTTGTTGGTACACGTCATCCACATGCCCGCTTCCGAGCCATCGTCCATGACAATTTGCTCGGTCAAGCGAAAGCCGAGATATTTTTCGAAGAACTCGCGGTTGGCTTTGATATCGGCCGCGAGTCCGTTCCAATGGTCGAGGCGGCGCACGTTGATACCACGCGCAGGAAATTTCTGCGCCTGGTTCTTGAGCGCGGGCCGCAACTCAGCCGGCGCCTGATACCACTGGGTTTCATAGTAAAGCTCGATCTTATGTCCATCCGGATCCTGGCAGAGAAACGCCGGGCCATGCGCCAGGTCGCCATCCGCCCAGCCTAGGTCGAAGCCCGATCCTTTGAGGGCCGCCACTCGCCGTTCGAGAGCTTGGGGACTTCGTGCCCGATAAGCTACATGGCCCAAGCCCGGGACCCGAGATGGGGTGAGCTTGAGGGAATGCCGCTCATAGTCATCATAGGCATGCAAGTAAACCGAGTCGCCTTGCCGGCCGCTCTCGGTCATTCCCATAACCTGCACGAAAAATCGCAGGCTCTCTTCCGGCTTGGGAGTGAGAAGTTCCAAGTGGCCGAGATGAGCGAGATCCATTATCGGCTCGGGTTCCACAATTCACCTTTGTGAGCGTGGCTTATTCAACGCTTGCTTTCCTCATCGCCGGCTCGCCGGGGCATGCGCCACAGTCGTCTCGCAGAAGGGGTTAAGCACCCTCACTATAGCTCTGATCACGAACAAGTTGTCAAACTGAGAGCGCCAACTGTTCCTTAGATTCCCTGCGTGCACAGCCACAGATACGAACATCATGCTTGACAATACTCGGATCGCGATGCGCAAACGTACAGACATTCAGTATACTGAATACCAACATGCCTGCCATGGATTCTGCAACTGCCTCCCGCGGCATTAGTGAGCTTCTGCGCGGCTACTCGATTGAGTTGAATCCGGGCGACGGCAAAACCTTGCAGGCAGCGGCAGAGCGTCTCGATCCCGGCAGCGGAGTCTCCCTCGCCTGGATTCCCGGATCAAACCCAACCGATATGATCGCGCCGGCTGCAAGTTTGAAGCGTGCAGGTCACATCCCTATACCGCACGTGGGCGCGCGTCATCTGGAGAGCGCGGCACAGCTCCAGCGGCTGGCCGGGCAATTGAAGGATGCAGGCGTTGATCGCATTCTGATCATAGGGGGCGACCGGGACAGACCGGCCGGACCGTACGACAGCAGCCTGGCGGTCATGCAAACCGGCGCGTTTCAGAGAGCCGGCATAACTCGCATGGCTGTCGGTGGTTTTCCCGAAGGCAACCCTCACATCTCTGAGAACGTCCTCGATGAAGCGCTCGCGGCAAAAGTCAGCTTCGCGCGGAATGAGGGGTTGCAACTTTCGATCATTACGCAATTCTGTTTCAAAGCTGAACCCGTAATTGAATGGGTGCGCGGAGTCCGGGCACGGGGTATAGGTGTTCCGATACGAGTTGGACTGGCCGGCCCAGCTGGTTTGTTAACCCTCATGCGATATGCCGTGCGCTGCGGAGTCGGCAACTCGCTGCACGCTCTGAGGGAAAATCCGTCCTTCGCCAAGATGCTGGTGGAACGAGGGTCCGAGCCGATTATCCAGGAGTTTGCCGCTTCCCTGGCGGATGGCGATGGCAAGCGGCTCGGCATCGCCGGCCTGCATTTCTACGTTTTTGGCGGCTTCAAAAAAACGATGGATTGGATTGATGCCGAGCGGTCGTCGGCGCACTCTCGTCAAACTTGAACTGTCCGCCATCCCCTGGCATAAGTTTCGCGTGCGACCCTGGAATAAGGCGCCGGGCTGACGATGGCCCGAATCGCAGTTTGCTTGTGCCTTTCGACGGTGGTCTTCTTGGTGCCGCCTCCGGCTTCGCCCCACACCAGCCTGACTTCCGTGCCGATTTCTATATCCGGATCCACGACCCCCAAAGAGAGCATCGAGCGCTCGTTATAGCTGTAACCCGAGAACATGGAGAAGCCGACCGTCTTTCCTCCCAGCAAAATCTTGTCGTACGAGGCAGACGTATAGTTCGATAGCGGCAGGTCGATATACTTGCAAATCTCGCCCGCCTCAAACATCGATGCGAAAACCTTCAATACATCTTCGGCGTTCCAGGCAAACGTCACCTTCCTCCTCTGTGGACTGGTGGCGATTTTCTCGAGCGCTTCTCGCCCCACGAAGTCGTGGTCGAATTTGACCAACGGCCCGTAGCCCAGCGCATACGGCGACATGTAATAGTCCTCGATGTTGTCGGACTCGAAACTGCCCCCGATTGAACCCGTTCCTTCATAGCTGGTGGCGGGGAGCCATTGTCTGTAGGCCTTCATCCTTTCTCCGGTGTAGACCGCTGGAAGCGGAGACGGAATCCATCCCGATTCAAGCGTATTGGTCGCGTAAGCTCTGGCCCCGACTTCGCGAAGGCCAAAATCCCTGCCAGCCTCAACGATCGCCGCCCGAATCTCCTCGCGCTCCTCGTATGGCCCCCACACCTCGAGCCCCGGGGCGCCGGCCATGCCGTGGCGCAGCGCGCGAACTTCGCGTCCAGCAATGTTGATGGCACCCATGTGGAAGAACTTGATCGCAGGAACCGGCCCGCCGTTCAGCTTTTCCAGAATCTGCGGGGCGTTGGGGCCTTGAATCTGGTAACGGTAACAGGTACGCAGAACGGCTTTGCCTTTCGGGTTGGAAGGGGAGCGGTCGTCCTTTTCGACTTTCACGTCATAGCCGCCGGTTCGAGCATGAAATTCAATCCAGCTTGCGGCGGGTGCGCGACCCACGAACACCAGCCGGCTTTCTTCTAAATGAAAGAGAATGCCGTCGCCGATGACGGAGCCGCCGTAGCTACAAGGCGCGAATTGTTTGGCGCGATTGACGGGGAAGTTTGCGAAACTGTTGGTTGCCAGATAGGAGAACATTCTCAGTGCATCGCGACCTTCGACGAAGACGTTCACCATGTGGTGCGACTGGTCGAAGAGAACCGCGGTTTCGCGCCAGGCACGTTGCTCGTCGCGCCAATTGGAGTACTCAGAAGGAACGACTGGATAGACGTAAGCGCCGATCGCTGAATTGCGCAACATCTTGACCGGGTTTCCTGCGTCTCGCAGCAAATCTTCCAAACTTTTCGCTTTCATCTTAGCCCCCCTCTTTCGGTACCCCATGCGAGAATCTAACCACGGCGACGTTCAGTATACGGAACATGCCCCAGTTTGTCATATGCTGAAAAGGGACCGGTGGAGTAGCCTCGACAGAACATAGGGGCTTTCTCCCTGGAACCCGATGTAGTGTTCATACCTGGAAAGGAAGGACATACAGCCGTGGCAGGAATTGTGAAATTCGATGAGCTGGGCGCTATCGGACTGATTGGCGTCGACAATCCGCCTGTGAACGCGATCAGCCACTCGGTAAGGCTCGAGCTCGTTGATGCGATTACGCGGGCGGAAAAGAACCCCGGCATCAAGGTCCTGTTAATCATCTCAAGCGGCGGGCTTTTCAGCGCGGGCGCTGATATCACCGAGTTCGATCATCCGCAGGGCGAGCCCTCTTTCCAGCAAGTGCAGACCAGGATTGAGTCCTCACCACTGCCTGTAGTCGTCGCGATACACGGTCTCGCTCTAGGTGGAGGACTGGAACTGGCCATGGCCTGTCATTATCGTCTCGCCCACAAAAACGCAAAACTTGGAATGCCGGAGATCACGCTGGGAATCATTCCGGGCGCTGGCGGGACACAACGCCTCCCAAGGTTGATCGGCGTCCGCGCGGCGTTGGATATGATTCTCTCTGGCACACCGATTTCCGCCTTGGACGCCAAGACCATGGGGCTGGTGGATGAAATTGCGGAAGGCGATCTGCGCGAGGCCGCGCTCAGTTTCTGCAAACGCGTTGTGGAGGGGCAACTCGGCACGCGCCCGACCTGTAATCGCAACGTCGTCGACGCCCTCGACGAAGGCGCGATGGCTACGGTACTGTTTCGTCATGCCCGCGCGCTGAAGGGACGGACTACGCAGGATCTGGTAATCGAAGCAATCCAAGCCTCCAGGCTACCGTGCTCGCAAGGTATTGCCATAGAGGCAGCTCTTGCTCAAAAGTCATTGGCTGCGCCCGAGAGTCTGGCGCTGCGGCACGTATTCTTCGCAGAACGCGAGTCCGGAAAATCAGCCAGAGAGTCCTCTGTCAATGTCAGACCAGCTCAGTCGCCAGCGATCCGGCGCGTGGCGATCGTTGGCGCCGGGACGATGGGCAGCGGCATCGCGATGGCTTTTGCAGACGCTGGGCTCGAAGTGCTGGTCAATGATAACGATCCCGCTGCCCTTAATCGCAGCCGCGAGTCTGTTCAATCAAGCTACGCGGCCAGCGTTAAGCGCGGCCGCATTACCCAGAGCGTCGCCGATGAGCATATTCAGCGCATCCGAAGCAGCCCGGCTCTGGCCGAGGCGGCCGATGCCGACCTTGTCATCGAAGCCGTATTCGAAGATATGGAATTGAAAAAGCATGTCTTTTCGAAGCTCGATTCTCTTGTTCCTTCTCAGCGCCTCATCGCTACCAATACCTCTACTCTTTCTGTGACTGAACTGGCCCGGTCCACCGCGCATCCGGAGCGGGTGTTGGGCCTGCATTTTTTTGTTCCGGCACAAGCGACGAAGCTTTTGGAGATTGTGCGCACCTCCGATACCTCGCCCGAAAGCTTGTCGACCGCATTTCGGGTCTCAAAGTTGCTCAGAAAGATTGCGGTTATTTCGCGTGATGCCTTCGGTTTCATAGGGAATCGGATGATGCTCGATGGCTACTGGCGCGAAGCCGAGCAGTTGCTGCTGGAGGGGGGGACACCGGCACAGGTTGATGCCGCACTCGAGAACTTCGGCTTTGCCATGGGACCGCAAAGGGTAAGCGACTTGGGGGGAAATGATGTCGGAACCAAGGCGCGCATCCAGCTTTTCAAACGGGAAAGCCGTCCGGATCCGTACTTCGTCATTGCCGACCGCCTCACCGAGATGGGCCGACTTGGACAGAAGACCGGTCGCGGTTTCTATCGTTATGAAAGTGGCAGCCGGGAAGCTGTGCCTGACCCCGAAGTGATCAGCCTCATTGAGAAGCTTGCGTCCGATAGGGGTATAAAGCGGCGCCAACTCGGCGATCCAGAGATCGTTGAGCGATGCATGTTGTCGCTGATCAATGTCGGAGCCATGGTGCTCGAAGAAGGCATTGCCGCACACGCCGCCGATATTGATGTGGTTTGGACCAGCGGTTATGGTTTTCCACGCCACCTGGGAGGGCCGATGTTTTACTCCGATACGCTGGGACTTCCTCAAGTGTTGAAGCGCATTCGCCACTATCATGAAACCCTGGGTCATTATTGGCGCCCGGCCTCATTGATTGAGCGCCTCGCGGCCGAGGGGGCGAGCTTCGAACAGTGGGACAAGACGTCAGCATCGCAGTAGGCAATTGGTTGGCTTCCCAATCCAGACGATGCCGGTTGAAATTAAGGGCGGTCTACACGCAGCACGCGTTCATCTCGATCCCCGAACAAAGCGTCGAGAAGCTCAGGCCGATTGCGCTGCAAGGCTCGACCGTTGACCGTGCCTTTCTCTGTCAGCTCGCCGGCGGCGCTCGATGCCGGGTTTTCGACCAGCAACCCAGCCACAATGCGGTTGGAACTGCCGGTTCCGGCAGCGTAGAGTGTGGCGAGGCGTTCGCAGAACATCGCCCGGAGGGTTGGGTTACCTGCGATTTGTGCGGGCGTAGCCGCGACATCTAGACCGGCAGCGGCGGCGCATACCTCCCAGTCGGGAAAAATAAGAATGCGCACGTCTTTGCGGTCAGCTCCGGCGACCACAACTTCATGGGCCAGGGGGCGCAGCTCATCCAGCGCGTCCAGGCGCAACTTGCCGGCACTGACTTTGGTGCCGGAGTCCAGCTTGAAAACTTCATTCATCCTTCCGTCGAAACGCAGACCCGCCTGCGGTCGTTCCGGATCAATAAAACTCAGCAGATCGCCCGAGCGCAGGAATCCTTCCTCATCGAAAGCAGCCTCGGTCGCCGCAGGATTGCGCCAATATCCCGGCGTGACGTTGGGACCTCGATACCGCACTTCGAAACTGCTGTCGTCTGGGATCAGCTTAAGTTCGACACCCGCGACTGGTATGCCAACTACCCCAGGGCCGCTAGCCTTTGCGTTGCCGAAGAGCGCAATCGGTGCGGTCTCGGTCATGCCCAGTCCGCTCACTGTTAGAATCCTGTGCCCAACCGTTTCCACGGCCAGCCGTTCAAGATCGAACCAAGTCGCTGGCTGCATCGAAGCCGCTGCATACCAGAGAAACTTCAGACGTCGAAAAAAATGCTCGCGAAAGGCGCGGTCGGCCTCGAGGTGAGGAAGCAACAGCTCGTACCCGCGAGGCACGTTGAAGTAAATGTTCGGCGAAACCCGCCGCAGCAGTTCCAAGCTTGCGGCAAACTTTGCGGGAGTCGGTTTTCCGGGATCGATATAGAGGGTTCCGCCATTGTGAAGAATGATGCTGAAATTGCTGTTGCTGCCCGCAGTGTGGTTCCAGGGAGCCCAATCGACCATCACGGGCGGTTCTTCCTCGAGGCACGGCGCCACCTGGCGCTTCATCTGGGAATTGCTACAAATCATGCCGTGCGTGTTGATGACGACTTTTGGCATGCCCGTCGAACCGGAGGTAAACAGAAACTTGGCGATGGTTTGCCGATCAACCCGCGCCGCCGCGGCGCGCACTTCATCGCGATGACCGCCATCGCCGTGCAGCGATGCAAGATCGCGCCATTGCGCGGCCGCTGACGCGTTGCGAAGAGCGATCAGCGGAATATCGCTCTTAAGAGCATGTGCAATCGCTTGGCGATACAACACGCCATCGTCGACCACGACCATTCCAGGTGTCAGCAACTTAAAGGCATAGGACAGCTTTACGTAATCGATCGATTGCAGTGCGTAAGCAGGAGCCATAGGAGCAATGGGAATGCCCACGTAAATCGCCGCCAACATGATGAGTGCGTGATCGACTCCGTTTTCGGCGAGAATTGCGAGCGGCCGCTCCGGACCCAGCCCGTAGCCGAGCAATCCCTCAGCCAGAAGCAGCACCGACTTTCGAGCTTCTCCGTAAGAGATGCTTCGCTCTCCCGTTGGGGTCTGCTCAACAATGAAAGTACGATCTGGCGCTTCCCGCGCCCAGCGGTCCAGCCACTCTCCCAGGCGAGAGTTGTAATCCCCCAAAGGCTCCACGGAGCGCATCAGCAAACTGCCGTCCGCACGGCGAATCAGCTCAACCTCGGGGGAGAAGAAACGCACCGGCCGGTGCGGAAGATGGTCAAAACTCATACTGTGGTTCAGCGTACTCAATGGGACGAGCTTACTGGATGTAATTCCGCGTCGCAAGCGGTCGGCAGCACCCACATCTTCCCTTACAATAGGGCCAGCATGAGCCTTACTCCCAGACCATCCACGATTCGCCGAAACCATCGGTCGATCGGCGAAGTGTACGACGAACCCGGCCACGTGATCCGGCGTGCCCAACAGATAGCGGTTTCGTTGTTTCACTCGACCATGGGCAATGGTGTAACCCCTATCCAATATTGCGTGCTGCGTGTTCTTCAGGAGCATCCGGGGATTGATCAAGTGACGCTGGCGAAATTTTGTGCCCTCGACACTTCCACCGCCGCAGATCTTGCCGTGCGACTGGAGGAGCGGGGACTTGTCCGCCGGATGATGCCGATGAAGAGCAAACGCTTTCGCCTGCTTCATCTGACGCCGGAAGGGGCTGCCCTCCTGAAAAAACTTATTCCCCGCAGCGCCGTTCTCGCCAGCCGACTGCTTCAGGCGCTGAACCGGGAAGAGCAAAAGATTTTTATGCAACTCCTGAAGAAATTCGTTCACCTTAACAACGACGAAAGCCGCGCACCTCTTGATCGAGGGTTCGCCGGGCCACGAAATGGAAGTCAATAGTCTGGTTGGCTCGGGCATTTTGCTTCATCTATCGTGGCGAAACCATCTGCAAGGGGCCTTGCGCTTAGGGGTATAATCTCCGCGATCATTGGGGGATTCCAATTGCCGGTCGGTTTCGGATCTCAACCAGTGCGGGGTGAGTCCTCGATCGCCTATTCTCCTTGTCCGACCGCGAAACATACGCCCAAATCAGCGAAGAGAAAGGAATCGGCATCTGCGGCAAGTCTCAGCAACCTGCTGCCGTGGCACACCAAACCGGCGATCGGAAGGTACGCATGAGCACAACCGTCAAGACGAGATGCTTTCCGCTTCCCAGTTCCTTGAAGGTCATCCCGGGCACGGAAACGGCGCAAGCGGCTTACCCCTATTACATGCAGTTCGCCAAAGAAGATGACGACCGCTTCTGGTTTTACAACTCCATGCATTTCCCGGAGCCGATGAGCGTGTTCGACGTCACCACGGCGGAGGCCGCTTATTGCGCCCTGGGCGCGGCCAACACGCGGGTGCACAGCCTGCCGACGACCCTCGGAATTGATTACCGCATCATCAACGGACGAATCTACATCGGCGGCAACGCGGTGACCGATCCTGTCGAGATTGCCCGGCGCACAAAGGAATTCCAGCAACGAGCCTTCTATTACTACGAGCACTGGGAAGAATTATTCGCGCACTGGAAAAAAAAGATGCGGGCCTTAATCCGGGAAGCCGAGGGCTTGCCGAAGCTGGTGTTGCCCGAGTTCGAGCCTCTGCAGCACGTGCACGCCGGACGCGGCATCGCGTCTAACCACTACCTTCTCGACACTTACCAGAAGACTCTCGAAGGCTACTTTCGCATGTGGCACCATCACTTCGAGTTTCTCTTGCTCGGCTATGGCGCGTATCTTACTTTCTTTGATTTTTGTAAAAAGGCATTCCCGGAAATCAGCGACCAGACGGTGGCTCGCATGGTCGCCGGCATGGAAGCGGAAATCTTTCGTCCTGACGACGAGCTCAGGCGTCTCGCCAAGTGCGCTATTGAGCTGGCTGTGGATGATGTTTTCCGCGACGGCGCTGCTCCCGGCCACATCATGCAAGTTCTGGAGCGGTCCGAATCTGGCCGCAAGTGGCTCGAGGAGCTGGCCGCCTCGCGCGACCCATGGTTCAACATCAATGTTGGCGACGGCTTCTACCACTACCATCGTTCCTGGAACGACGATCTCTCGATGCCCTTTGCCTCGCTGCCCGGCTACATCGCCAATGTGAAAGCCGGCGAACTCATCGAGCGGCCGATCGACAAGCTGATGGCCGAACGCCAGCAGCTGGTCAATGATTACCGCGAGCTGCTCAATAGCGAGCAAGAGCGCGCCGCCTATGACCAGATGATTCAGCTTGCGCATCGCGTGTTCCCTTACGTCGAAGGACACAAATTCTATTGTGAGCATTGGTACACGAATCTGTTCTTTAACAAGATTCGGGAATTTGGGGCGCTATTGGCCGAGCGTGGTTTTTTCCCAAATGCCGAGGACATATTTCACCTGACTCACTACGAAGTTGAGGCGGCAATTATCGATCTCATGACCTCGTGGTCGAACGGTTCCCCGCCGCGTGGTCCCGCGCGGTGGACGCCGATTGTGCATGAGCGCAAAGCGGCGATTGCCGAATGGGCCAGGCACGAAACTCCACCGGCCCTGGGACCCGTGCCCGACGTCATTGATGATCCTGCGATTGTCATGCTGTGGGGCATTACGCGTGAAAACCTGGATTCATGGCTGGCCGCTGGCGAGAAGCCGGATTCCAAGGAGATCAAGGGATTCGCCGCTTCCAACGGCGTAGTCGACGGCATCGCCCGGGTGGTGATGTCGGTGGACGAAATTGACCGCCTGCGCCGCGGCGACATTCTGGTCTGCCACGTTACCAACCCGAGTTGGGCGCCGGTTTTTCAGAAGATTGCGGCAGCCGTCTCCGACATCGGCGGCTCGATGAGCCACGCTGCCATCGTCGCACGGGAATATGGTTTACCCGCAGTAGTGGGCACAGGCACCGCTACGCAGAAAATCAAAGACGGTCAGCGCATTCGGGTGGATGGCGGCAGGGGCGTGGTGACGATTCTTCAGTAGGGTTTCTTATGCCTGTTTGTTGACGGTTGGTTGCAAAAACCTGAACTGGAGCCGGCACAGAGTTAACCGCTCGGCCAAGCGGCATGAGGAGGCGCGCACCATGACAACATCGACCATTGCCAAGATGACGGCTCCGCCGTCTACGGCGTACAAAATCGTGGACCTACCGGAAGCCTATGCGGATGTCATCAAGCGGCACGGCATACCGGGCAGGTTTGTCGGCTCTTCCGAGCAAGAGAGTCCGTGGGTGCCGTTCGGCCCCAATGCCGCAATTCGCCATCTTCTTTTCGATACTCGCCATAACATTTTCAGCAACATTCTGTGGATAAAGTCTGCCGGCGTGATTGGCACACACAAGCATCGGGGGACCGTCGTAATGATCTGCCTCGAGGGCAGCGCCCGGTATCTCGAATACGATTGGGTTGCGGCTCCCGGCAACTTCATCTACGAGACGCCGGGACTGGTCCATACCCTCGTGAGCGACCATCCCAACGGCGTCAAGTTGTTCGGTTGGCTCCAGGGACCACTGGAGTTTTACGACGACCACGGTAATTTCGTCGAAACGGTCGATGTCTGGTGGTTCATCAACCACTACGAGAGCTATTGCCGGGAGCACGGCATTCCGATTAATAAACAGCTCTACATTTGAACAGCTACCATGCGTTCCACCGCGAACATCAGTTGGTTTGCCGATATCACGCTTGCCGATCGTTCCACGGTTGGCGGCAAGGGCGGTTCATTAGGCGAGTTGACACGCGCGAATATCGCGGTGCCACCCGGTTTCGTCGTAACCATTCAGGGGTTTGAACGCGTCTTGGCCGACCTGGAAAAGGAAAGCCGGATCCGCTCGCGTGTGGAGGCCCTGTCGCTAGAGGACCTGAAGGGAATCCGCCTGCTTTCCGAGGAAGTCCGCATGCGCGTCAAGAGCGCGCCATTGCCGCCAGACGTTTGCGCAGACATCGTGGCGGCGCATGCGGAGCTGTGCGGACCCGATCTCAGTTGGCCATTGGCGGTGCGCTCTTCGGCGACTACGGAGGATTCAGACGAGGCCAGTTTCGCCGGACTTCAGGACACTTATCTCTGGGTAAAGGGTGGCGAAGCAATTCTGAAGTACGTGCGCTCTTGTTGGGCCAGCCTCTATTCCGTTCCATCGATCTCCTACCGGCTCAAAGGCGGCACTCCGGAAAACGGGGTGGCGATTGCAGTCGTCGTCCAAAAGATGGTAGACGCGCGCTCGGCGGGAGTGATGTTCACGCGCAGCCCGCTGACCGGCGATCGGTCCGTGATCACCATCGAATCGGCCTGGGGACTGGGCTCCGCCGTGGTGAGCGGTGAAGTCACACCGGATCGCTTCGTGATCGGCAAAATTACTGGCCAAATTTCGGTGCGTGACATTTCCGACAAGCGCATACAAGACGTGCACGCGGAGAGCGCCGGGATCAAGCGTATAGAAACTCTGGAAGAGTTTCGGCGCGCGCCTTCGATTCGCGACGAGGAACTGAGAGCGCTGGCGGAAATCGGCCGCAGAGTCGAACGACACTTCGGGAGGCCCCAGGACATCGAATGGGCGATCGATCGCTCGGGCGGGATTCTGTTGCTCCAGAGTCGCCCCGAGACGGTGTGGTCTGAAAAAGATAAAGTCTCGGTTTCGAAGCCGATGCAGAATCCCCTCGAGCATGTGATGAATATTTTTGGAGGCCGCCATTGACGCTCACGGCCAAGGATGTGGCCGAGATCATGCGCATCCTCGAGCAATCGAGCTTCAACGAATTATCGCTCGAAATGGATGGCGTCAAATTGAAGCTGCAGCGCGGGTCTGCGTTGCCGCAAGTTCCCGATCCTCCGCCGACACCAGCCGCGCCGCCGAATTCACCGCTACAGCCGCGAGTAAAGGCAGCATCGGAACAGGGCCTGCTGGAAATCACCGCTCCTATGCTGGGTATCTTCTACGTCGCACCCAAGCCGGGCGAGCCTCCATTCGTGAAGTTAGGATCCAAAGTCGTGCAGCAGACAATGGTCGGAATCATCGAAGTCATGAAGCTCATGCACACGGTCCGCGCGGGCGTGAAAGGCGACGTGGTCGAGATATTGGTGAAGAATGGTGCGGCGGTCGAGTATGGCGAAGTTCTGATGCGCATACGTCCAGAGGCGTGAACCGTGGTGAATATTCAGATCGTTGAGACCTCACTCCGCGACGGCAACCAGAGTCTTTGGGCGGCGCTCGGCATCGACACCGCGAAGACCCTGACCATCGCTCCTGTCATGGACCGGGTGGGCTTCAAGGCCATTGACTTTACGACCTCCACGCACATGGGCGTTGCTGTCCGCTACAAAAGGGAAGACCCGTGGGAGAGAATTCGCCTCATGGCGAAGGCCACTCCGAATACGCCCCTTCAATTTCTCTCGACCGGCTTCCGCTTTATATCCTGGGAAACGGCCAGTCCTGAATTCATGATGCTGGCGTTCGCCACGCTTGTGAAAAACGGGATTCGCCGCTTTGCGTTGGCTGATCCGATGAACAACGCCGATTCCAACATCGCCTGCGCGCGCACGATCAAGCAGGTTGGCGGCGAGTATGTCATCGCAGCTTTAGTATTCACCGTAAGCCCCGTCGGCGATGACGCGCACTACGTAGAGCATGCCCGCAAACTCGCCGCCAGTGCGGATGTGGATGCCCTTTATATCAAGGACCCAGGCGGCCTTCTGACCCCGCTGCGCGCACGCACCATGATTCCGGCGGTCAAGGCCGTGATTGGTGACAAACCTTTGGAGTTGCATTCCCATTGCACGATTGGGCTCGGCGAGTTGGTCTACATGGACGCACCCAACTGGGGCGTAGGCACGGTGCATTGCGCATCGGGTGCGGCCAGCGACGGAATATCCAATCCGCCCGCCGGGCGCGTTGTCGCTAATCTGCGCGAACTCGGCCACCAGATCGATATCGACGATCAGGCGTTGGCTGAAGTTGGCTCTTATTTCACGTGCTTAGCCGAAGCCGAAGGGCTTCCCGCCGGCCGCCCGCAGCCTTTCGACGCCGCATACTTCCATCACCAGTTGCCTGGAGGCATGACGGGCACCATGCGGCGGCACCTAGCGGAAGGCGGACTCGCACACTTGGAAGATACGGTCATCGAAGAATTAGGCCGGGTGCGCCAGGAATTAGGCTGGCCGATTGTGATGACTCCCTTCTCGCAGATGCTGCTGACGCAAGCGGTCATGAATGTGACTCGCAAGGAGCGATATGCTGTTGTGCCGGACGAAGTGATCCGATATACGCTGGGCCGGTTCGGAAAACCCAACCTGCCGATTGCGCCGGAAGTGATGGACCGTATCGATTCTCTGCCCCGCACCCGCGAGCTTCGCCGGGAACCCGGCATGCCACCGCTTCCCGAGTTGCGCCGGAGAATTGGGCCGGAACTTAGCGACGAAGAGTTCCTGCTGCGCGCCACAATGCCCGCTGAACAGGTCGATGCCATGAAAGCGGCCGGACCCGCCCCGCAAACCTACAGCCCGGACCTCGCCCCGGTGATTCAGTTGCTTCGCCAGCTCGCGGAGCGGCGAGACATCGCACGCCTGTCGGTGGAGAAACCTGGCTTCCGGCTGGAGCTGAAAGGCTACGCCAGCGCAGTACACCGCGAGACCGCATGAAAAAGAAATCCAGCCGTAGCAAAGATGCACGGCTCAGCCCGGTGAAGGGCTTCCTGTTCGACCTCGACGGCACTTTGGTCTTGACCGATCGTTCCTTCAGCGGCTATCAAGCCCTCCCCGGCGCTGTAGAGATACTTAGCGAGTTGAAAGCACGCGGCATTCCTTTTGTTGTCCTCACCAATGGAACTCATTACCCTGCGGCGGAGCAGGCTCCCAAGCTGCGAGCTGTCGGCCTGCCGATCTCCGATGATGCTCTGCTTAACCCTTCCAGCGTGGCAGCGGACCTTATGCCTCGCCGCGGCGTTAAGCGGGTTCTGGTGTTAGGAACCCCTGGGGTCGGGCACGCTCTGGCAGAGGCGGGAATCGAGACGGTTTTCACTCCTGACGAGGGCACTGACCGGGTCGACGCCGTCTACATCGGATGGCATCCTGACTGTCGCATGAAAGACATCGAGGCTGCCGCGAAAGCCATCTGGAATGGCGCGGAGCTGTATGTGGCTTCTGACGTGCCATTCTTCGCCACAGCCGGGGGCAGGACCATGGGTTACTCTTATGCGATCTCGGCAGCTGTGCGCAGGATCACCAGCGCGCCCATGATTCTTACGGGGAAGCCCTCGCTCCACGCGCTGAGGTTAGTCGCGAAAAGGTTGGCCATCCCCATGACCAAGGTGGGGGTTGTCGGAGACGATCCTCTGGTCGAAATGATTATGGCCCGGCGAGGCGGCGCCGTGGGGTTCGGGGTGAGCACCGGCATTTCCAAGGCACGCGATTGGGCTAAGCAGGGTGCGGGCAGAAGGCCACATCGCGTCTTACGAAGCCTTAGCGAACTGCTGGCCGTGGCGGGAATCCGTTAATCGCTGATTGCAAACAGGCTTATTGCATACAGTAAGTTCGACACGTTCGCCTAAGTTCAACCAATGCCAACAAGGATTCCGATCTGGATCGATTCCTGTATACATTTTGGTGTTGACAGGCTGCATTGGAACATAGTAATCATTGGCGGGCCTTCTTACTGGGGAAGCGTGGAGTGCGGTTTTCTTCTCCAGATCTCACCCCTGAGCGAGTGCTAGCCGGGCTCTCTGATCGGCTGTTCGGGCCCGGTCCGTGGTCGGGCATTGGACGTTCGCTCAGGAAGGGAGCTTTATGAGAACACGCTTGTTGGGTGTTGTTCTTTGCCTCCTGGTTGTCCTCGCAGGTTCTGCGCCATTCGCGGTGTCCCAAGGTGCCCTTAGCTTTGCTCAGCTGAATGGCACGGTCGTGGACGCCGGCGGGCGAGTCGTGGTTAGCGCGCGGGTGGTTGTACGTGATCCCGACACCAACCAGAGTTTTCAAGCCACCACCAATACCACAGGCTTTTTCGTAGTCCCCGATCTTCCTCCCGGGAAATACGAGTTAACCGTTACCACAGGCGGCTTCGCCAAGTATCAGCAGACTGGCATCATCCTGACCGTCGGCCAAGTCCTCACTGTCAGTCCTGTCTTGAAAGTTGCGACTGCCTCCGAAACGGTTACCGTAACCACGGAAGCCCAGCTCATCGAGCCCACCAAGACTGAGATTAGCCAGGTCGTCGAGACCGAGCAGATTGAGTCGTTGCCGATTAGCAGTCGCGTATTTACCGACTTTGCGCTGCTCACTCCCGGCGTGGCCACCAGCCGCACCAGCCTGGGGACAACTTTCACCGAGTTTGAGGTGACGCAGATCTCGTTTGGCGGCATGCGCTCGTTCAGCAACGAGATCACGGTGGATGGAGCCGACTTCGTCAACTCCGCCAGTGGCATCCAGCGGGCCACGCCGCCACAGGAGTCCGTGCAGGAGTTCCGCGTCGTGAACAACAGCTTCGGCGCGGAGTATGGCCGCGCCATGGGCGGAATCGTCAACATTGTGACTAAGTCGGGCACCAACAATTTGCACGGTTCGGTGTACGAGTTTTTTCAAAACAGCGCCTTCGACGCGCACTCACCGCTGCAGCCTCCCCCGCTGCCCCACGCTCTTCGGCAGAACTCGTTCGGAGCTTCGCTGGGCGGGCCCATTGCCAAGGACAAGACTTTCTTCTTTCTCAACTATGAAGGTAAGCGCAGCGCCCAGTCTCCGGTCTATCCGCCTGATCTGGTCAATAACATTCAGCTCATAGACCAGGCCAAGGCGCTGATGGGGCTGGCTCCCGAGGGCTGCGTAGGTGCTGTCAGCACCTGTCTCCCCAATTTCGCCGGCAATCCGGCCGACATCACCCAGGGCCAAGCTTTCGCATTTCTGCAGGGCTTTCTAAAAACCGCCAACGACGATTCCGGTTTTGCCCGAATCGACCATCAACTGACCACGAATAATCGCCTGGCCTTTCGCTACAGCGTGGAGGACACCCGAGCGCTCAACGAACTGGTGGGGAACACGCTCGATGGCGGCGGGATTGGTGTGCCCAGCGGCGGCCGCGATCTTTTCATTCGCGATCAGGCCGTTGTTGCGACCGTGAACTCTTCATTGAAGCCGAATCTGGTCAACACAGTGCTCGTTCAATATGCGCGGCGGCATTACAACTTTCCCGGGGCTACGGGCCAACCGGACTTCAGCATTCTCAATGATCTCGAAGTCGGCCATAATTTCGGAACGAACGACCGGCTCTACGAGACTCGAGTTCAGCTCTCAGAGTCTGTATCCTGGGTCAAGAGCAATCACCTCGCAAAGTTTGGAGTTGATGGCAATTGGCTGACGAGCCTGGAGAACTTTCCCGGTTTCATGCCTACACGCCTGTTAATACCGGGCATTTCCTGCTTCACTGATTTTGCCCAGTATTTCAACTCGAACTTCGGTGCCGCCTATCCGACTGCGGGAACGGGCTTGGGCGCTTCTGCTGCTACCTGCGCCGTTCCTCAAGATAATGGCGTCGTCTTCATGTACGCGGGCACACCGCTTCCAACCAACCCCACTGCCTGTAGCGGCGACTCCTCCGGCCCTACTCCCTGCATTCCGACCGTTACCACAGCCAATCCTCTCAACGGCGGCGGGTTCCCCAATTCGACCTGGGCCAATGCTTACCCTTCCTCGCTATTTAACGGCTTCAGCCGCAATATTAACCACGGATACTGGGGGGTGTTTGCCGAGGATCAATGGAAGCTGACTCAAAAATTTACCCTGAATTATGGCCTGCGATGGGATTATGAAACCGGCCTCTCGGCATTCGTGAATAATGACTACAACGAATTTCAGCCGCGTATTGGGTTTGCCTACGCGCCCACTTCCAACACTGTGATTCGCGCGGGATACGGGATTTTCTTCGACCGGCAAAATCTGACTTTCTTCTTCGTGCCCAACACGCAGAAGATCGTGGCAGGGTATCAGTGCGGCAATCAGGCGACGTCGGGTATCGCATCCATTTGCAGTGCCGCCGGAATTCTGCCGCAGGTATTTCCCGATATCACGTCCAATCTAGCGCAGGCCGGGCAGGGTTACCAGCTTCTGGCAGACCCGCCATCGCCCGGCCCTCCCGGCTCACCCTGCGCTGGGGTTCCGGAGGCGCCTTGTCTTGCAGCCAATATCATAAAAACCGGAGCCTACAATACGGCCTTCCCCTCTGTAGAGATGGCCGGCACCTGCTCGACCACTGGGGCCTGTGGCATTGGCGAGGGAGGCATGGATCACAACGCGCGGGCGCCTTATGCCGAGCAGGGTAGTTTCGAGGTTGACCATCAGTTTGGCCGTGGTTTCGCAATCAACCTCAGCTATTTGTTCGTCGAGGCCCACAAATTAGTTCGCGGGAACAACCTCAACGTTCCCTGTCCAGCCGGCACGACCAAGCCGGGGCCTCCTACCGACCCCACGACGATCTTTCCCGGCGGCCCTCCGGAATGGGTACCTGGATGGCTCAACGCTAATGGCACACTCTCGCCCTGTACCGGAACGCCGACCCTCGGAACGGGAGCGCTTGCCGGGCTAGGGCCGTTCTTTGGGGGCGCTGCCGGCTCCGGTCTGCGAACCATCAGCTCGGGGCTCGAAGATTACAACAACGACGTTGCCAACGCCATTTACCACGGCGGAACGCTGACCGTGATGGAGCGTGGGAAGCATTTCAATCTGACGGCCAACTACACCTATTCCCACACCATCGACAATGGCAACTTCACTACCTTCATCAACCTGCCACCCAACCAGTTTGACTACGCCGCGGAACGTTCCAACTCCAACCAGGATGCCCGGCACCGGTTGGTGGCCAACTTTACCGCGATTGCGCCGCAAAATGGGCCGTGGCGGAATTTTGAGCTGAGCAATATCGTCACCCTGCAATCGGGCCGGCCTTTCACGATCTATTACGGCAGCAACACCTTGAACGATGTCGCCGGCGGTTCCACGGACCGCGTCGGCGGCTCTGCGTTCGTCGCGGGCTCATGTCCCGACGTACAAAACTGCCAGACCATGATCGACAGGAATACGTACACCGGCGAACCGTATTACAACTGGGACCTGCGGGTAACCCGGGCTGTGCACATCAATGACCGCGTGACCGCGAATCTCGCGTTCGATGCGTTCAACCTGCTCAACCGGGCCAATTTTGATGAGGTTACCGGTGTTTACGGCTCACCCGTGTTTTGCGGAGGCGTTCCACGGCATTACAACGACGCCATGACCCGGGCTATTCAGCAGGACTCAACATCGGTGGCCTGCCCGAACGGGGGAATCTCGGTTCCTGGGGGGTCGTTGGCCCCCACGCCAATCGGAACGACTCTGTTCATCCCCACGACGCCAAATACAAACTTTGGATTGCCACGGACAGCGTTCAATCCGCGACAGCTTCAGTTCTCCGCGAGATTCACGTTTTGAGGCAAGAATACAACTCCGCAGGCGCATATATTCTCCGCACCTGGGCGGCGGCCTGAGCAAGGGTTTCGGATGGGGGTCTTCTCATGAGGTTTCGAGGGCTCAATTTCCTGGTCGCACTGGAACTGGCAAGTGCGTTTACTTCCTCTGCACAGGAGACAACGCCCACCGTAGAACACACAACGGCACCCGCCAGATCGCCTGCTTCGGGAAGGAAATGTTCGTGAGTTACTACGCCTCTTGTCACGGCAAAGACGCCGCGGGAGATGGCCCGGCTGACAGCGCCCTGAAGCAGACTCCAGTCGATCTGACCAGGTTGGCCAGACGAGATGGCGGGAAGTACCCCGCGAACAAAGTCACCAACATTCTTCGCGGGCAAAGACAGAATTCACCTTTAATCGAAGGCACGCTGCGAATCCCTTCGTGCCTCCATTCTGGATTACGGGCGGCGTTCATTCCGTAGATTCACGGGAGATCAGAGCATGAGCAACTCCAAGACCATCCCCCCGGACCGCAAGCCTGAGAGTTATGATGGCGGTGTGCGCGCTCGAAAATCGGCGGTAAGGTATTCGCTCCCATAATGAGCCCAGGAGATCAAAACTAGACTCACTGCTGCACGAGGAGGAAATATGGCCACCAGGGTAATGCCGCAAATACAGAATAGTGTCAGCGAGTTCATCGCCAAACCCCGGAAAATGTTGATCGGTGGCAAATGGGTCGATGCAGTTTCCGGCAAGACTTTCGAGACCTACAACCCAGCCACGGGCGAGGTGCTGGCCCGGGTGGCGGAGGGGGACAAAGCCGACATCGATCTGGCGGTTAAAGCTGCTCGCAAGGCTTTCGAATCCGGCCCGTGGCCGGAAATGTCTCCGGCAGAACGAGGCCGACTGCTGTGGAAACTCGCGGAACTAGTTGACGACCATAACCAAGAACTGGCCGAACTGGAAACGCTCGACAATGGCAAACCGGTGTTCTTCTCTCGCATTGTGGACGTCCCGACTGTTTCCGACGCTTTTCGATACTATGCGGGCTGGGCGACAAAGGTGGAAGGCGCCACCATCCCAATTTCCTCGCCGGGAGCAAAATATCTGGCTTATACGCTACGCGAGCCTGTGGGTGTCGCGGGTCAGATTATTCCGTGGAATTTTCCGCTGATTATGGCTTCTATGAAGCTGGGCCCAGCCCTGGCTGTGGGCTGCACGATTGTTTTGAAGCCCGCTGAACAAACTCCTTTGACCGCGCTGCGATTGGGCGAGTTGATCATGGAGGCGGGTTTCCCGGAAGGTGTGGTCAACATTGTGCCGGGTTATGGCGAGACGGCCGGGGCTGCGCTGGCGGCACATCCAGATGTCGACAAGATCGCCTTCACGGGATCGACCGAAGTTGGCAAGCTAATTCTGAACGCCGCCAGCGGAAATCTGAAAAAGGTTTCGCTCGAGTTGGGCGGCAAGTCACCCAACGTTGTTCTGCAGGATGCCGACCTGGAGAAGGCTATCCCGGGCAGCGCCATGGCGATTTTCTTCAACCAGGGAGAAATCTGCGCCGCGGGTTCGCGGCTTTTTGCGCACAAAAGCATTTTTGACAAAGTCGTGGAAGGCGTCGCCGACTTCACTAAGAGCTTCCACATCGGTCCGGGAATTGATCCCGCCAACAACCTGGGGCCGCTAGTTTCAAAGGAACAGCAAGATCGCGTGTCCGCCTATCTTGACTCCGGCAACAGGGACGGCGCCAAAGCCGTAGTTGGAGGCAAGAAGATCGACGGCCCGGGATACTTTGTCGAACCTACGGTGCTGATCGATGTAAAGCCCACGATGAAAGTGGTCCGCGAGGAAATTTTCGGTCCGGTGGTGACCGCGATCCCGTTCGACGATCTGGGGGAAGTGGCGAACTTCGCTAACGATAGCATTTACGGCCTGGCCTCGGCCGTTTGGACACGTGACATCAGCAAGGCACATCGCCTGGCGGCAAAGCTGAAAGCGGGGACGGTTTGGATCAACTGCTATAACGTGTTCGATTCCGCTCTGCCGTTCGGGGGATACAAACAGTCGGGTTGGGGACGCGAGTGGGGCAAACCGGCGCTAGATTTGTATACCGAAGCCAAGTCGGTGTGCGCGCAAATTTAAACGAGCTTTTCGACAGTAGACCGAGCTTCACAAGATGACGAGGTGTGCAAGGCACACGTATCGAACAGGAACGGCATGGATTCTGAGGTGAGCACAAGTTCCGTCAAGCCCTATGCCCGGCTACCCCGGGGCAGTCAGCCACCATCTGTGTATGAGCCTTACCGCGCCACCATTAAACGCGCCCCATTAAAGCCCCTGATCCTGCTGCCGCATACTCTTTCGGAGGTTACCGGACCGGTTTTTGGGCATGAAAAGGTAGGCGAAAAAGATAACGACCTGACCTGCCAGCATGCTGGTGAGCCAATTGGCGAGCGCATCATCGTGAGCGGACGCGTGCTCGACAGTAGCGGGCGGCCCATCCCCAATACACTCCTAGAGATTTGGCAGGCGAACTCCGCCGGAAGGTATCGGCACATTGGCGACCAGCATCCCGCCCCCCTTGATCCCAACTTCAGCGGCGCCGGCCGAACCATGACCGACGAGCAGGGAGCGTACCGTTTCATCACCATCAAGCCCGGCGCGTATCCATGGTTCAATCACTACAATGCCTGGAGGCCTGCGCACATTCACTTTTCAGTCTTCGGGACGGCTTTTATCTCGCGTCTGGTGACGCAGATGTATTTTCCCGGCGATCCGTTGTTTGACTACGATCCCATCTTTCAATCCGTACCGGACGAACGAGCGAGACAGCGGATGATCTCGAAATTCGATCTGGAGACGACGCGGCCGCAATGGGCAAAGGGTTTCAAATTCGACATCGTGTTGCGCGGGCCGGAGGCTACACCCTTTGAAACCTGACACAACCCTGGCCCCGACACCGTCGCAAACCGTCGGCCCATATTTTAGTATTGAGCTGACCACCGACGAGCACTGCGTCAGGTGCGTCGCAGGTCCGTCTGCCAAAGGCGAGCGGGTATGGATCACCTTTCGTGTGCTGGACGGCGACGGCGCACCGGTGAACGATGCGATGCTGGAAATCTGGCAAGCCGACTCCAATGGTAAGTACAACCATCCTGACGATCCGCAGCCGAAACAACCCGATCCGGGATGGATCGGCTTTGGCCGTCTCGCCACCGCAGAAGACGGTCGTTGCGTGCTCGAAGCCATAAAGCCTGGGCGTGTTTCCAGCGACACTTTGCAGGCGCCGCATCTCACCGTAGCGGTTTTCGCCCGTGGAATGCTGAAACAGCTCTACACCCGAGTTTATTTCGCCGGAGATGCCGCCAACGACGAGGATCCGATCCTCCGGCTGGTTCCACAGGATCGTCGTGACACCCTCGTGGCCCAACCGGGTCCAGCCGGTCCCGGACACTGGATGTTCGATGTGAGACTTCAGGGAGATCAGGAAACAGTCTTCTTTGACGTGTGATTTGCACGTCCCTCAGCCCTCATGCAACTTCGATATCGGAAACTCCTGCAGGGCCGAACCATCAGATTTCTCACGATCACTCTTTTTCTTGCGGCAACCGCGGCATGCCACCAAACAAGAGTTCCGCCTGAGCACACCGTCAAACCAGCGGATGTGAACGAATCCCGAATTATCAACGCGGATCGCGAGCCGGGAAATTGGATGACCTATGGCCGCACCTACGGCGAACAGCACTTCAGCCCGCTGAATCAGATTAACGATCAAAATGTCTCACAGCTGGGATTAGCCTGGTTCTACGACCTGGACACGAATCGAGGCCAGGAAGCAACTCCCATCGTGGTTGACGGCGTGATGTACTTTACCAGCGCGTGGAGCAAAGTCTTCGCGCTCGATGCGCCAACTGGGAAACTGCTCTGGTCCTATGATCCCAGGGTTCCTGGCAGTTGGGCGGTGAACGCATGTTGCGACGTCGTCAACCGTGGCGTTGCAGCCTGGGAGGGCAAGATTTTTGTCGGGACCCTGGATGGACGTTTGGTCGCCCTCGATGCCAAGACCGGCCGTCTTGTCTGGGAAACGCTTACCATTGATCCCAGTTTTCGCTACACGATTACCGGCGCCCCGCGCGTCGCCGAGGGCAAAGTAATCATTGGCAACGGCGGCGGGGAATTTGGAGTGCGCGGTTATGTTTCGGCATATGACAGCGAAACTGGAAAATTAGCATGGCGTTTCTACACTGTACCCGGTGATCCCGCGAAGCCCTTCGAAAGTCCGCTTCTCGAAAAAGCCGCCAAGACCTGGAGTGGTGACTGGTGGAAGCTCGGCGGCGGCGGCACGGTGTGGAACGCGATGGCTTATGATCCCGAACTCGATCAGCTCTATATCGGCACGGGCAACGGCACTCCCTGGAGCCAAAAATTTCGCAGCCCGAAGGGCGGCGACAATTTGTTCACCTGCTCCATTATTGCCCTTAAGCTGGAGACCGGAGAGTACCTCTGGCATTATCAGGAAGACCCCGCCGACGCCTGGGATTTCGACTCCGCCGAAGATATCATTCTCGCCGATCTCGTGATTGACGGGCGCGCTCGCAAAGTTTTAATGCAGGCGCCGAAAAATGGCATCTTCTATGTTCTCGACCGTACTAGCGGCGAGCTGATATCGGCGAAGTCATACACCTTTGTCAACTGGGCCAGTGGAGTGGATTGGAAAACAGGCCGACCGGTAGAGACCAGGGGAGCGAGATATCAGGGAGCCGATCCTGCGCCGATTGTGCCCGGGCCGGTCGGGGCGCACAGTTGGCAACCGATGTCGTACAGTCCGGTTACCCATCTTGCCTACATTCCAGTGAATGATGCCGGATTCAAATACAAGCTGCCCCACAGCTTCGCCGCGAAGAAGCTCGCGCCGAATTATGGAATTGATGTAGTCGCGGCCGGCATGCCGCAGGATCCCCAGGTGAAGAAGGCGATTCTGGGGACCGTGAAAGGGAAGCTGGTGGCTTGGGATCCAGTGCAGCAGAAGGCTGCCTGGACCGTCGAACGCCCCGGTCCCTGGAACGGCGGAACGCTTGCGACGGCCGGAAATCTGGTATTCGAAGGAACGGCTGGCGGAAATTTCGAAGCTTACCGTGCCGATACGAGCGCGAAGTTGTGGTCGTTTGCGGCTCAGACGGGAGTCATGGCGGGCCCGGTGACGTATGAACTCAATGGCCAACAGTACGTCGCCGTACTCGCAGGTTGGGGCGGCGTCTTTCCGTTGGCGGCGGGGGAGGTCTCTTTCGCTTCAGGACGAGTACGCAACCTCAGCCGCATGCTGGTTTTCAAACTCGGAGGCAAGGCCGGCCTGCCGCCCCTGCAAGCCGCCGAGCCGCCACAATTGACGGCGCTGCCAAATCCGGCGAGCCCGGCAACGATTCGCAAAGGTGAGCAGCTTTTTCAAACCTATTGTGCCACGTGTCACGGTGACGTCGCCGTGAGCGGAGGTGTACTGCCGGATTTGCGACGCAGCATCGCACTGACCGATGACGCATGGTTCGAGATCGTGTTGCGCGGCGATTTGCAATCACAAGGAATGGTTTCGTTCGCGAAGGAACTCTCTCGCGATGATGCCATCGCAATTCGCTCATACGTCATCTCTCGCCGTAATCAGGACGCCAAAATCGAAAGGCATTGAGAAGGAGGTTCCGTGTACCGAAGCGATGTGGTTGGAAGTCTGTTGCGCCCTTCGTATTTGAAGGAGGCGCGCGATCGTCATGAGAAAGGGCAGATCGGCCATTTGGAGTTCAAGTCTCTCGAGGACCGGGCAGTGGACGAAGCCGTCGAACTGCAGAAGCGCGCCGGGCTGAACATGCTAACCGACGGTGAGATGCGCCGCTACGCTTTCTACGGGCACTTGATTGATGCGGTGGAGGGCTTTGACAAAAAAGGCGGCTGGGCCATTCCTTTCCGCAATGAAAAAGGCGAGGAGGTAGTGCAGCCCCGGCCGGTCGTGGTTTCCAAACTGCGCCGGAAACGCCCTTTGTGCGCCGAAGAGTTTACCTATTTACGGGCACGTACAAATCATCCTGCCAAAACAACCATGATCAGCGCACAACAGGCAGCGGCTTATTACGACAACAAGAAGTCGTCTGCCGCTTATCCCCAAATCGACGGTTATTTGGCCGATCTGGTGGACATTTTGCGGGATGAGGTCGAAGAGTTAATCCGCCTTGGATGCACATATATTCAGATTGACTCGCCGCAATATGCCGCTTTGCTCGACCCGCAGTTGCGCGAGGGTTACCGCCAGCGCGGCAATGATCCCGACCGTCTGCTCGATCTTTCCACCGAAATGGACAACGCGGTCATTGGCAATCACCCGGGTGTTATTTTCGGCTTGCACCTTTGCCGCGGCAACAATCAAAGCCGGTTCTATGCTTCCGGCGATTACGGCCCGATCACGAAGGTATTTCAGAAAACGCGTTTTCACCGCTTTCTGCTTGAATATGATGACGAGCGTTCGGGCGGCTTCGAGCCACTGCGCCAGGTTCCCCAGGATCGCACGGTCGTCCTGGGACTCGTCAGCTCCAAAAAGCCGATCCTGGAGAGCAAGGACGAACTAAAACAGCGCATCGAGCAAGCCTCGAAGGTCATTCCTCTGGAACGGCTGGCACTCAGTCCGCAGTGCGGTTTTGCCTCGACCATCGAGGGCAACCTGGTAAGCGTGGCTGATGAGGAGGCCAAGCTACGCCTGGTCGCCGAAACGGCCGAGGAAGTTTGGGGTGCGCCTGCCTCGACGCAGAGGCGCCCCTGAGGGTCGTCGCACTCGTCCGCGGGCTAGCCGTTTGATAGCGCCTGCTGCGAGCTGGCGGACTGTCTTGAAGAATTGGGGAACATCCACGGCAAGTTTTTGCTGTTTGGAATCCCGTAGCGCTTGCGGTGCCTCGCGCCCCACGCCGACATTAGCCTGAGGATGGGCTTGAGGCTTTCTCCATGCCTCGTCAGCGAATATTCCACCTTCGGCGGCACCACGGCATACACTTTCCGGCGAATTACTTCATCGCGCTCGAGATCACGCAGATGCTGGGTCAGCATTTTCTTCGTCATGCCGGGAATCAATTTGCGAAGCTCTCCGAAGCGCTTGGTGCCTCCTTCGAGACAAAACAGAATCAGCGGTTTCCACTTGCCGGCAATCACATCCGTGGTCAGCTTCACGGGGCAGTAAAATTCTTCCACCTCAGTCTCCTTTGGGGTCCAAGGTTACAAAAAAGTGCCTACTGGCAAAAAGGATACTTTAGCCTACAATCGGCGTCTGAACCAGAGGGATTCTTCTAGCATGGCACCTGATTCACGCAACCCAACAGGCAGATGCGGCCATTCGCCGGGGCAAGCAGCGTTGCCGCAATAGCGTGTGTCGCGAGGTCGCCTCGGCAGAATGGTGCCTGGGCCAACAACAGAGTACCTTTCCGGGAGCTGGCGCACATGAGCAAGAGACCGGTAGTTGTTTACGGGGCCAATGGGTTTTCCGGCAGATTGATAGTCGAATACCTCCGCGAATACAACACCCCTTTCATCGCCGCGGGCAGAAGCGCTGCAAGAATCAAGCAGGTTATGGATCGCGTGCCGGGTATTGAAACCGCCGATTTTGAGATCGTGGAAAGTTCCGGTAGTCTCGAAGATTTACTGCGTATCTTCGATGGCGCCAAGGTTGTCTGCAACACTACCGGCCCGTTTATCTATAACGGCCCGCGAGTCATTGAAGCCGCGCTGAAAGCGGGTTGCCACTACATCGACATTGGCGGCGAGCAGACCTGGATTCGCGAAGTCGCTGATAATTGGGGTGACAAATTCCGCGAACGCGGCCTTCTCGCTGCGCCCGCAACTGCGTTCATGTGCGCGGTCAGCGATGCATCGGCCAGGCTTTGCCTGGAATCCGGGGCGATCGATACGCTCGAAACCGTCACCATGTTTAAGGGAATTCCGACCTTCGGTTCCACGCAAACGATTTTTGCAGTCATTCAAACCGATGCCTATTATCTGGAGCAGAATCAATACAAGGCTTGGCCGCGTGCCAGCCGCTATGACGTAAGCATTCCCGGCTATCTACAAACCCAGCTTGCCCTCGCGTGGGGAGGTTTCCCCCAGCCAGTTTGGTTCAAGAGCCACCCGCAAATCGCGAATGTGCGCTCGATGGGCGGCTTGCTCGATCGCCAAATCATGGAAGGCGTCGCGGCAACCGAGAAAGTGTTTGAAGAACAGATTCGGCCGCTGCCGAAAGCGGAGCAGGAAAAGAAGCTGGCCGAGATGGCCAGCGCAGTGCAAGGGGGAACACCGCCTCGCGAAAACCCGCGCGAGCAACGCACCATCGACGTCGTGGTGGGCCGAGGTTCAACCCACCACGCACAATGTGTGGTCTTCGGCACCTGTTGTTATCGCCAGACAGGATTGCTGCAGGCGTTTGCCGCGCACCACCTCGTTCATGCGGCGCCACGGAAAGTTGGTTTTGCTTCACCCGCGGAGGCATTTGGGCATCAGGAAATACTGCGGGTTCTCGAAGAGCATGGTCTCGCTAAGGTTCGTCTGACTCACTGACTAGCGGAAATCTGGTCATGCGTGCGATCGACTATTTCGACAAGGGTGCGGAGGCCAACCTCGATCGCACTGCTGTCATCGCCGCCGACAGTGAAGCTTCCTGGTCTGGTCGCGAGATGCAGGCCGCAACCGAAAACATTGCTCGCGCTTTGTGCGCAAGCGGATTGCGTGACCAGGAGCCCGCCGGAATCTACTCGCACAATGACGCCCGAGTACTCTTCTGCATGCTGGGCATCATGCGGGCGGGCGCCGTGTGGGTACCAATCAATTACCGCAACGCCATCGACGCTAACGTGGAATACATGAACTACGTAGAGATGGCGTGGTTGTTCTATCACAGCCAATTTCACGATACGGTGATCGAAATCAAACGGCGTGTACCCTCCTTGCGGAGAATCATCTGCCTTGATCGCGAAGACGGGGATCATCCGTCGTTGCATGCCTTCATGGAACAGGGAACGGCCGCGGAAATTCCGGATTGGGGCGATGCCTACGGCAACCCTGACCGGCTCGCTGGACTGGTACCCACAGGTGGAACTACTGGTCCAGCAAAAGGCGTTCGTGTAACCAATCTCGCGTTGGGCACAATGACGGAAATGGCCACGCACTACTGGCGTGGGGATGTGGAACATCCTGTGTGCCTGAACACAGCTCCGCTGTCACATGCTGCGGGAGTGTTGGCGTTTGTGATGTGTTCAGTGGGAGCGACCCATGTCATCATGCCTAAGTTTGATGCGCTTGAAGTTCTTCGCAATATTGAGCGCTATCGGGTCACGCATCTTTATCTTCCGCCCACCGCACTTTACAATCTGCTGGCGCATCCCCAGGTGCGCGACTTTGACTACTCCAGCCTGCGTGGCTTTCTTCTGGCAGGATCACCGGTGGCGCCCGACAAATTGAAGAGCGCGGTCGAAATCTTCGGCCCATGCATGTGTCAGTCCTACGGTCAAACGGAGGCGCCGATGATCTTGACCTTTCTCGATTCGAAAACTGTGGCGGCGGCTGCTGCCGGTGATCATCCGGAACGCCTGGCCAGTTGCGGCAAGCCCACGCTGGCGGTGCGCCTCGCCATCATGGATGACACCGGTAAGATTTTGTCGCCGGGCGAACGCGGGGAAGTTGTGGCGCGCGGCTCGCTAATCTGTGGCGGCTATTACAAGATGCCGGAGGCCACGGCGGAAATCCGCACGCACGGCTGGCACCACACCGGCGATATCGGTTACCTGGACCAAGAAGGTTACGTCTACATCGTGGACCGAAAGAAAGACATGATCATCTCCGGCGGCTTTAACATTTATTGCGCCGAAGTGGAAGCGGCAGTGATGGCGCTGCCAGAGGTTCACGAGTGTGCGGTGATTGGCGTTCCACATGACACATGGGGAGAGGCAGTCAAGGCATTCGTTGTGCTTCGTCCAGGCGTATCCTCGAGCGAGGCAGCCATTATTTCCCACTGCAAACAGAAGTTGGGCGGGGTAAAGACTCCGAAGTCGGTCGAATTTTCTGCCGAGATCCCCAAGACCGCTGCGGGCAAAATCGATCGAAAGAAGATGCGCGCCCCGTTCTGGGAACATGCCGAACGGCAGGTGCATTAGGGTGAGCCTGCAATGCTGTCGCAAAAATCTGAGGTGGTGGCTCGATTTTGAACTTCTCCGAGGCGCGGCGTCATTCCGAAGGCCCGCGCTTTCACTGGCGGGCCAAGGAATCTCCCCGGCAAACGGTCCAAACACAGGAGATCCTTCGCTCCGCCTGAAAAGCGGCTCGGCTCAGGATGACGCCATGTTGAAGACAATTATGCTCAACCTTCGCACTACGCTTCTACTCCCGAGGATGCAGCCTTGACAACCGTGATCGTACCCAAATCTGGCGGCGTCACTAGTACTAAAGCCGTGGTGGTGCGCTGGCTGAAGCACGAAGGGGATCGCGTGAAGGCCGGCGATCCGCTGGTCGAGTTGGAAACCGAAAAGGTCAGCTACGAGCTCGAATCGCCTTTTAGTGGCATACTTACGAGGCTCCTGGCGCACGAAACCGCCGAGGTCCCGGTCGGAGAGCCACTCTGCGAGATCGCGGAATCGGCTGCAAAGACTGCAAGAACGAAGAAGTAGGAGGCACGAAATGCCCCAAAAGACCGCAAAAAAATCAGCACCGCGAAAAGCACAGGACGGCAGCGACCAACTGCGATGGATGTACACCCAGATGGTTCGCATTCGCGAGTTCGAAGAATCCATCAAGCGCACTTTCATCGAACATCCCGGCGTAATCCGGGGACATTCTCACCTAGGCGACGGCGCTGAAGCCAGCATCGTTGGGGCGCTCTCCACGCGCCGCGATTCAGATTTCGTAATGCCCAGTTACCGTTGTCATGGATATCCCATTGTTCTCGGAACTCCGCTGCGGAAGATGATGGCGGAAGTGTTTGGCCGCAAGGACGGTTTGTGCCACGGTTTCGGTGGCTCCATGCACCTCGCCGACCCGGCTCGATATTTTCCCGGCACTTCCGGAATTATTGGCCAGAGCATCGCCCACGCCACGGGCGCTGCGCTGACGGCACAGGTGAAGAAGAGCGGCCAGATCGTCTACTGCTTTTTTGGTGACGGCGCTTCAAAACAGGGCGCATTTTTCGAGTCCCTCAACATGGCTGCGGTGTGGAAGCTACCAATCGTCTACGTTCTCGAAAACAATCAATATCAGGCGTACACGCACTTCAGCCTGGAGGATGCCAATGCCGCGGCCGGCGATCCGTTGTCGAAAAAAGCGGAAGCTTTCAGCATGCCCGGCGTCACGATAGATGGCACGGATCCGCTAGCCGTCGCGAAAGTTATCGCCAAAGCTGCGGATCGGGCGCGCGTCGGCCAGGGACCAACTCTGGTCGAAACGAAATTCTATCGGCTCAGCGCCCACGGCAATGTAATCACGGTTCCTCCGCTGCCGACGCAGTTTCCCGAGCACGAGGCAGTCGCGGTCTATGGCAACCGGAAAGAATTCGAGCAGTGGAAAGCCAAGGATCCGATCAAACGCTTTCGTGCACGCCTGCTGAAAGACGGCACGCTCACCGAAGCCGCAGCGCAGCGCATTGAAGCCGCGGCCCGCGCCGAGGTGGAGGATGCCGTGCAGTTCGCCCTGGCTAGCCCGCTGCCCGCGCCCGAAGAGGCTCTGCAGTACGTTTACGCGTAGGAGGAGAACATGGCGAGAGAAATGATGTACGGTGATGCGATCGCCGCTGCCATCATTGAAGAGATGCAGCGCGATCCCAATGTTGTCTTCTACGGCCAGAATATGGCCATGACTGAGCGCGATCCCATGCTGAAGAAATTCGGCAAAGACCGCGTGCGCCTCACGCCGATTTCGGAAACGGCCGAGATCGGCATTGGTATTGGCGCTGCCATGACCGGATTGCGTCCCATCGTCGAATTGTGGATGAGCGAATTCATGCTGGTTGCCTTCGACCAGGTCATCAACGAAGCTCCTCGGCTGCGCTACATGTCAGGCGGTCAAGTGAGCGTGCCGGTGGTACTGAAAGCCGGCTACGGTTTTTGCGCGGGATGGGCCGGCCAGCATTCCAACTGCATTTACCACACCATGATGGGCATCCCCGGTTTGAAGGTTGTCGTGCCATCTACACCGGCCGATGCCAAGGGCTTGATGGCGGCAGCCATCCGCGAGGATAACCCGGTTGTATATCTGCATCCCTATATGCTCACCTTGGACAAAGGCGAAGTGCCCGATGGCGAATACGTTGTGCCCCTCGGAGTTGCCGACACCAAACGCGTCGGAACCGACGTGACGATTGTGGCCGTGGGCTGGATGGTGAAGAGAGCGCTGGCGGCAGCTGAACGCTTGGCCGAAGAGGGGATTAGCGCCGAGGTCGTCGACCCACGTACGCTCGCGCCGCTCGATGTCAAGACCATCGTCAATTCCGTGAAAAAGACCGGCCGAGTCGTGCTGGTAGATCAGGCGCCGCGGCAGTCGTCCGCCGCTGCGGTGATCGCCGGCGAGATCGCGGAACATACCGTCGGATGTTTGCATGCACTCAGAATGGTGACTGCTCTCGACGCCCCCATTCCCTACAGCGAACCACTGGAAAACTACGTCGTCCCCGATGAAGACAAGATTGTTGAGGCTGTGAAGTCGGTTATGGCGTACGAAGCCGTGGCCGCGTGAGATTGGGCCATGAAGAGCCAGGTTGATCTGCTCGCTTCCTACTGGACCATTTCCTGTGGGCTTCCTCACACCGACAAAGAATATAGCCCTTTTGATTTCCGCGACCGCGTGGAATCGGCTGCCAGAGCGGGTTTCACCGGGTTTGGAATCTGGCATGCCGACCTTGAGCATGTGCTCAGGACGCGCACGCTCAAGGAGATGAAGCAGATTCTCGACGACAACGGGATCAAGTACATCGAACTCGAGTTCCTCACCGACTGGTTTCTTGATGGCGACCGAAAGAGGCAATCGGATATTTGCAAGAAGCTGCTGCTCGATACTGCGGAAGCTTTGCAGGCACATCACGTGAAGGTCGGTGATTTCTATCAGGAAACGGCGCCGATGCCGCGCTTGATCGAAGCATTCGCCAAGCTGTGCGCGGAGGCGGCAGAGCGGGGAACCCGAGTGGGGTTCGAGTTGATGCCGTTCGCCATGATCCGGACCTTGGAGGATTCACTCCGGCTCGTGGAAGGTGCCGGCGCGAGCAATGGCGGCATTTGTTTCGATACCTGGCATATCGTGAAGCTCAAGATTCCCTACGCTGAACTCCGCAGCATTCCCGCGCAGTACATCACCAGCGTCGAGCTGAACGACGGTACGTTTGAGTGTCCCTGGAGCCTGCACGAAGACACGGTAAACCACCGCCGGCTATGTGGCGAAGGAGAATTCGATCTGAAAGGCTTTATCGCGGCGATGCAAGCCGCTGGATGCCGCGGGCCGTGGGGAATCGAAGTGCTCTCTGAAGAGTTGCGAAAATGGCCGCTGGAACGTCTAACCACTCAGGCTTTTGAAACGACGATGGCACAATTTAGTCGCTCTGCACAGCGCCCGCCGAATACTGTGTTCTGAGGTGAGGTTTTACAATGGAGTTTCCGCGAATATGTCAAAGGCATAATTGCGGCTTGGTTCCAGAGCGCCGGCTTCGTCGAAGTCGGCAACGGTCGCGTTTGCGCGTGCTGTCAAGAATCGGGGTTGTTGATGAGAACGTCCTTTATCTTGCTCTCAAGCTCAGATAAAGAGTGCCTTCAGGTTGAGCTTCTCCAATAATCCGTGAGAGCACGAAGTCCTTTGCTTCACGGGTGCTATGATTTTTGAGAGCGTCTATGACATCGCGCATTCAGGTAGCTCCTTCTCCCTGCCAGCAACAACCTTTGGCGTACGATCCGCTGCTCGACGACGTTGGATACATGACCTGCATGACCCTGGTGCTGCTGGGAAATTATGCGCAGACCGGGCATCTCGGCGGGCCGCTCGCATACACACCGTACAATGTTGCGGCGCATTTGATCGGTCCTGAAAACGGCGGACTCCGTTTCGATTACCGCCGGCCGAAGCATCCTTACTGCGACAAATTCATGCTCGCGGCGGGCCACTCGATCCCCACGTGCTACGCGCTGTGGATGATCATGGGCCAAGCGCTGTATCGCAAGTATCAGCAGACCGGCGATCCGCGTTATCGTGTCGACCAGCACGTCGCGATGCTGCCGATCGATGCGTTGGGATTCCGGCGCGGCGCGGGCGCGCTGAAGACGGTGCTGCACGAAACGGACCTGGAAAATCATCCGCTGTTCGCGCAAGCCAAAGACCGCGGCATTCGTGCGCTCTCGGGACATGCCGAAAGCACCGACTGCACCAACGACGTGAACGGCGGACCCTCGGGCATCGGCATCGCGACGGCTGCGGGCAAAGCGGCGTTCTGGGATGTGGCGGGCGCGCCAGACTCGCCGAAAGTGATCGCGCTGGAAGGGGAATTCGCGCTCACTGAAGGTCACGCGCAGGAGTTGAAGACGCAGGCGCTCGCGCTGCAAGTGGGAAAACGCCTGCGGGTGATGGTCTCCGACAACAACGCCGGCATCGACGACTGCCTGATTGGCGGCAAGATCGGCGGCGTCATCTCCTCGCAGTTCTGCGAGGTCTACGACCTGGTGGGCCAGTGGACGTCGTATGGATGGAACGTCTTCACGCTGTCGAATGGTAACGATTACGGCGACGTGACCGCGGCGCTGAAGGCCATGAACGGAGTGGATCCGCACGACCGTCGTCCCATCGTCGCCATCGGCAAGACCATCAAGGGCTACTGGCCCGCGGCTGCCGACGGGAAAATCCCCGGCTACAGCGGCGATCAACTGGTAAGTTATGCCAGCCATCCCTACGCGCTGAAGATGAACTCGGAGTATTTTGTGGCCCTGGC
>JBAUXO010000135.1:0-4075 GCA_049584315.1 Candidatus Sulfotelmatobacter sp. | reverse complement strand
AAGGACGAAGGAGAAGGATTTGACGCCAATAACCTTCCGGACCCGACCGCTCCGGAAAACATCGAGTCGGTTCACGGCCGTGGCATCCACGTGATGAAAGCGTTAATGGATGAAGTTCGCTTTGAGGAAGGTGGAGTCGCTGTTCATATCAGAAAGCGCGGCTGCAAAGCGGCGAGCTAAGGGTCTAAAGGAGAACGAGGCGAATTAGGTTCCTTTATTTGAGAACCAGAGTTATCTGCCCCAAGTGATAGGACAGGTGGTTGGTTCGACTCAGCAGAACAGCCAATCGGTTCCGGGTGGGATCCTTGGCATAGTCTTCCTCAGACATTGAGCGGTGCCGCTGTAACCATTCATCCTTGGAAAGACCTGCAAATTCCGAAAGTAGTTTGCCGTTCACTTCGTTCCAATAGTTTCTCAGTTCTCCCACGGAGGGCAACTGTGCTCCCGCTTTGTCAGGACTAGAAACGAAGATTGCATCGAGTTCAGGGTGCAGTCGTTCTCCTAGGCCGAGAATCGGAAACATGGCGTCGTGAGCGGCCGTGAGGTGCCCCCATATGTAGATGAGACGGTTCTTTCCCGGCGCTACTTCTTTCAAAAGTTGGTCGTCCGGGAGGTTTGAAAACGCCTTGTTCGCTCTCTCCAAGACAAGTCGCCATGAATTAATCGCCACTTGCATTGACAATTCGTCCGAGGTCACTGTCATAAGCCTCTCTTTCAAGTCCAACCAAAGCTCTTCCCCACCATAGAGTAGCGAAGAGACCGTGTGGTCGCAGAATATTAACGGCGTAGCGTTTTGTCCCGAGCACCCATGCTTGAGAGGCATCGATTTGCAGCTCAACAAAGTATGCGCTAAGGGCGCTACCGCGAACGCGCATCACAATCTAACGGAGTGATCCCAGCCAAGGGAAATTGCGATCGTGAATTAAATTGCGATCGTGAATTAAGGTGGGCATGGAAATGAGTCAAGGAGTATTTCTCGCCGAAGTTGGCGGTCCTAAGGTCACACACGCGAGTGACTCTTCTACGCCGCTTCTCACTCCGTATCAGATGGGAGATCTCGATCTTCCGAATCGCGTAATCATGGCCCCCCTCACTCGGATGCGGGCCAATCCCGACGATCATGTGCCCACGATTCTGCAGGCAGAGTATTATGCGCAACGCGCCTCGGCGGGACTGATTATCGCCGAGGCCACGGCGATTAGCCCCGAAGGATTTGGTTGGGCGAATACGCCAGGCCTGTGGAGTGAGGAGCAGGTTCGTGGATGGAGGCGCGTCACCGATGCAGTTCACGGGGCCAGAGGTCGCATCATCGCGCAGCTGTGGCATACGGGGGCGATCTCTCATCCGGAGCTCCGGGATGGTTTGCAGCCCGTGTCGGCTTCGGATGTGGATCCGCTTCAAATCTCGGTGACACCGACCGGCCGAAAGCCGACCGTAACGCCACGACCTCTTACCAAGCAGGAAATTCAAGCCACGGTGGCCGACTTCGGTCGGGCAGCGCGAAATGCGTTAGTGGCCGGCTTCGACGGCGTACAGATCCTTGCCAATTACCTTTACCTGATTTCCCAGTTCCTTAATGCGGCTACCAACCTTCGCAAAGACGAATACGGAGGAAGTCTGGAAAACCGTTCGCGATTCCTCTTCGAGGTGGTGGAGACCGTCCTCCACGAAGTCGATGCAAAGCGCGTCGGAGTCAAGATAAGTCCGATGCACGAGGGAGGCGCGTTCGCAGCCAACGACGAGACCCTGCCGATTACCGAGTATGCCATCGGGAAGCTGAACGAATACAACCTTTCGCACCTCTTGCTCATGGGAAACACAACTGACTTCTCCGGCACTCGCCTGGAAAAGCTGGCCGGCGATGGTATGTTCCGGCATTTCCGCCCTATCTACAAAGGGACGTTGATCGCCAACGTGAACATGAATCGCGAGCGCGGAAATCGGCTTATCGCAGAAGGGTTGGCTGACCTGATTGCCTTTGGTCGCCCTTACATCGCAAATCCCGACCTCGTGCAGAGGTTCGCCGCCGGTGCGCCTCTTGCCGAAGTGGACTGGGAGACCGTCTACGGTTCTGGGTTACACGGCTATTCGGATTACCCCACCTACCAACCTGCAGAACCAACAATTAGGTGACTATGACACAGACGAAACGAGCGCGAACGAAAGCGCGGTTAGCCTCCAGGCAACCTTCACCTCACAGATTGGAGCCACGATGAATCTCACCGGAAACACGATCTTCATTACCGGCGGCGGATCGGGCATTGGACGCGCTCTAGCCGAAGCGCTGCACAAACGCGGGAACAAAGTAATCATCTCGGGTCGGCGCAAAGGGCATTTGGCCGCCGTCGTGACGGCCAATCCGGGCATCGAAGCGATCGCACTCGACATCGCCGATCCCGACAATATCAACGCGGTATCCGAGAAGCTGATTCAAGAGTATCCCGACCTGAATGTTCTCATGAATAACGCTGGAATCATGGGAGCGGATCAGGCGGCGGGGGTCATCGACGATGAATTGCTTGTGTCGACCGTCACAACCAATTTTCTGGGCCCGATCCGGTTGACATCGGCGTTGATGGACCAGCTCAAGAGCCGCCGTGGAGTAATTCTCTATAATACCTCGGTCCTTGCCTTCGTTCCCATGGCCTTGGCGGCTGTATACTCTGCAACCAAAGCTGCGCTCCACTCCTATGTGTTGGCGCAGCGCTTTCTCCTGCGTAACAGCGGTGTTCGCGTACTCGAGATGGCGCCGCCCTGGGTGCGGACGGAGTTGATGAACAGCCAGGAAGCGGAGCAGGCAATGCCTCTCGACAGGTTTATCGCCGAAACGTTGGACGTGCTTGCGACAGACGCCGACGAAATTCTTGTTGAAGCGGCACAACCTTTGCGCGCCAATCCTGGCCCTGAGGAGCATGCATTGGTTAACGACTTCAATCAGCAAATACGGGAGATATTCGCTTCACGTCGAACTTAGACGGCGTGGGCCTGCGATCCCCTACTCAGTGTCGATTTCCCCCGGTGGCTTGAGCGGTTGCCACTCGCCCGGTCAATTCTTAACCGTAACTAGTTCCATATCATCAGCCGTAAGGATTTCCCCTTTCGCGTTTTGCACTTCCACTCTAAAGGGTTTTCCAGTGCGCTTATCCAAAACCTGAAGACGTTTCTCGCCGCGGGAGAAGAGATAACCTTCGCCCCACTGACGCAAGGCAACGATGACCGGGAACAAGTCGCGGCCTTTTTGGGTTAGGGCATATTCCTGATAAGCACTGCCGTCCGAAGCCGGCACCTGTTCCATGATTCCGCACGCGACCAGCTTCCGAAGGCGCGCGCTGAGGATGTTCTTTGCCAATCCCAGGCTCTTCTGAAAATCGGAGAAGCGTCGTACGCCAGAGAGGGCGTCACGAACGATCAGCAGAGACCACCATTCGCCAATGGTATCGAGCGAGCGTGCCACGGGGCACAGATTGGCTTTGAAGGATTTGTGTCGCATAGCTCCTCGTGTCTGACCACGCAAACCTAGTTGCATCATTATACCAGATGCAGACATCTTATTGATGGTCGCATAATGCAACCAGACTGAGGGGGCGGCAGAGTCGATCGACTGATCCGCTTGCACCAATCCGAATGCAATACGAGAGCCAAATTGAAACTCAAGGAGAAATATCTCAATGAAAAGCGGGCCGATCGTCGATGAGCAAGCTTTGATCAGCGTGTTGACGAACAAGCAAATCGCCGGCGCGGCGATCGACGTATTCGGCACTGAGCCGCTGCCTCCATCTCACCCCTTCCGGACCCTGGACAACGTACTGGCAACCCCGCACATCGGCTACGTCTCGCAAGGCCTTTACAGGACGTTCTACGAAGACACCGTTTCGAATATTCGGAAGTGGCTCGACACCCATTAGAAACGCGCGTGACCAACCGACTGCCGTGCAATGCGCAAACGCGCTTAGCAGGCTGCTGAAAAAGTACTGCTAATCCACAGCCGAGTATGTTACGAGAAAGCATGCGCGGAACAGATCAGCAGCAGAATCATATGTTCAGTTACTTATCACCCGAAACCCGTGTCCGCGAG
>JBAUXO010000134.1:0-4278 GCA_049584315.1 Candidatus Sulfotelmatobacter sp. | reverse complement strand
ACAGAGCATTGAAGCTTAGAGCGGAAGATCCTCAGTCGACGTTACGAACCCGATCTGGCAGAAACGAGGGGGGCCAAAGTTCAGCAGGCAATCCCTCACAAGGCCGAATTCTGTGCATAAGTCAGGTACCAGAACCGCTCCTCTGTGCTTTTTCATCTGTTGTTTCTCCCAATCGATTTGTCGGGATCAGAAATCCCGAATCTAAGACCAGCGGGAACCTTCAAGCCTGCTCCGGGATCAGTATCTAAGGGAGGAAGAACTCCGTCCATGACCTCCGAGGTCATGGGGAAAGGGGTCCGCATCTGAGAGAATGAGTGTCCGTCGCTTCCAAGATTTCGGTCGAGTTACACGATGTTCAGCTTCTTGCGCAAACGAACCACCGCCGCGGACCTCATTCAGGGATTCATCGCAGGGGCGGTTCTGGCATGCTTTTCGGCGAATCTTCTCATCAATGCCGAGGTCCATCGCACGCAAACGACCGTCAACGGCTGGATCACCACCCTCAAATGCGGCAAAGTTGGCAACGGTATCCTTCTGCGCGCCGCATGCGCCATGGACGTCGCCGCCCTCAGCGTGCCGGAAGAGGAAGTGTATTGGCAGACGTTCGTGGACGACGCGGGTCATAAGACGCGGGTCATAAGCTGAATGGGCAGCATGACTACATATTGCGCTTCCCGCCTGGAGGGCTCCCGCCAGATAACGCGGCCTGGTCGGTGACCATGGGCGATTCCCGCCGTTTCATGACAGACAATCCGATTCACCGCTATAGCGTTGGCGGCAGACCAGGCCTCCTGCCGAATGCCGATGGCTCCATCGACATCTACATACAAAACACAGATCCGGCTGGCCGCGAGTCGAACTGGCTTCCCTCCCCAAACGTACACTTCATGCTTTGGCTGCGTGTGTATCAGCCCGGCGCGACCATATTGAGAGGCGAGAACCATGTGCCGTCGATCGTAGAGGTAAAGGGGGTCGCAAGTGAAGCACAAGCATCTTTTCACCTTCTGCACAGTTGCGGTTGTCGCATGGGTTCTGGGGACCTGTGCTCTCGTCTACCGCTATCCACATATGTTCTACAACGCGGCAAGGAGGGCGATAGTCAAGAGTGGCCTCGGGATCAAGGCCGACGGGATCCCAGTCAATACACTCTACGCGATGCCGGCTCTCGCTTCGCCTTCCCTTTCGAAATCCCCCTGGGTCCTGACGGGTAACCGCGACACACTCTACGTGGTTGGTGTGCTTGATCTCGGCAAAGGACCGGAGATTTTGCATGTTCCGGACATGGCTGGCCGATACTACAGCATAGAATTTGTCGATCCGCGGCTCGACATCTTTACCGATGTCGGCCGACGTACCACTGGGACTCGCGCCGGCGACTACCTAATCAGCGGTCCGCACTGGAAAGGGGTATTGCCAGAGGGGGTGACAAAGATAGTCTCTCCGAACAACTCGGTCTTGCTCATCGGACGAGTGCTCGTGGAAGGAGATGGCGACCTCGCCACCGCCTCCAAACTTGAGAAGCAGATACGGTTGACGTCTCAGAACAATTGACGATCTGTACAACTCAGTATTTGTTTCCCGACGTCAGGTCATCCGAAAAGAGGGGGTTTGGGGACGGCTCTCACGATGTTGTGGTCAGGCAACCACTCCGCTGACGTGACTCGGCAGCCCGGACCGTACGAAGAGTGGTGTCAACCCGATTCCTATTCTCAGACTTATTTCACTGCGTTCGAACAACGGCATGAGTTGAATACAGCCGTGACCCGCGAAATTCCTCCGAACGGAAGTCTCTTCGAGGGTGGTGGAATTTCACCTGACAATAGAACTCGACTCCACGGTTGACGACATTCGGTAACGCAATGACGGTGGGGTCACCTGTGCACTGGATATCCTGAGAAACCCGCACGAATAGCTCGTTTTTTGTCTGTTGTTTCCCAAACGATTTGTCGGGATCAGATCCCGAAGCTGAGACTAAGAGACCACCGCGCTGTTGCCATGCAACAATTGGCTCCCGATGCTGTGGTTCGCCACTACAGTCATTACCGCCGTCAGCGCGGAACTGAGTTACGCGGGATCGGCATGTTCATCCGCCCCGTCCGCTTGCATACCCATGAACTTGGCGAAAGCTCCGGTAGCAATCATTCCCGGCGAGAGGCTGTTCACTCGAATTCCTTTTTCCCCAACTCCATGGCTGCGCAACGCGTCAGGTGAATCGAACCTGCCTTCGCGGCTGAATAGTCGTATCCCCCAGCCCGGCGAAATCCATTGACACCGGCGACATTGATGATGCTGCCTGTTCCTTGTACGGCCATCACGCGCGCCGCCTATTTCATCCCTTAAGGACGGCGCGCAGGTGCACGGCTATCACCGCATGAACTATAAGAAAAGGGACGGTAAAAGGTCAGTCCAGTTGGGTAGGGCAGCGGCTCGAAGGCAATTCAGCCAGCGCTCTCCATCAACCGGAACAGCATGGGGCGAACACAGCTAATTTATACCATGCGCGCGGCAGCTAAGTACCATGCTTCCATGGGGGTGGGCCCGGACATTGCGGGTCAGGCCTGTTCGCTAGGTAACGCCACTGGTAACCCCTCTGTGGTGCCGTTCCCACGCACAGAGAAGATCCCTATTCTCAGATCATCATGAAGAGACTTCAAGGACCGATGGGCCGCATGCCTAATCCGCTCCCGTACTATGCCGAGATTGCAGCGGCAAGCCGAGCAATGGGACTAGACATCAAGGATACTGATTACGAGATGATTGACGCGCTCCTGGAAGGTTCAGGCTCACCGAAGACCACTCTAGAAAGTCATCAGTTTGCCGATCCGGGAGATGCCTTGGTAGCTGGCTTCCTACCTCGCGAATACGAAGAGCCGTTGGCGAACTAGTTACTTTATTTTGATCGGTTCTTTGATCCCGGCTTCCGTCCTGGTTCAGGACGAGCGGTGATGAATTTCGCACCCCGCAAAGACCAAGGATCGTAATGGTGCCGGATGTCCGTCACCCGAAGGTTTAAGAAGATGCTTAGGACGTTTGGATCGCGCCGCGGCGAAGCGACGACTTCTGGCTTGTCGTCCGTCGGGCCGCGACTCACGGTAAGCCAAATATTGTGAGCCGAAGAAACGTCGGTTGGAAGCAAATGTGGCTCGCACCACGCCGGATCGTAGAGTTTTCGCTCGTGTTCGTCAAACCGCACCCTACGTCTGAAGGGTGCGACAGAGCATGACGCAAAGGGTGGGGTCACCCACCGTCAACTCCTAATTAGTCTCGACAGGTTCGTTCGCTTATGCTCGCCAAGCTGTAACCGGTGGGGTAAAGCCCGCATGGCTTCGCAGCTACGGCATAGACTGAGCCGTGGCTGGCTCAACCGAAGGCAGGGAGATGACTCCGGTAATTAGCGGTTCAGGGGGTTATCTCAGTAGAGTTCAGAGTGGGGTAAAAGTATGAAGCGAGTTCTGATTCTGTTGTTGGTAATGACGACCTTTGCGGCTGCGCGGGACAAGAAGCCAAAGGCTCAGCCGGGACCGTACGTATTCACCACTAAGGCATCGGCGCAGACAATCAAGCCGCTGATCATTCAATACAATCTAAGAGACGGCTACGCGCTCGACTCTGACACACAGCTCCAGTTCCGCTTCTCGAAGCAAGGGGACATGCCACTCATAGGGGCGCTTTTCATGGCATCAAGCGCCTGTCCCGGTATGACGACGAAAAAAGTATGGTCGTATTCGTTGGTGGAAGCTAACGGTGTGACGCGGGTGACTGTGCTGCCTTTCTGGGAATATCCAGACGACTACTGCAAGACACAAACTCACGAACTGCTATGGAGCCAGCCAGAAGAGATTGCGGCATTCCAGGCGATGCTAGATAAAGCTGTCACACCTAGTGCTCAGGTTCCAACCCAGACTGCCGCTCTGAAAGCTTGCCTTGACTTAGCAAAAGATAATCCCAGCATCACTTGTAAGTGACGCCGACATTCCCCAGCACTGCCGTCCGATGACCTTTTTTGATCGCGCCCCTATCCCCTTGGCCTATTGCTGAACCATGGGCCTTGCTCCTTTCTTTGAGACTGGCCCTGTAGCTTTTTTCGTTTATCCCTCCTCGAGCAACGTCAGGGAATCGGCAGCGTTGAAGGGGAACTGGCGGACTGACTCCTTAGCAGGCTGCTGAAAAAGTACTGCTAATCCACAGCCGAGTATGTTACGAGAAAGCATGCGCGGAACAGATCAGCAGCAGAATCATATGTTCAGTTACTTATCACCCGAAACCCGTGTCCGCGAG
>JBAUXO010000133.1:0-11823 GCA_049584315.1 Candidatus Sulfotelmatobacter sp. | reverse complement strand
GGTTCTGGCTCAACTTTGGTGCACGCATTGTCCAGTTATAGGCGACTCGGGCAGCAGGCGTGCGCGAAGCAGTTCGACGCCCGCTCGTCCGTACATCTGGCGCTTGAGCGTTTTAAGACGGTTAATGTGTCCCTCGACCGGTCCGTTGCTCCAAGGTTCCGTTACTGCTGCTTCGACGGCGCGGAGGTCTTGTTGCAAGGTTCGTACAAAGCGCGTCAGCGCATGAATGCCAGTCTTCTGCGCGCACTTCATCCACCGGCGCAGCGCGGCCAGCTTGCCCATACGCAGGAGAGAGCGAAAGTTCAAAACCAACTTCCGCATCACCGCGAAGCCGGGACACTGCTGTTTGAAAGCGTCCACAATTTCTGCCTGTTCAGGCGTTAAATCGGTGCGGAATTTGCTTAACAGCGCGGTCGACACTTGTGGTGAAACTTGTCTGGGGGCCAGCACGGTTGCTGTTTCCTCCAGCGCCACTGCTTCGGTTGACACGGTCGTGGTCTTCGCCGGCGGCTGGCGCCAAGGTGAAAGAAACTTAGCCAGCGTCGAGAAGGCTCCCACATAGCCTCGTTCCCGGATCTCGGCCAGAAGCGTGCGACCATGCCGGCAACCGGCGGCCCAGCGTTGTTGTAAGTAGCCATGGAACCATTCGACCATTCCTGGTCGCGGTTCCATCCGATTGCGTTCAGGCAACGTGTCCAGATGTATCCATCGGTCAATGCGGCGCCGATTGATGCCGAGATGGCGCGCGACTTGGCTCACCTTCATGCCAGCGCTCTTCATGCGCTGAATCGTTTGAAACAACTCTAGCTTTTGCTGCCGCCGAAGTCGGGCGACTTCTGCGTGTCGTTGCTGCACGTTGGATTGGATTGAGATCTGCCTCCCCTTGTTCTCTGTTTCCGTGCCTCCACCAGTCGGAACCACGTGTGTGCTCTTGGGAGTAAGGCGCAGGAATGATCGCCGGACCGAGAGTTCACGCTCCACCGCTTGCCTTAAATTCAGCGTTAAGTGAAAGCGATCGGCGACCTGCCGGGCTTCGGGGGCGCCGGCACGGACTCCTTCGGCGTAAACACCTTGACGGTCCCGGCTGACCACCTTCACTTCGGGATGTTGCACCAGCCACTCTGCGAGCACCTTGGCCGAGCGAGTGGGCAATAGATCTACTACCTCGCTGCGCTCCAGATCGACCAAGATGGTACCGAATGACTGGCCTTTACGCCACGCCCAGTCGTCTACACCTACGACTCGGATCGCGGATCGCGGACCCGAACCACCTGCCGCTTTTATGACCTGGCGAAGCAGCGTGTGTCGAGTCGACGGCATACCGAGCCGATTCAACAATCGCTGACCAGAACGACCGCCCAGCGCCCGACCCACCAGCCGATGAACTTCAGTCAAACGATTTGTCTGCTGGGAATGCGGGAGCAGGACGCCGTCGACGCGCTCGGTGAAAATCTGGCGCAAGCACCGCCGACTTCGGCAACGCCAACGACCCATCTGGAGCTTGAGCGTAACCGCTGCTCCTTGCAGCGGGAGGTCTCGGAGCTTACGCCAGTAGCGACTGTGGCGGGAATGGGAAGTCACTCCACAATCAGGGCAGAGCGCGTGACTTGATCCCTCCGCTTCGACAACCCAACCCGGCCCTGCCGGCACTAGCTTTCGCACTGTCAAACCATTCAGATTCGAAAGCAATTCCTTGCACGACAACTTCTTACCCATTCATAGTTGATTACCGAGACTCCCTGGAGGGTGCACCAAAGTTGAGCCAGAACCTTATTAAGTACAATTTTGTCCGGTCGTTAAGTGCAATTCACAACAGCTTTTCGGTGATTAAGTACACGAAATCTGCCTCGAAAAGTTCACGTCCGGTCGTTAAGTGCAGCTCGACAGCAGCTCCAGCAAGTGTTGTCGCTCGTCGGGCCTAAGCATCGGGCTTCTCCAGACCGTCGAAAATGTCCCCGAGCAATCGCTGGCTTATGAACCATCTGAATTCCAGCTGGGCCGTGCCGGAATCACCGGTCCACAGTTCCTGTGCGCGGGGATTGTCTATGCGGGCCAGGTTCTTTTTCAGCCGGCGCTCACGCTCGCGAATCAACAAGCGGGCGGCCGGGCTATCGCACAACCCCGCTCCATCGCCAGCCAGGGCGAGATCCCACCACGTATTGATGAATTCATACGTTGAGGCCGTGCTCCGCGGATTAACAGAGCGGACGAGTTCCCAGAAACGCTCCCTCTTCCACTGCGCCAGCGCACGGGAGCGCGCAGACAGCGATTTTGCCCACTCTCCGAAATTCCGACGGTACTTCGCAGCGCTATCGCTGCGGTGGGCCTGTTCGGCCAGAATCAGGTTGTAGAGCAAAGGCGCGCCGTGCATGACTTCTGAGAAATTCTGCGCATGATCGAGCATTTCACGTAATTTCGGCGGCAGTGCGGCGCGATGCGGATGCTCCCACGCAAACGGCACATCGTCGTTGCGCCGCCGCTGCGCGACCAGCTCCGCCAGCAGCGAGCCAGAGCAGGCCGGGCTCAGGCGGATGCGCTCGGCAAGATATTCGGCCTCAGCCCGCGTTAGGCTCAAGGAACATTCCCTGGGGAAATCCTCCGGTGGCGAAACCAGCCCTGCGTGCCAGTTCGATGAAATGAGATCATCATGCTCCACATCACGCTCCGACGCTCGTCCGCCGTGCCGCGTGAGCTGCGCAAAATACCGATCAAGGCTGCGGTGATACTGGACCTGCGCTCCTTTGAACGACCGAATCCCCCATACACTGAGCCCCTGCCAATAAACACTGCTCGGGAGTCGTTTCAGGGTGTTCTTCGCCACCTTGCCGATATTCCCGTCGTTGTCATCCGACCGGTCAATGGGCTCAACAAGGTTCAGCTCCGCCTGCCGCGCGCGCGCCGCTATGTCCGCTGATCTGACGTGCAGTCTTTCCAGCTTCTGATACGCCCACGGGACAAGAAGAAAGTAGCGCGCGCGGGTCATGATCGTGCTCGTACCGGGGAAGAGCATGTCGGCGAAGGCGTCGCGCACCGAGCCAACGCCGAGCTCGTCGCGTGTGTCGTGTTCCCTGAAAAGATCGACGACATCGAGCATTTTCCGCCGCTCGCGCTCCGAATAATCCAACCAGACGAACGCTGACATCACTGCCCCCTACTCGCCAGATGCAGATACTTATGTTCAAAAACTGACGCCATGCGCTGCCGCGTGTCCTTCACAGGCCCCCGCGCAGTCTGTCCGCCACAGCCTGCTCCCGCTGATGCGGGTCGCGGGAAATTCTGAGTTCGTCTTCTGTTAGGTTCGCGAGAAATCCGAACCCCCTGACGCAATCGCGCGTGATTCTGTCGCGATCAATGTTCACAGCGCGGTTCAGGAGCTGCCGGAGATCGTCCCAGTCGAAGTCCCGGCCATCCTCGAATTTCTGGATCAGACGCGCCGGATCGAACGTATCCCGCGCCTGCCAGAGCTTGAGCACGACAAGGCGGCGGATGCGTGTCTGGTCGAGCGGCCGCGTTGAGAACGTTCCGAGGTCGTAGATGTCGCGTGCCTTGTTGCGCTGATAGCAGGCGCGGATCTTCTCGGCAAGGATTTCGGCAAGCGCAAGGCAGACTATCTCAGCCGGCGAGAACGGCAGGAACCTAAAATAACTCTGCTCGATCTGCGCCCGGCGCTCCGTCGGCAGCGTCGGTGTTTCGCGGCGGCTGATCTGCAGCTTGATCTCGCTGCCACCCTGATTCCAGTCATGTGCGTATGTCGGATTGACGCCCCAGGAAAGGCCGTCTGCAGTTTCGTAATAGCTATCGTCCGGAATACCGAACTGGATTCCGTGATACGGCTGCTCGAACGCCCCCATCATGGCGAGGATCACTTCCTCGTGATCGTGTTCCTCGGTTCCGGTGAAATCTAGATCCGTCGAAAACCGGCCCTGCGTGCCGATGAACATTTTCCGCAGGCAGGTACCGCCCTTGAATGCGAGCCTGTCCAGAATGCCGCGCTCGGAGAGAAGCTGAAGCAGCAAGGTCAGCACGACTTCCTTCTCCGCGATCATGATGTCGCGCAACCCCGATTCATTGGAGTAACGCTGCACCTGTGGTTGCGTCAGCATTCCTAGCTCTCCTTCCTCACGGTTTTGCGCCGGCCGAGCCCGGCGCTGCCGTGCAGTTCCTCGTGCGATACGTTGACAAACAGACGCCAGGTCTTGTCATAGCCGATGGCGTCCTGCACCTTGTGGTAATGCAGGGGGCCGAGCCGGGCTCTCGTGCTGCCGCCGCCCGTCATGCCGATCAGGCGTTCGCGTATCTCGACCGGCATGTCGGCGACCACGTGATCGGTGAGCCAGCCAAAGCGCCGCACGAGCGCGCCGGATTCAACCCGTTGGAGATAATTGACCACTTTGGTCCAGTCGAACCGGCGGCTGGCGTTCGCGAGGATCATGGCGGTTTCGCCTACTCCGCCTGCGAGCGCTGGACGGTCAATGCAGTCGATGGCAGTCTTCTCCCGGTCGGAAATCATCACCTTGTAGCCGAGCACATCCACAGGCTCGAAGCCGAAAAACTTATCCGCAGATGGATTGACGATCCGCACGCGCGCCTCTCCTACTTCGCGGGCGCGCAGTCGCACCGGTGTTACGACGTAGATCACGTTGCGGTGCTGTGTCGTCAGACCGTAGTACGAGGCGGCAGTGCTGAAGCCGATGTAATAAGGATCGGCAACGCGGCTGGCCAACGCCAGAAGGTTGCTGTCGCCCAGAGCGTCCGGCCCCTGCTCCGGCGGTATAAGAAGATACTCGCCCCAAGTCGCCCGTTGGAGCCAGCCTTTGCGGCGCAGGGATTCGATCACATGGTCGGCCGCCTTGGCGCTTCCCCCCAGCAGATCGACGATCTGCGCCCGCGTCGCCTCGCGCCGGCCCTGTTCGGTGAGTGCCAACACCACCTTGCTTTCCTGCGTCGACAGTGACCGTGTCAAGGTTTCCATGGCATTCTGTGTAACGAAACCCCCCGTAACAGGGGGTTTTGATGAAAAGCATATCGGCTTTATCTTGCTCGGTCAAGCATATAATGTAACGAAACCCCTTTTTAAAGGGGGTTTCGTTACAGGAGTACATTAATGGCTGATCCCACAAGGAAGCAAAGTCTACCTGACCGTAAGGCGAACAAACGGCGAATATGCTGGTAATGTCGCACTGGTCGCACTATTCCGGCGAGGACGGCGTCCGCGGATCGATGCCGAGCGCGTCTCGTTTTGGCGCTGGATAGATGTAGAGTGCCGCGACATGAATGAACTTCGCGGCGTATTGACGATCCAGGACCTCGATCATCACGTTGTTAGACTGCATCTCGACATGACCGTGTCGCTATCGGAGGAGAGTGAGGTCGAGCGGATTTTACGGGATCTTCAAGGAACCGATGCGACGCACGGGCGCGCTGGCGTCTTGGTGATAGATCGCTCGAACCTGCGGTTACAGGTTGGTTCGGGGGACGCCTTTCCCGATGACCTGCCGGCCGTGCTCAAAGACACTGTTGACCGACTCGACCGGCTCATTGCGGACGCAACGGAAGAATCTGAACGATCCAAGGCTACGCGGGCCTTGGCACACCTGTACAAGCTGCTGCAAGACCAACACGCAACTGGCGGACCCGGATTATGAAGCTCCGTCGCCTGCACGTCACGAACTTCGCTGCCGTCCGGCAAGCGGACATCGAGTTCGGGCCGGGACTCAACGTGTTGTATGGACCTAACGACCTCGGAAAATCTACGTTAGTCGACGCAATCCGCTTGGCGCTGTTGCTTCCACACGCTTCGACATCTTGCGAGCAGTACGTTGGTTGGACCGGTGGTCGCGAGCCGATCGTCGAGTTGACGTTCGAAACCGAATCGCAGCGCATCTGGCGTGTACGGAAAGAGTTTGGAAAGAATGGTTCGTCGCTGTTGCAGGAGTCGAAGAATGGTCGGGACTTCGATGATGTCGAGCGGGCGAGAAAGGTGGATGGAAAGCTCCGCGAGATCTTACGTTGGGGCATTCCCGAACCGGGCGGCTCCGGCGGGGGCAAGGGGCTTCCGACGAGCTTTCTCGCCACCGCGCTCCTCTCGACACAAGCGGATGTCACCGCCCTCCTTGAGGACAGCTCGGCTAACGATCCAACCGCCAGCGGAAAAGAACAGATAGCGGCAGCGCTCCAGGCGATCGCACAAGACCCGCTGTTCGTCGCGTTGCTTAAGACTACCCAGGCCCGGCGAGACGAAGCATACACCGACAAAGGTGCGAAGAAGACCGCAAAGGGCAGTGTGTTCAAGGCGGTGGCGGAGCGGGTGAGGGAAACAAGAGACGAGAAAGAAAGGCTTCAGAAGGTTGTTACCGACTCGGAGGGGGCCCAGAAACTGTTGCGAGATCTGACGGAGAGGAGAGACCAGCGGCACGAGACCTTGATTATCGCGACGGAACGCGCCGCAGACCTTGAGCGGTTCGCTAGACAGGCAGAGGACCGCGCTGCTGCTAAGGAATTGGTCCACCTTGCGGAAGAAGAGGTTCAACGCATCCGGAAGATCGGGATGGACGTGGAGGATGCGCAGCGAAGAGCTAAAGAACTGCTTGCCAAAGCGGAGGAGACGAGGCAAGCGATGACGGTTGCTCAGAAGGAGCAAGCTGACGCACAGGCTGCCCTCAAGTCAGCGGAAGAAGCTGCACGAGTAGAAGGACCCGACCCCGGCGTCACCGACACTGTTGTTCGCCAACAACTGGAACTACGAAAAGCGGCGGCAGAGCGGACATCGAGCATCGCGCAACAGCGAATCGACTTAGCTAACGGCGCACAGCAACTCGTCGATGCCGCAGCAGCAGCGGAGCACGACCATCTGCAGCAGCAAGCGATAGCCCTCAGCGCGCGCGAATCAGCGTCGGAAGCGGCAGCCAAGGAGAAGTCTGCCAACGATGAACTTCGTCGTTGTGATCTGCTCGAACGCGTTCTGGATCTCCGTCTTGCGGACAGGCAGCTGGTGGACACCCAAGCGGCGGTTGATAAACATGCGGGCTCCAGGCGCGTCTCGCCGCGGCATTGAAAGAACGGGCCGCCTGCGCCAAACAGCGGGCTGCGATGACAGTTCCGAAGCCCAGTGCGCTCGGTCCGATGCGGCGCCTAGCCAACGAACTGGCTGCTGCACGAGGTGCGCTTGACGTCGGCTTCGTTGTTACAGTGAGCCCGACTAAACCTCTCCAGTTCCGAATTCGAAAGGATGGGTCGCCGGTCGAATCGACCTCAACCGCACAACCGCTGGAGATCGAAGCCGCAGCCGATGTCGAACTCGATATCGCCAAGGTTGCGACAGTGCGCATCCGCGGCGGCGGACGCGACGCTCAGGACAAGGCTCGGGTACTGGAGGAGCGCTGGAAGCAAGACATCGTGCCGCATCTCGCCGCCGCAGGCGTGAAGGATCTCGACGGCCTCGACGCAAAGGTCGTAGAGGCTCAGGAGTTGGATGTCAGCACGACGGCGAAGGATACGGAACTGAATTCCTTGCGAGCGCAGATAAGCCCGCTCACGGGCACATCGGAGTTGTTCCGGGCGGCATCCGACCGCGCGGAGACTTGCCGAGCTGCACTCGTTGACGGAGTCCCGGACACAGTGTCTGCGGATCTGGACGCGCTCGGAGTCGACCCGCTCGCGGGGTTAAGAAAGCGGCGGCAACAGTTGTTAAAGAACATGGAGACTGCACGCACGATTGCCGCCGATGCTGTGAATGCTCACACGGTCGCACAGGAGCGTACCAGTAACTTTCGATTGGCGTTTGATGCGGCTGTCTCGAAACGAGATGCCGCACTGGCGTCCTTCCCTGAGGGAATACATGCCGCACTCGCCACGGCGCAAGCCGCACTCGCCACGGCGCAAGCCACACTCGCTACAGCGATCATCGAGAAGCAAAGCGTTGCGGGTGAGTCCGAGTCGTTGGAGAGCACGATTGCGGCGCGAACTAAGCTTATCGAGGATGCCGTGAGGGGCGCCCGCACGAAAGCTGAGATTGCCAGGGCGGTGGTGGAGGCAGGGCAAGAAAAGCTAACAGCGGCGATTGCTAGCCACGCACAACATGGCGGGCGGCTCGTAGAGTTGTTAAGACTGCGCGACGGGGAAGATTTAGGAGCCGCGGAAACACGACTCCGTGACGCGACGGAGCATCACGCTGCCTTACCTGTACCCGACCGGGATGTTACGAAAGATGAAGTTAATGCCGCTAAGAAGATTGAGGCTGGCGTAAGAGGAACTGGACGCCATCGAGCGCGAGCTCCAACGCGCGCATGGTGCACTGGAGCAGGTTGGCGGTGCGGTGGCTCGCGAACGACTGCGCGACGCGACCGAAGCGTTCGAGGTGGCTGAGCGTCAGGAGAGAGACATTGAAGCCGACTATGAAGCATGGAAATTGCTGCTCGATCAAATGAAGCAGGCTGACGCCGCCCAGGCAAGTAATCTTGGACAGGCGCTCGCCCCGACCATCGCAGGAAGGTTCCAGGTTTTGACCCAACGACGCTACGACGCGGTGCAGCTCAGTGCGCAACTCGGGACCGAAGGAGTTGTGGTTGGTGGAACGGCCAGACTTGCGTCCCGTCTATCCGTCGGCACGCGGGAACAATTATCCACATTATACCGGCTGTCGCTGGCGGAATATTTGCAGACGACACTCGTCCTCGACGACCAGTTGGTCCAGAGCGATGACAGCCGTATGGATTGGTTCCGTGCGTTGCTCAACGAGAAGGCTCACATCTTTCAGATCATCGTTTTCACATGTCGACCTGGTGACTACCTTGCAGCGACATCGATGGTACCCAACGGTCCGCGCATTCATGAAGACACGGGCAATGGGTTCGTCCGAGCGATCGACCTTGGGCGGGCATTGGGCCAACATAGACAGTCGGTCAGCTAGGAATCTACCGTGCCTACCTGGCGGCGATTCTCCAGCGGCACGGTCTCAATAATGTGAGGAGCTTGTGAGGAAAAGAAGAGCCACAAAGAAGGATATTCAGGGCCCTCCGGTGGCTTTCGACGGATTGCTGGGGCGGTTGCGCGGACTGATTCAGGAAGCCAGGCAGCACGCTCTTCGGGCTGTGGACGTGGTCCAGGTCCGCACTAGCTGGGAAGTTGGAAGGCACATCGTCGAGTTCGAGCAAGCTGGCGCGGACCGGGCGAAGTACGGCACAAAACTCCTGCCCCGGCTGGCGGAGCGGCTGACTGCCGAATTTGGGCGAGGCTTCGACGCCTCGAATCTACGGTACATGAGGCTTTTCTATGGCGCATTCCCGAATTGTGACGCACTGCGTCACGAATTGAGTTGGACCCACCTACCGTACAGTCCTGCGCCTGGATGACCCCCAGGCGCGGACTTGGTATATGCGGGAAGCTGCCGAACAGAACTGGAGTTTCGCGGGCACTGGTGCGACAGATCGGCACGTTGTACTACGAGCGTTTGCTGGCCAGCAAGGACCGACGCTCCGTGCGCAAAGAGGCTCATCACAAACTCGCCGCCTACAAACCAACACCAAGAGAATTTGTCCGTGATCCGGCTGCTTGAATTCCTAGGATTGCCCAACACTGGCAAACTCCTTCGAATCCGGCCCGGAGCAATTGCTGATCGAGAACCTACAAGCTTTCTTCTCGGAACTCGGCAATGGATTTGCCTTCGTCGCGCGGCAGCAGCGAAATCAGCACCGACTCCAAGGACTTCCATGTGGACCTGATCTTCTACAACGACCTCCTGAAATGCTTTGTGCTCTTCGATTTAAAAACGGGCGAGTTGACGCACCAGGACATCGGTCAGATGGATATGTACGTCCGTATTTACGACGGCCAGAGGCGGAGCCCAGAGGATGACCCAACTGTCGGCATCATCCGCTGTGCCCAAAAGGATGCTTCCGCAGCCCGAAAATGTCCGAGTCTGTTGGCTGATCGTCACTGCCAAACAGTGTGGACAGAAAGCCGCTTCCTAGGAGTCCACCGGCCGACTGACTGACACAGCAGCCACAGGGCTGCCTCGATGGTTGGCCCGCCAGCAACAACTCTGCGAGGGTTTACGGTAGCGTATTGTGGGCAGGATTGTTCCCCTAGCTCCCTCGAAAATGGACATTGAGCGTAGAAAATCGGAAAATCGAGGTTAAATGGTCGTTCCGGTTTTTTCATAATCCGTTGTGAGCCGCGGATCATGAGCAACTTAGCTAGCGGCGACCGAAGATTTCAGGACTGCATTCAGCAAATTTCGGCCTTCGTTCGTGCAGCGATACGTCGAGTTCCGGCTAGAATCGATTAGTCCGAGATCATACAAACAGGACCGCGCAGCGATTATTTTCGTCCCGCTGTACGTCGGACGAGCATCGGACGGATTTCTTTCGGGGTGCAGTCGGTAGCCATCTTCCGTTGCAGAAAACCAGAAGGTGTCTATTCCTTCAGTAGCCAATTTCTGTGCGGCGACTCTGAGATGCTGGCCGATGACGTACTCTTCCAGAATCCAAGAAAACACTCGATTTAACGGTTCGTCTCGGCGGCTTTCAAAATCAGCGATGACTTTCCCGAGACTGAGCCGCAATTGCCCGCCTACCCGCAAGAACTCCGAGCCGGATGCAGTAGGGCGATAGCCGGCCCATCGGAGACACAGGACAGCAAGAAGCCCCACCGCGGCCCCAAAAGCCTGATATGGGTTGCCGATTGTCCACAGCGCATTCTTGATCTCGGCTACCCAGGCCGCTTCGGAGAAAGCCGCTGTCGATCTGAATTTCTGCCAAGACTCCTCGATAAAGTCCGGGGCGCGCGGATTAGAGCGGGTCTTTATGGCGTTAAGAACAGCGGAGGAGAACTCTCCCAAGGAAGTTGTCGCAAGATCACGAGCGAATCTCAAACCTCGATTTTGATAATACCTCTGCTCTTTCAGGTGGCTGATGACCTGCGTACTTACCTTGGCCAAGTCAAACGACACAACGATATCGCGCGCGACTATTCGGACAAATGAAGCCCACAACGTCTCAATCGCATATCGCTCGTATTGTTGAGCCTGGAAGACCCGCCACGCTTCAGCCGTGCGTCGCAGCTGAGGAGCGGGGAAGTAAGCTCGCGAAGGCGATTGCCAATAATAGATCAAGGTTCGTAAAGAGTCTCCGTCCCAAACGTCACTTCCGCATTCTTTCACCAGGTGCAGGACAAAAGCGAGGCTCAAGCGACGGGCGCGCTCCTGTTCCGCTTGAGCTGGATCTGGTGAGGGGCGTTCCCGACGGAACAAAACTTCTATCAAAGACGACCGATCACCCCTCGACATCTGCCGAACTCCACACGGACAGAAATCGTCATGCAGTTGTCGCAGGACATGGCCGGATACGCGGTTCGAGCCTAACTTGGATAATGCAGCCGCAGCTCGAGATGATAGTTGTCTTTCAAATGCATCCGCGAGGATCTGACCCTCAGGCCTCAGGACAATCGTGCCATCTGCTTCTACGAGTAACAATCTGAGTCGTTCAAAAGAGGGTCGATAATAGGGTGACGAAAATGCACTGACGCGATTCAGCTGCCACTGATCTCTGGAGATGCTATATTTGCGTGACGCGCCCAACCACTTATGGGGACCCTCCCGGACGCTCTTGATCCCGACGACTCTATAGATGTCTTCACCGTGCATCGCCTGTGCTGCGTAGATCAGAACTGTATCGTAACGGAACACGTGGGCAACTAGAGGCTTGCCCACTTTTATTTTCGCGTCACTAGCGAGCTTGAAGACCCAGGAGAAGAATGCGTAATAGCGCGGGTGGACTGTGGAGTTCGTTAGTCCCGGAAGCAGTACGTTGAGGATGGTCTCTCCAA
>JBAUXO010000132.1:0-25305 GCA_049584315.1 Candidatus Sulfotelmatobacter sp. | reverse complement strand
ATTCCGAACACTTACTCCACAATCACCATGCCAGCGTCGCTTCGCTCCGACTGCTGTTCACCTTCGCTCCGGAATGCCGTTCGGCTTCCCTCCGGAATCGATGTTCACCTTCACCGGAATACCCAGGAGGCTAACAAAAACCGAGTACCCTCTCGTCTTCTTCGAGGCTTGCAGCATGGCTCGTGATAATGCCGATCAACCGCAAGCACGCCGGAATGACTTCGTCGTCGAAATAGATGGCATTGGTGTTGGCGTGTTCGAGCAACATGGTACTGAAACGTGATAATCCATTGAAAATACGGGGAGGATATTCTCGCTTATTGATACGGCGCGACAGCCCACGTCCAAGAAAGGATCATCGCGGGGCCCTTTCTTCCTCTACGGTCTGTCCGTTAAAATGGCGCTCGTAATCGAGAAACCAAATGAGAAAAGCAAAGGCAAGCATCGGCAGAATGAGCCAAACCTTTATCGTGTCGAAATCAGCTAAAATCGTTGCGGCTCCGACTACTGCCAACACATTGCGTAGGGAATCAAGTGCGGCGTCTCGGTGAAGGCTCTTTGCCCAGGCCACACAAGCTTTCCAGATGTTAATTATTTTTTTCACTTTACCTCCTTTGAAAGCTGATCCGTGCAAGACCAATTCATTCGCTGGCGATCAATCACCGTTACGCTAATTCCAGTTACGGCCCTCGCTCAGTATTTGGCACCACCACACCACCTTCGATCTTCGGGATACCAAAATGTCCGCCGAGATGGGAGAGGTCGAGCGGGCTGATGGACCCGGAAACCACGATCAAGTTCACCTCATTCGAGCTGGCAAGGAGAATCGCGACGTTGCTAATCGCGTTGTTCTTTAAGCGGACCCAGAGATCCGTCGCACCTGGGCCGCCTCCCTTCTCATGGCAGTTCATCAGCTGTCTCCAGCCCGCCGAACGATATTCCTCGATCACGGAGCTCACAGCCCCCTGATCGTACTGCCAAGATCCCGGAAAATGGTACCTGTGGACCGAGATCCCACTCACCCCTGCGATCACGCGGCGGAGGTCCTCGTCGTCCGGTTCCAGCTTGGACGCCAATACCAGCATAGAGTGGTCAAAGCTGAACTTGGTTTTCGAGGACGCGCTTTGCTGTAAGGTATCAATACTCTGAGGAATCCACTCGTTCTGCCCTTGCGCTTCGGTTAATTTCGTTGCGGAAATGGCGATCAAGATTACTAGAACAATGGGAGTCAGCCTCATAGAGCGCCTCAGTGCTTAGACGAGATCCTGTCCCAACAGCCATGAGTCAGAACCCCTAGGCAATAAGAACCCGGCGGGTCAAAATTAGTCGTGTGACCGGCCAGCTCTGACGCCCTGAAAAGCGTCGGGATTCGGGCTGTTATCAAAAGTTCAAGACCGCATCGCCCGATTCGATCGCACCGACGAAGCAGCTCTCCGAGCACTTATTGTGCTCCACTTGTGTTCCAGATGGGATGTAAAGGCTAAGGATTCTGTTCAGCAGGAATCGCTAAGTGCCTAGTTATGAGTGAACTGGCGGAGAGGGAGGGACTCGAACCCTGGTACAGGCAACGGTTTAGCAAAGCATCGGGCCTTCATCTTGCGATGTAGATTCAGGCACTTGGCACGGTGCGAGTGCTTCTCAGTTGTACTAAACGCACTCCATAATCACCTTAGCTGACGCCTAATGTGTCACCCAATGCAAGGGGTCTGGCTCAGACTCGAACCGCGCGCCCAAGGTCTCAATTCGACCGCTCGCGTTCGATTCCCACCAGCAGTCCAATACCCAATGACATAGAGATCTTAGGGAGCTGGCAATCGTTCCTTCCGACACTGTTTATTTATGTACCTTCAGACAGTCGCTTTGGGCTTCCTTCAGTAAGGGGAGGTCGGGGTCAGCGCCTTTCCATAACTGAAAGAACTCCTTGCAGGATTGGCGCGCTTTATCCAATTCTCCAGTTCCAGCATAGGCGCGGGCAAGTCCGAGCTGACTCACGGGCCACAGCGGAGAATTCACCATGAAGCTTCTGTGATCGGCCAATTTTTGAAATTCAGCGAGTGCTTTTTTCCTGTCCCCCGCCGCCAAATAGGCTTGACCTCGAACAAATGTGGGATAGAGAGTTGCGACAGGAAACGCCGGAGGGCTTGCAAACTCAAGGGGCGGAGTCACAACCGTCAAGTCGTCAATGGCCTTTGACGAAAGTCGTTTTTGAAGATGGATCTCCGCCCGAATCATGGGGAGCCAGTATTTCTGCGCGTAGGTGCCCAGAGGCCACTCGTTGTCCAGTCCATGGCTAAACATCTCGGCGTGCTTATCATTCCCCATTCGAGCCATTGCCAGAGCAGCGAGCGTGATTACATCCTGTCCGCGAGAGAGTTTCTGCGCTTGCGCAAGCAACTCCCGGGCGTGCGAAAAACTTCCCACTTCGGCTTCCCGGACGGCTGCCTGTGCCAGGCAGACGGCCGCCGACTCCTTGGCGCCATCCCGCTCCATAAGATTGGCAGCTTCGCGAGACAACTCGCGAGCTCTTTCAAAATGGCCGTAGTACGCTTCCGTGTTCGACTGCTCGGCCAACAGAAGCGACTTTGCCCCCTGCACTTCCGAAGACAGCTGTACCAAGCGTTGCATTTGATTGCTGTCCCCGCGAACGAAGGCAACCCAGTAACCCACCTGAAGCAGTCCTTCCGTCTGCAAGTTTCGCTGGCTGGCATCGGCCAGAACGGCCGACGCGTCATCGAGATGGTTCAGCGCCAGCAGATCGGTTGCGAGATTTGTATAGGTTGCCCCTCGGGTTGGGTCGATCGTCAGAGCTTTGCGAAAACCTTCAGACGATGTCTCGTAAAGTCCGAGTTCGCCCTCGTCAATGGCCAAGTGGTTATACGCGCCTGCCGATTGATAGTTTTGAACTTCCACTTTATGAACCTGTGCCGCCTTTTCTAACTCGCCGGTCACGTAAGCGTAGTAGCGCGCTTCAATGGTTGCTCTCTCCGTCTCGGTTACGCGATTTCGAAGCTCGTAAGCCTTCGCGGCATTCGCTCGGGCTAGTTTCGTTTCGCTCAGATTGCGATAGACGGTGGCCAGACCGCCGTACGCCATGGCAAAGTTTGGATCCAGATCGGCCGCTTGTTCGAAAAATGGGAGTGAATCGCGATCTCCCTTCTTGTCCCAAGTGGAAAGCGCCAAGCTATATGCCTTCAGCGCGTCGATCGAGGCAGTGGTTGCCTGTTCCAAGGGGGCATTGAATTTCTGGATTGAGGGAAGCGACTCACCTAATCGCGCGCGCATGTGCGATGTGGCCCGTCCCAGCACGTCCACCACGTCTTCTTTGCGTTTGGCTTGTAATTGTTCATTGGTCAGAAGTTCGCCGTTGTCGCAGCGAATCGCGGCCAGTCCGATGAGGTAGGTCGTTCCCAAACTCGCAATCGATCCCTGCACCGCCACCCTGCTGTTGGCTCGCTGGCATACTTCGACGGCCGTCCGGCCCGTCATCCGCTCTCCGGAGAACGCCCCATCTGCTTCAGAATCCGTCCCACCTTCCGATCGGAGAGAACATTTACAAAGGGGGATTGTTCCAGCCCGACCTCAAGTGCCTGCCGGAGTGAATCATCAAAAACGGCCTCCCCGGTGGTGTTTGCAAAGTCGGCAAGGACGACTGTGTCCTTCGAAGTGATCTGGAAAGGATTGCGATGTTGATACCAGTAAGCGCCAACGCCTAATGCGGCCAACAAGAGAGTCGCGATGAGCCCGATCGGCAACCACCGTCTCGCTCTTGGGGCAGCGACAATCGAAGGAACCAGTTCGACTGGCTTGTTCTCAAGGACTGAAATGGCGGGTGTCTGTGGAGTGGCGAGCTCAGTTTCGGCTGGGCTCCCCGGTTCTCGTTGTGTGATCGTGACCGGTGAAATAAAACGATAGCCCTTTCGAGGAACGGTCTCCAGGAAGCGGGGGTTCTCGGCAGAATCGCTTAACGCCGCACGGAGTTTTCCCACGGCTGTGTTCAGCGCCCGGTCAAATTCAACGAATGTGTCGTGGGACCAAAGCTCCTGGCGAATCGCATCTCGAGTTACAAGCTGCCCGGCGTGCTCCAGCAGAAGTGCCAAAATCCGAAACGGCTGCTCCTGGAGCCGGATCCGAGTTCCGGATTTCGTGAGTTTACCTTCCCCGATGTCCACTTCGAACAGTCCGAAGCGAACAATTTTGCCTCGCTCTTCCTGTTGCATTCGCTAGTCGAACTAAGTCGAACTCCAAAACTGAAAAGACGGGAGTATAGCACGGGAGATTACAAATTCAGACAAACACTTGTTTATGAATGCCTTAAACGGTGATATCTCGATTGCGAACAGTTGGGTTGTCTTTTCCGGGGAGGTCCGGCAGATTGCCCCAAGTGGGCGGGGCGCTTGATCAAATGCCTGGGTTTAGTGAGTGCGATTTCGGTGATCAAGCCCAAATCACTCCCAGGAGATTTATGAAACTACTCGGCACGCGACTCACACTATTTCTTGTCCCTCTCCGCTGCCTGGTGCCCCTATCTGCGCAAGATAATTCGGCGAGTGCTGTTGTCCCACGCCTTATCAACTATTCGGGGAAGGTTGTTACTGGGACGACAAAGTGTACCTGATTGTCTACTGAGGCCGCATTGGGTCGTCCGGACGCGCCAGCATTGGTAGGTCAGGTTTCTGGATGTCTCGAACTACTAGCGATACCAATTTATCTGCAAAGAGGTCGGTCATGAAGGAATCTTTCAGAACGTCCAGGCAAGGATCAAAACTCGCTGCACGAGGCAAAGAAGACGCTGCCCCGAGCTTTTGTCGGAGCAGATAGGCCGGGGCTGGGAAAGAAAGATCATATGAAACGGAGGATAGACAAAATGCAGACGTTACATATCGGCAGAAATCTGGCGGTTCTCGCGGTGGCGACGAGCGTGCTCCTTGGTCTCAGGACAATCGCGATGGGGGAGAGTGATGCAGTTCAAGCAATCTACCTCTCAGCCGCCAACGTCCCTACCAACCTAGCCAACATCCACAGTTATGCCGAGCCACCCCGAATTTTCAATCCCCTGACGGCCACTGATGAAGAGTTAGCGACCTACGGCTTCCCGACTCGGCCGGACAAGCAAGCTGATCCCGACCATTTCCGTCTGTGGGAAAGAGCCATGGCGGCGGCTAAGATTCACTGGCATGGAGAGCTCAAACCGATGTCGCGCAGTGGACACGGGATGACTCCGGCTGGTTCATCGCCGGTGCAGCCGGTCGAGCAGGCACAAGCCCAACCGAAGACCGGCCCCCAGCAATGGTCAAACATCAACGCAGCCGGCGTCATTTTGAACAACAGCTTGAAGAAGTGGAGCAACAAAACCTCGTTCGATGACATCTGGACGCTCATCAGCGTGCCGGTCGCTCAGGTGCCATTCGACAATACGACCGGGTGCGCCGAACCCTGGTATTTCGACTTGAACTACGTTGGGATCGACGGTTATCTGGCTGCTGGGCTCTCCTTGTTTTTCTATGCAGGGGAACAGGCAGGTGTTCAGGAAGCGGTTTATTGCCCGACCGGTCAGGTCTACTACAACGCGTTTATAGGATGGAACGACATTTACAACACCGGGTTCGCACTCAATCCGGGAGATCTTTTTTACACAGAGATGCACGCCTTCGGAGGATGCAATAACGGCTCAGCATTTGTGGAAGATCTCACTATAATACTCTCACCTACACCTCCTATACGATCGACAACGTTTGCGTGAGTCCGCAGGTCGGCAATCGTGCGGACTGGATCGTGGACAGAATATGCTGCGACGGCCCCACGCCGAACGGCGTGTGGCCGTTGGCCAATACTAGCGCCATTTTCTTCGATGGCGGAGCTGTGCAGAACGGAAGCGGCGCTCGCTTCTATCCAGGCTCGCAAGCCAGTTCGACGCAGATCCTGACGATGACAGATGACGCAGGGGACCAGTCGATTGAGCTCGTCAACCAAGGCAGCGGCACGAGCTACGAAGGCGAGCACGGGTTGTTCTTCCAGACCACGGGATGTGCTTGGTCAGGAGGCTGCACTCGGTAACGAAACCTGCTGCGGGGACAAGGGCGCTCGAACCTGGGCGCCCCGTGCCGCGCTTAGCGCAACTCTGCGCCTGAATTGACGCAAGATCTCCAGCCCGATGCTTTGCCAGTCTCTTTGCCGAATGGAACTTGGAAGGAAGTCTGGGGCAGAGGGGGGGTCGGAGCCGCCTGATTCAAAACGCCTTATTTCTTCCAACAACACTGTGAATTACGACACGTCACAACTCACTGACATCAAGGTACTTCCAATGACTCGACACACCGATTCTACAGTTGTTTCGGCAAAATAAATAGCCCGAAATCCGTAAGCACCCGTAAGCAGGAGAAGTCACCAGTTGCTCAACCGCGCTCTTGGGCTTCCATGCCAGGAATTGGAGTCGTTTCATCTGCCGGTCATGACGCGGATTGCCATCGGCACACCGAATGTAATGGCCACGCTGCCATCTACGACGCGATCAGGCTCGACCTTACAATTTCGCTCTGTCTACGGTTCTGGGGAAACTGACCAACGCCCAGCTCAGCCTGTTGGCTTCATTGGACAAGAGCCTTCACACTGGAACTGCCCAAGTGAACATTCATGACGGTCGCAACGCGATTGGACCGTACTCGGCCCCGGCGCGGTTTTGCGAAGTGAGGCAAGTAAATGCGGCGGCTGAGCCTCCGCTCCGTTAGTATTAAGCGGGCCGATATTGCGAAATGTCCGCAAACCGGCCAAATATCACGGGAGGGAGAGTGGATCGAGATGCAATCAGAGTCATTGACCATCGAACGATTTGAAGGTGCGAACTACGAACAACGCGTTCTGCGCCTGATCGGGCCGCTGACGGCATCCACGGCGCTGCCTTTCCAAAATACCCTGCGGGGCGAGAACGCTGCGACCATTATTCTTGATCTAAGCCGCGTTCCGTACATGGATTCTGCCGGACTGGGCTCTCTAGTTGGAACCTACGTGAGCTGCCAAAAATCGGGAAGGAGAATGGCCTTGAGTGGGGTAAACCCGCGAGTATGGCAGCTGTTTGAGATCACTAAGTTGGAGCCCTTCTTCCTGGTTTTTCCTAGCCTGATGGATGCTATCGAAGCTTTGACCAACGCCGGTAGTGCGTGACTTCCGGTTCGAGCGCGCCGAGGGAAGTGATCGCGCAAGAGCACCGGCGAAATAGGCTTGAACGCTTACAACATCGCAGAATGCTAACGATCCGATGAGTGAGACCCAAGTGGATGCAAAACTGATTAGAGCGGGGCAAGCCTTCTATGGCATTTGTCTTGCGACCAACGGAATTCTGCAGTTGTACTACGCAGATTTCCGGCCCCAAATTTTGCCGCCCTGGCCGTCACGGATTCCCGGACTTGCCATTTGCGCACGGCTCATGGGCATAGCTCTAGTTGTGTCGGGTGTGGCGATCTTTCTTAAGAAGAAAGCGAGAACGGTTGCCCTAGTGTGGGGCGGCGTATTGCTTGGATTTATTCCCCTCTTTCATGTGCCCTACATGCTACTCGTCAGTCCTCACCCCAATCGTTTGGGCTCATGGGCGGATACGTTCAATACGCTGGCCTTGGGAGGAATGGCTTTCGTGGTTGCGGCGTCTTTTGGGGAACAGAGTCAAACGGGCGAGGGTACACCTGCTCTGCTCCGGCAACTGGAAAGACTGATTCCATTTGGCAGGTATTTCTTCTGCACGACGATTGTCGCATTTGGCATCTGCCATTTCCTTTATGCTTCGTATATAGACACATTGGTCCCTGCTTGGATTCCATGGCACAGATTCTGGACCTATTTTGCCGGTGTGTGCCTTATCGGTTCAGGCACCGCAATTATTCTGAAGATCAGGTTGAAGCTGTTCGCCACCCTGCTCGGTACGATGATCTTTCTCTGGGTTCTTATGCTCCACATTCCGCGCGCGATTGTCGATCCTCATTCGGGTCAGGGAAACGAGATAGAAAGTGCGGCGCGCGCTCTGGCAGAAAGCGGTGCTGCCTTTCTTGTCGCCTATGCAGCGGGCGACCGAGAAAAGAGTGCACGGTCGCGGGAAACAGGCTGCGGTGAAACCTACCAAGCTGGCCTACCAGTGCGCTAATTTTTCAACGATCGGCATCAACTGGCGAGGATGGTTCTTGCCCGAATCGCCTTCCTAGGCAGAACATAGGAGAAGACAAAACAGATAAGAAATCCGCCGCATTGTTCTCTTCTAAACTGCAAACTTCCTTCCTGTCTTGAATCTATTTGCAGCGGACCGCCGCGGCCCAATTCCCGTTAGGTGTTTCCCCCTTCGCGTCATGTGTGATTGGTCGGCGAAGCCCAACAGCTTGGCGGTAAAACCTGTTAAATGCCATAGACATGTATATAGTTGACAAAGGCATATATTGAAGACGTTATATGGCTGCATGGATGATCTCGCGCCCGCCGACTTGCAAAGGAACCCCATCACGGCGGTTCGTCACTTCAACGGCTTTCATACGAGACAGATTGGCATGCTTAAGGGGTTGAGAAGTAGACCAGCCTTGGAAGATTCAGCGCGAGCGAACCGGCATCGCCACCACTACGTACTGAAGTACTTGGAGTCCAATGAGCACCTTCAACCCCATGTTCGCAGGCCGGCAGCGTCGGAGTGGCTGCACACGCTTGCCCCGACATCGCCATCAGGATAGTTATCTTGCCTTGGTGCTTTCAGGTGGCTATGAAGAGGCGGGCGATCGTGGCCGACTTCGTGTTCACGCGGGAGATGTAGTGGTTCATGGGGCTTTCGAAGCCCACCTGAACCGGTATGAATCTACCGGAGCGGAAGTCTTGAACCTCGTTCTCCCTGACTGGCTGGAGCCAGCGGCTCCGTTGATGCAGTCGGCGGATTCGGATTTTGCCGTCAGACTAGCGGAGAACGATCCTCTCGAAGCCATCAACTTTCTGCTCTCGACAGCAAAGCCAATCCCAGTACAGGCTTCCGATTGGCCGGATGAACTCGCGCTGGCGATCGCGCAGAATCCAAGGCTGCGTCTGGGAACCTGGGCTCGCAGATACGAACTTGCCGAAGCCACTGTTTCGCGGGGATTCCGTCAGGTGTATGGCTTGAGCCCTTCCGCCTACCGACTGCAAATTCGAGGAAGGATGGCGTGGCGAAAGGCCCTGGTCGGCCGCGAGTCGCTGTCGCAACTCTCGATGGAGACAGGGTTCTCCGATCAGGCGCATATGACTCGCGCCGTAGGCCTGATTACAGGGCGAACTCCGGGCTCTTGGCGCAGGCAGGGCTCAATCCGTACAGGCGTCAAATAGATTCAAGACTGGCAAACTATGCCATGCCATCCTCTCGTCATGAAGCAACTCCGCGGTCGTAACTTCCGATTGCCCACGCTTCTTCTTCCCGGATTAGCCATGCTATTGAACATCTCGGCGGTCCCAGTCTCCGCCTCGGACCCGGGCAATCGTTTGATTCAAACCGAGGCTTTGCTGAAGCGAACTCGCGACGCATGCGGTGGGAACGGCTGGGACCAAGTCACCGGCCTCGTGTTAGAGGGGTCCGAAAACAGTGAGGGAATGAAAGGAAGTTTTCGTGGTCTTGAAGACGTCAGAACCGGCCGAATACGCCGCGAGTCGGATTATCGCGTGATCGATTTGGTCGAGGTATGGGATGGCAACCATCATTGGCGTCAGGATATGAGCGGCGGGGTGCATGAATTGGATTCCGAGTTTGCGCAGCAGGTCAGCATCACGGAGGAATGGCTGGCGCGCCGTGCCTACATGAAGGCAGATGCGGAGAACGCAAGCTTGGGGCCAGTGGGAGAGCGCAGCGATGCCGGAACAACCTATGCAGTGGTCACGGCGACTCCAGTGCACGGTCAACCGATTGAGCTTTGGTTCGCCGCGGCGACGGGATTTCTTGCGCGCACGGTGCGTGTGATGCCCACGACAGTGGAAACCGTGAACTACACCAATTACAAGAAGGTCGAAGGTCTGCTCTTGCCCCATCGCATCGTCACCGATCAGGGAACAGGTGACCTCGATACCGTGGAGATTTCTGAGTATCACCTAAACCCGCCAGTCGATGAGCGGACATTTCAGCCGCCTCATACGCTCAACGACACAACAGTGGCCAACGGAAAGGCTGTTGTCCCAGTGGAGATCGGCAACTATGTAACGATCGAAGCCAGGCTCAATGGGCAAGGTCCATTTGCATTTCTGTTTGACACCGGCGGCCATGCCATTCTCACTCCCGAGGCTGCAAAAATGTTACGGCTGCAGCCCAGCGGCGCTGGTTCGTCGGGCGGAGCCGGCGAGGGAAGGCTGTCAGTGCAATACACCATGGTCGAGCACATGGAGATTGGTGGGGTCACGTTTAAGGACCAGCACTTCTTTGTCATTCCGTTGCAGTACAACACCGTAGCTCGCGGCGAACGGCCGCCGCTTGCCGGAATTCTCGGGCTTGAAATCTTGGAACGCTTGGCGATGCGGCTAGACTATCGCAACCGAACGATAACCTTGTGGCCCCGTGAAACTTATCGCCACGAGGGAGCTGGCCTGGCGGTCCCCATCGCATTTACGGACGACATACCACTGCTACATGCTCAACTGGAAGGCGAACGCGGAGATTTCGCGCTCGATACCGGGAATGGGGGATCGCTCGTCGTACAGCATGTGTGGGCAGAAAGCAACGGGCTTGCGGACACAATGAAGCGTGGGGTTGAGATGCTCTCTTTTGGAACTGGTGGGGAGTCGCGTAACTGGGCTAGCCGAGTCTCGGATTTCGAGCTGGCGGACCACTTTTTTCATCACGTCGTGGCCCGTTACGCCGAAGATCGGCGGGGGGCGTTCTCGTCCCGAACTGAGGCTGGCAATATCGGTACCCAAGTGTTAGCAAATTTCACTCTGGACTTCGACTATGCGAACACCCGCATCTGGTTCCAATTCGTGCCCGGTTTCGACCCAATGCCCTTTTCACGTTCGGGCATGAGTCTCTACCAGCAAGATCCGCAAACCGTGACGGTCGTCAACATTCTCAAGACTGGTCCGGCGGAGAAAGCCGGCCTGCGCGAAGGCGACGTGATCAGCACCGTCGACGACAAGAAGGCGACCGCGTTAACAAGCGAACAACTCGGCAATGTATTTAGACAAGCCCCGGGCACCTCTGTTCCTGTCGTCTATAAGCGCCAAGGGCAGGAAATGCAAACCGTCGTCGTCCTCAGGGAACTGCTGCCTTAGGTTCTAGCCCTTCCCCACGGAAGGCATTGCCTTGTATTCGGAGGAAGAACTCGGGATTTGATGATACCGGAAGTTCTTGTCGGAAAAAGGCGTACGTGGCCGACGCCGATGCCGCCCGGCAATGTGGAATCGGCGAGGGAAAGTCGTTACTTCCTTCACGTATTCGTAGAGTGGCTGCCCAAAAAGGACGAATAGTTTCGGTTGGCTTGAGGCCGTTCTCCCGATAGAAGGACCCTGTTTCTTGTACGGCCCACTAGTGGTCATATAAGAATCTGCTCAAGTGGATCTTGCAGCAGACCCTCGACTCCGATGAAAATTTGTTCTGTCATCAGGGTGGGAGTGCATGAAATTCCCCCAAGTTTTGTTCCCGAACCGATTGTTTGCTCAATCTCGCGCAACTCCTTGCGAGAAACGGGAGACGTCGCGGAAACAGGAGAACCGTAGTCGTAACCGGGAACTTTCACGCAAGGCATACTGACATCACTCATCAATAAGTGATCTTCATCGAAACATCGAGCCCTTCAGCAGAAGCATCGCACGACAGCCGGGCTGCCATCAACTCACGCCCACTGATCTCACGGAAAGATCGGGAATCTCTCGCCTTACTTCTTCTTGTGTTTATCGAACCACTCTGACACGTACAGGATCTTTGCCACCTGATGGCTCGGCCGCGCGCTCAGCCCGTGCGGCTCCTCCGGAAATCGCACCAGCACGCTTTCCACTTTCCTTAACTTGAGCGCCGCATAGTATTGCTCCGCCTCCGAGATCGGCGTGCGGAAATCCTCCTCGCCTGTAGCCAGCAGCGTCGGTGTCGTCACCTTGTCGACGTACGACAACACCGACCGCTTCACATATTCATCCGATTTTTCCCACGGGGGTCCCGAGAACCAATAGAGCGTTCCGAATGCCGGAAGATCTGAGGTCAGCACCCAGCTATACCAGTTGATCACCGGATACAAACTCGCCGCTGCCCGGAAACGCGTCGTGCGATCGACCATCCAGCACGTGAGCACGCCGCCGCCCGATCCGCCGGTCACGAACAAATTGCCCGGATCGACATATCCCTTGGCGATCACTGCGTCCACTCCCGAGTTCAGATCGTAGAAGTCGTCTCCCGGATACGCATGATGAATCAGGTTCGCAAACTCCTCGCCATAACTCGTGCTGCCGCGCGGATTCACGTACAGCACCACGTATCCCATCGCCGCCCACACCTGCTTGTTCGTGTCGAAACGGTCGCCATAGTTGGCAAACGGTCCGCCGTGAATCTCCAGGATCAGGGGATACTTCGTCGCCAAATCGAAATCCGGAGGCTTGATGATCCATCCCTGCACTTTCTTCTTGTCAACCGACGACTCGAACCAGAACTCCTCCGTCGGCCCCAGCTTCTTCTGCATGAACAGTTGCTGATTTAGCGCCGTCAGCAGGCGCGGCTCCGGATTCGCGCGCGTCCCAACCGCGATATCTCCGGCATCGGTCGGCGTGTCGTAGGGCACCGCAAAGGTCCCATCCTTGGCTACGGTGAATGACGTTCCACCGGAATAACTCGACCCGCCGCTGCCGATATGATTCGTCAAATCTTTCACCTTGCCATCGAGCGAGTAAAACGCCAACTTCGTGTCGCCCTGATCGTCATATAGGAAGTACACTCCGCCGCCGTCCTGCGCCCACTGCGGATCTTGCACATCGCGGTCCAACTGCGGAGTCGCCACTCGCGCATTGCTCCCGTCCCGGTTCATCAGGTAGAGGTGCGTCGTCTGATGTCCCTGGTACCGGTCATCGAACCCGACATACGCAATCCTCTTCCCATCCGGCGAAACGGCCGGAGAACTATCCGGCCCCTTTCGCGATGTCAGTGGCTTCACCTCTCCATTCGCCAGCGACAGCTCGTAAACCTCCGTATTCAGCGGGTCATACTCGTAATCCTCATGCAGGTTCGCCGAAAAGATCAAATACTTCCCATCCGGCGTCCACGAAGCTCGTCCGCTGCTGCCTGGACCTTCTGTGCCCGCATAAGGCAGGTTGCCACTGGTCAGTTGCCGCGGGGCTCCGCCCTCCGCCGCAATCACAAACCGCTGCCCAAATCCCGGCCTCAGATATCCGCGGCCATTGAATCGGTACACAAGATGGTCGTATACCTTCGGGGGATCAGCCCACTTCGAGCCTTCCGGAGCTTTTGGCAGATTCGCGATCTTTGGCGGCTCGACCGGGACAAATGACGAGAACGAGATCAGCTTTCCGTCCGGCGACCATGCGATATCCGACGGCGCGCTTTCCAGATCTGTCAGCGCCGCCGTCTGCCCGCTGTCCATCCAGCGTACATAAAGCTGCGGCTTGCCACCACGATCCGAGACGTATGCAATTCGCGTCCCATCCGGCGACCAGCGCGGAGAGCTGTCAGCGTAGTTGCTGGTCGTCAGGGCGCGATCGTCGCCGTCATCAGTCGTAATCACCCACAAGTTCGAGTAATGCTTGTCACTCATCACATCGCTGAACTGCCGCACATATACGATGCGCTTTCCATCGGGCGATATCTGCGGATCGGCCGCATACTGCAGCGTGAACACATCCATCGGCGTCAGCCGGTCCGATTTGGTTGCCGCCGAGGCTGAAATCCACAGCGCAAGAATGAAGAGGACAACAAACGTCGGTCGAGAAGTTGTTCCAAGCATGGGCGCGAGCTCCCGGGACGAATTTGCAATCGCGACGCAGTGTACCGCAGAGAACTTGCGAGAACAAACGCAGCATCATTCCCAAATTCATTTCCTTGATGTTATGGTTACCGAAAACTCCGTCCGAGCGGAAAAACGCAGAAGTTCCGGGCATTCATGAGATCCTTGGCTGGTTGTCTGGCATCAAGACACTGCTTTGCCATTACAGAGCGGGGGGCCTGGTCAGGGCGTTATCTACGCAGAGTGTTCGCCAGTCAAGAGCGCATCTCTTCCGGCCGACGAACTACTCTTTGCACTCTCTGCTTTGCGATCCAGAACACGTTTTCTCGCTACCGCAAGGTTGCCACCATTAGCCACTCCGGCGAGGCTGGTCGCGTACAGACGAGGTTTTCAGTACAAGCAGAGACATTCGGCGAAATGTTGCCCCGACCAACCTAGACAGAAAGGATCCAAGGCTTATAAAACTTCTCAAAACCCACATTTCTTCAGATGAATTCAGACAATCTTCACACGCTCTCCATTGCCTCGGAGGCGGATCTCGGGCAGTATGGCATCCGCTGGCAATGTGCGGCGGAAGAATTCCGTGAGTTGCAGGCGCGATTCAATAGGTCATGAGTCGTTATCAGCTGAGGGCAGCTGGGGGAGCCGCCGTCGACTGTACGGGGGCTGCAGGATCAAGGCGGATAGTCTTGCCCCCCTACCCGTCAACGGAGGTGCGAACTCCTGGCTTTGGACGACGAGCTGGCTCGCATCGATGAGCGCGAAGGAAGGATCGTCGAAATGAAGTTCTTCGGGGGGTTATCGGCGCCCGAAATATCCCAAGTGCTGGGCATCTCGCGCGCGACGGTTGATCGCGACTGGGCCACCGCCCGGTTCTGGTTGCACCGCTAGATAAGCAAGACTGCATAGCCATGACCACTCAATTTATGGCCGTTCAACAATGGGAGCGCGTCAAAGGCTTGTTACACCAAGCTATGCAGCTTGCCCCGGAGCAGCGTGCTGGCTTCCTCGACCAAGCTTGTTCTTTCGATTCTGCGCTACGCGCCGAGGTGGAGTCCCTTCTATTGGTCAACGAAAATGTCCGCTCCAGTTTTCTGCAATCGCCGCCGCCTGCCGACGCCCTGCCCGCGAACGGAGTCGCAGACAATGATCGGATCAACGCAGCCGGCACTTTAGAACCGGGGCAGATCTTCGCGCAGCGTTTTCAACTCGTCCGCAAGCTCGGGGAAGGAGGCATGGGCCAAGTGTGGCTGGCCGATCAGACTTCTCCAGTGCGGCGGCAGGTCGCCCTTAAGTTGATCAAGTCTGGGACGTACGACGAGGCGGTCGTGCAACGCTTCCAATTGGAACGGCAATCGCTTGCGATCATGGATCATCCCTCCATCGCTAAGGTTTTTGAAGCCGGGACGACGCCACAGGGCCAACCGTACTTCGTGATGGAGTACGTGCCCGGGTTGCCAATTACGGAGTACTGCGATAAGAAAAAGCTGAGAATTCGGGAGCGATTGAAACTCTTTATTGAGGCGTGCGAAGGAGTGCAACACGCGCACCAGAAAACCATCATCCACCGCGATCTGAAACCGGCCAACATTCTGGTGGTGGAAGTGGATGGCAAACCCATGCCCCGGATCATCGACTTCGGGCTGGCCAAGGCGACCACGTCTCAGGCTGAGGGGGCGAGCCTCCTCACCCAGCTGGGACATTTTCTCGGGACGCCGGCATATATGAGTCCGGAGCAGGCCGATCCCCATGTGCAGGACATTGACACGCGCACGGATGTGTATTCGCTGGGCGTCGTTCTTTACGTGCTGCTCGCCGGATTGCAGCCATTTGAAACCAAGCAGCAGCAGAGGCAACCGCTCGATGAGTTACTGCGAAAAGTGCGCGAGGAAGAACCGCCGACCCCGAGCGACAAGGTCAGCGCTGGTCGGGATACCTCGACCGCGGAAGCGCGCGGCACCGAGCCTAGGCAACTGGTGAGCCTGCTGCGCGGCGATCTGGACTGGATCACCATGAAAGCGCTGGAGAAGGATCGCGCTCGCCGCTATGGCGCGCCTTCCGAACTGGCCGCCGATATTGGCCGCTATCTGAAGCTTGAGCCGGTAGCGGCGCGTCCTGCGAGTGTGGGTTACCGTTTGCGCAAGTACACCCGGCGGCACCGTGTCGGTGTGATTCTGGCTGCTGGATTGGTGCTGTTACTGGCCGCTTTCTTAATCCTACAAGCCGTGCAGTTACGAAGGATCACTCGCGAGCGCGACCGCGCAAACCACGAACGAGATCGCGCCACGCGTATCACCGATTTCATGACCAACATGTTCAAGGTCTCCGATCCGAGTGAAGCGCGCGGCAATAGCGTCACCGCCCGCGAGATTCTCGACAAAGCCTCGACCGACATGGGAAGCGGTCTGGCCAAGGATCCCGAGGTCCAAGCCCAGATGATGCAAGTAATGGCGAGCACCTACACAAACCTTGGGCTATACGCTCGTGCCCACGGGCTCGTCAAAAGCGCCTTCGACACCCGCATGGCGCGGCTCGGGCCAAATGACCCAAAAACACTGGAGTCGATGTCTCTTCTTGGGTGGATTCTGGATCGTCAGGGACACTATGACGAAGCCGAGAAACTCGAGCGCCAGGCGCTCGCTGACGAGCGACGCGTATTGGGGAGGGATGACCCATTTACGATTGCCACAATGGATCAATTGTCTGCCACCTTGGCAGCACGGAAAGATTGGGACGAAGCGGAGATACTGGCACGAGAGGCGCTCGCGGCCAGCAGTCGTAGCCTAGGAGCCGAGAGTCCTGAGGCCTTGGAGTCAATGAAAAGCTTGGGCGTCGCCCTCTGGTCCCAGCGTCGCTATGATGAGGCCGAACAGGAATACCGTCAATTGCTCGATATTGACCAGCTTGTCAGGGTCCCGGACCACCCCGAAACTCTGAAAGCGATGTTTAATTTGGCATTAGTCCTCAATTCGGAGGGCCGGCGCACCGAGTCCGAGCGATTGACCCGTGATGCATTGGCGAGCTACCAACGCGTGTTTGGTCCCGAGCACCAGCTTACGGCCCGCGTAATGGAAAGCTTGGCGGATCTCCTCGCCGATGAAGGCCGGCTGACCGAGGCCGTCAAATTGCAACGCGAGGTATTGGCAATTTGCTCCCGAACCCTTGGACCAGAACATCCGGATACATTGCAGGCCAAATACAACCTCTCTGACTGGTTGTCCAGAGAAGGTGAAATCCGCGAGGCGGAGACTTTAGAGCGCGAAACGGTTACGGCCGCGAATCGCGTTCTTGGACCAACCAATCCCTATACCCTAGTGTTCCAAACCACACTCGCAAAAATACTGATCCGAGCGGGACGATACGGCGACGCAGAGAAGATTGCCCGCGATGCGCTCGAGGCGGAGATTCGAACCCTACGCCCCCAACACCCCTACACTATCGAGACACTGCAGACGTTAGGGACGGCACTAGCCCGCATGCACCGCTACCCTGAGGCGGCCAAGCTGTTTCGCGACACCATCGAGAAGAGCAACTCTCTGTCGCAAGCCAACCATTTCCAGGTGTGGTATTCGTTCGCCTGCGTGGCCGCGGCTGCCAACCACCCCGATGATGGGCTCCAGTATCTGCAGGAAGCGATCAATCGCGGCTACAAAGACCCCAATGGCCTAATGGCCGACGATCTGAAAGCCCTTCGCCCCAACCCCCACTTCCAGCAACTCGCCGCCCAACTCCGGCAGTCAGAACCAACTCAATCCCATTAATTTCATGCTCTCCAGATTCGAGATCCAGCGGCACCCTAATCTTGATACCCAAATGGGCCTAGACGGCCGAAAGGAACGGACAATCAAGCGCGAGTCCATATTTCGCTTTTGTTCGATATCATATTCGCCTTTTGTTTACATGCGTAGAACGAAAACTGGCGCACGTCCGCCAGACGTGCGCGCGATTCTGCACTTCGGCGGGATGGTTCCCCATCAGGCGCAGGCAAAACTCGTGGACGAGGCAGTGCTCTGCACCATGCGCTCTGACCATTCTGCCTGCAAGTGCTGCGCCAAACGGCGCAGTTCTTGGTGGACCATCGGAAGCAAATCATGAATTCTTGTGAGACGATTTGCCCGCGTTTTTCGCTTATCTGAATAGAGGCGGTTTGAGGTGAGCAGGCTGCGACGTAAGGATCGGCGCGGCGGGGAAACCTTGACGGACGACTCAACGGAGAAAGATGGGTATGAGATTGCTTAGGAGCTTTCACGGAGAACATTAACAAAGGAGGAACAAAACAATGAGTAACAAAACACAAAATAGAGTATCGGCGCTTTTGAAGGTGGCGCTGGCTGCTTCCGTCGTGATCGCCATCGCACAGTTCGCCGTCGCGCAACTCGTGTTGGACGATTTCTCCACGGGTGCGTATCAGAAGACACTGACATCCGGTGCGGACACGAATATTCAGTACGGAAGCATGGTTGGCGACAGCCGGGAGACGACTTTAAACATGTGCCCACCCGCGCAGTGCAACGCCCATGGTCTCGCCTTCAACCAGCCCACGTCGTTCCAGATTAAGGGCAAAACGAAATCCGCTCCCGCCGCGCTGGTTTATAGCTCCGGTTACAAGACCGACGGCTATCTCGGCGTGTTCTACGGCAAAAGCACTCCGTTGAACCTCGATCTGGCGTCAAGCTACGACCGGATTCGGCTTAACTTCGACGGAGCGGACGAGTTCGTGAATTTCGACATCGTCGTTTATACGAACGGCCTCTACAGTGCCAGCGGATGCAATCTGGCTGACCGCACTTACGGCAAGCCTTTCAGCGTCGATTTCCCGTTCACCGATTTCACGCCGGGCAACGGCGTCGCGGGAGCGGACTTCAGGGATCTGACGCAGATCGCCTTGCTGTTTGCAGATTCCGAAGGTCCGCACGGCGGCGAGGATTTCGCTGTGACCTCAGTTGAAGCAATCCCGACGGGAGCGCCGAAGGCGGATATTACGTGCCACGGCTACGCAAAATAGGGCGGATTGCAAAGGCTCGAGAGGTTCAGAAAAAGCTTTCCCCAAAAACTAAGAAGGAGAGGCTTGCCTGTCGGTGGCGGGCGCGGGGTCGGCCTCAGCGGCAGCTAACCCGGTTTTTCGCGGGTGGATTCGGCTTTGGAGCGAGCCCACCGCATTGCGCGAGATCGACTATACGAATATTCCATCTGGGAGCGTTCCGATTCCAAGTCAGCGCTCGCAATAATCAGGATCGCCACACTTATGATTAGGCGAAAATCTCATTCACCTTCTTCCGCACATGCTGACTGCGTGACGGCTGCAAATATCGCATGGTCGATTCCATATCAGAGTGGACCCAGCCATTGCTGAACCGTGCGGAGATCTACTCCTGCCCAAAGGCACCGCGTCGCAAACGTTGCTCTGAACTTGTGGTGCCAGAAGGTGTCCTTATTGAGCTTCGCACGTTCCGCACATGCCTTGAGGCAATCGCCCGCAGCAGAGCGGTTCACGTCTGGTAATGCGCTTTGGCCAGTGTTCAGTAGTAGCAGAAAAAACGAACAGCCGGAGCGTTTGGCTCCGGCGGTTCGTATGGGTTAGCCACCCTTCAGTTGAGAGCGATCAACACTTCCTCGCTTTTCGATTGGCCAGTGGCGAGCCGCAACTCCTTCTCCAGACTCTTCTCCTGTTTGGAGGGCGCGATCACCAGACCGCTGGTACCCGCACCTCTCCAGATTTCCGCCAGGAAATACTGGCCAGCTACATGATGGAAGACCAGTTTGGCGCCCGACTTGCTTTGATACTCGTGCCTGACCAACGACAACGCGCCCGCGCTCGTCTGACCGTTCCGGATCTCGATTATGCTCGTGCCAGAAGTGCTGACTACGTAGGTGCCGGCTGGAAGCTGCGCCGAGCCTACACTGAAGGCGAACGGCACATTAGCTTTGGCAGCACACTGAACTTGGGCCGCGGCGTTGAGCATCAGCGACATCACCACCAGCGACAGGATCCCGATAAAGTTGCGTTTCATAACATCCTCCTTGGGGCTCCTCGCAGTGGAACCCAAACTGAATTTGTCATTCAAGCTCGTCCGCGCTATCGCTGGAAGCTTGCGGTGACGGACAGAGATATTGCATGCATCGTGCCAAGCCCAATCGAGCTTCCTTCCCGCTCCATTCTGCTGTTTTTGCAATCACATAAGCCTGGTCTACCTCACCGGAATTATCAGCGGGTGGGTCAAGTGGTAGTCGAAAGGCTACCGCGAGGAGCCGTTTGGTTCCGCAGAAACGGATCGATTCGACGATGCTTCTCCTGCAGTTTCGACTACACTGGACAACCGGAGAATGAGTTGATCAACCCGAGACTGATGTCGATTTCCGGATTCCCCAAGGAAATTGTTCGGGTCGTGAAGGATGGCCCGCTGATTCTGGGTAGGGATCCCTCCAACCAATTGGAGGTGGACGACCCTGCGGTCTCACGAAAACATTGCTCAGTGAGCGAGGTCTCTGCTGATGTTTTTGAGGTTACCGATCTCGACAGTCACAATGGAACTTTCGTCAACGGAGCACGAGTGAGCCGCCAGACCATCCAGCACGGAGACCGGATTCGTATCGGCAACAGCGAGTTTGTGTTCTTCACGGGCCCTGATGAGCAGACCGACCGGCTGTCGTCGCGCTCCGGCACCGCGGAATTGAGAACGATGTCCCTTGATCGCTCCGGACTGCCGACTGGTGACTCATGGGTAGGTCGAATGGCGCGCGATCTGACTGCGTTTTTCAAGATCGCGAACATGATCAACTCCACTCGCAACGTTCAAGCCTTGCAGCGCGGGTTGCTGGAGCTCATTTGCGAAGTCATCCCAGCCTCGCGGGCTGCGATCTTGCTCCAGCAAAATGCGAGTGAGGAACCCTGTCCGCCCTGTATGTGGGATAGAAAGGATTTTGCTCCGCAGGACATGCTTATCCGGGATGAGTTGGTGCAGCAGGCGATCTGGGAACACTGCGCTGTCGTTGCAGAAGCTGCCGGCGAAACTACTTCCGCTCAGCATGTGTTGTGTGTGCCTTTGGTGGCAGTTGAGAGAATCCTCGGGGTGATCTATCTGAGCTCACCCGCCGCCTCACTAACATTTGGAGAAGACCACGCCTACTTCCTCAGCGCGGTTGCCCGCATCGCAGCGGTCACGCTAGAGAACTTGTCGAAGCTGGATTCCCTCAAGGCAGAGAACCAGCGCCTCCAGACAGAGGCAAAAGCCGACCGCTCCCTCATCGGGGAGAGCAGGCCGATGCGACGCGTTAGTGAGTTCATCGGGCGAGTAGCGAGAGGCGATTCGACGGTACTCATTCGCGGCGAAAGTGGAACCGGCAAGGAACTCGTGGCCCGCGCGATTCACGCCAACAGTGAGCGGCTCGACAAACCGTTCGTCGCTGTCAATTGCGCCGCCATCCCGGAAGCCTTGCTGGAGAGCGAACTCTTTGGCCACGAAAAGGGAGCTTTCACCGGCGCGGTCGGAACTAAAAAGGGCAAGTTCGACGTGGCCGGAGAGGGGACGCTGTTCCTCGACGAAATCGGGGAACTGGCTCCGTTATTACAGGCCAAGCTCTTGCGGGTGTTGCAGCAGCGTGAATTTGAACGGCTCGGTGGAAACCGCTTGCTGCCGTTTAACGCACGCGTCCTGGCTGCGACGAACAAAAACTTGGAGGAGGCAATCAAGACGGGTGAGTTCCGGCAGGATTTGTACTACCGCCTGAATGTGGTTTCCGTAGCCATGCCTCCACTGCGGGAGCATCGCGAGGATATTCCGGTACTGGCTCTGCATTTCGCGAATAAATACGCGGAGAAGTGCCATCGTAGCTTCAAAGGAATCGCTACAGAGGCACGTGAGTTGCTGGTGAAATACCGCTGGCCGGGAAACGTTCGCGAATTAGAGAACGCCATTGAACATGCGATCGTGCTGGGACTGACCGACGAAATTATCGCAGAAGACTTGCCAGAAACGCTGTTCGAGGAACAGTCCGTGGGTTTGGCCGCGGCGCGATACCACTACACTCTCAGCCAGGCGAAAAAACAGCTTGTTCAGACGGCGTTGGAGGAAACCAACGGCAATCATGTCGAGGCCGCTCGCCTCCTGGGAATTCACCCCAAGTATTTGCACCGGCTGATCCGGAATCTTAATTTGAAATCCGACGTAAAGAGACAGGGGTAAAATGTGGGGCGGGTGCGCCGAGGTTTAGGTGTTGACCCCTCAGGTCAGTCGCCAGTGCCGTCGCTCTCTTTATCAATGTAACGATTGCCTGCCGAAACGCACTACTCAATATGAAGTGACGCCTGGTCGTTCCATCGCAGAACGAGAAGACCAGAATAAAAGAGAACAGGCGGTTGGGTGCGGCGAGGTAAAACGTTGCGGATGATCTGAGTGCGGGCGGGGCCGAGCTACCTGCGGGATCACATAGATCGAGAGCCTGAACGCGGCCATTGTTCCATGGCCGAATTTCTGAACCCACGTTGTTCTGTGCCTCTCCGGCTGCGTTGACTTGCTCCGAGCGGCGGCCTACCATGCTCACCATCCACGCCAGAATGGGCTTAAATGATCGGCCAAACCATCTCGCATTACAGCATCGTTGAGAAACTCGGCGGTGGTGGGATGGGTGTGGTTTACAAGGCAGAGGATGTGAGGCTCGGACGGTTTGTTGCCCTGAAGTTCCTGCCCGACGACGTAGCCAAAGACGCCCACGCTCTCAGCCGCTTTCAGCGCGAAGCGAAGGCAGCCTCAGCTCTGAATCATGCGAACATCTGCACGATCTACGAAATTGGCGAAGAGGACAGCCACTCCTTCATCGCCATGGAGTTTCTGGACGGCCTAACGCTGAAGCACCGTATTGCAGGGCGTCCGTTGGAGATTGAAATAGTGATGTCACTGGGCATTGAGATTGCCGAGGCGCTCGATGCTGCCCACTCCGCTGGCATTGTCCACCGCGACATCAAGCCAGCAAACATTTTCCTTACCAAGCGCGGACACGCAAAGATGCTGGACTTCGGCCTGGCGAAGGTCACGCCCGTACTCAGCAAAGCCGAAGTAGTGGCCGCCACGGCGCAATCGACTGTAACCCTGGAAGAGCACTTGACCAGTCCCGGGACTGCGTTGGGAACAATTGCCTACATGTCGCCGGAGCAAGTGCGAGCCAAGGAACTGGACGCACGCACAGATTTGTTCTCTTTTGGAGCAGTGCTGTACGAGATGGCCACTGGCACGCTGCCCTTCCGTGGGGAAAGCACCGGGCTAATCTTCGAGTCCATCTTGAACCGCGCACCCGTGTCGCCAGTGCGATTAAATCCGGATCTGCCAGTCGACTTAGAACGGATCATCAATAAGTGTCTGGAGAAAGATCGTAACCTCCGTTACCAGCACGCTTCAGACATTCGTACCGATTTGCAACGTTTGAAGCGGGACTCCGAGAGCGGACATGTTTCTGCGGCAAACTCTGGCACCATAACCGTGACCCAGGTCCCTGCGATTCGGCTTGCCCAGCGCTGGAAGATTTTGATTTCCGTTCTGTTGTCGGCCTTGCTGGTTGCGGGCGGGTTTTACTACCGTTCACGTCGAAACAAGCTGCTATCTCATAAAGACACCATCGTCCTCTCCGACTTCGCCAACAGCACGGGCGATCCAGTTTTCGATGACACGTTGAAGACGGCTCTCAGAGTTTCCCTGCGGCAATCGCCTTTCCTGAATGTACTCACCGACAGCCAAGTCGCGAAGACTTTGCAGCAGATGACTCAGCCGGCCGGCACAAGGCTCACGCCCGAGTTGGCCCGCGAGCTTTGCCAGCGTGCGGGTAGCAAGGCCTATCTTGCTGGAGCTATCGGCCGACTAGGTAGTGAATATGTCATCGGCTTGAAAGCGGTAAGTTGTAAGAACGGAAGTACGCTCGCCGAAGAACAGGTTACGGCGGCATCCAAGGAGAAAGTGCTGGACAGTCTAGGCGGGGCGGCAGCCAAGCTGCGTGCCGAACTCGGCGAATCGCTGGCTACCGTACAGAAGTTCGATGCTCCGCTCGAACAAGCCACCACGTTTTCGTTGGATGCGCTCAACGCTTACGGATTGGCTCTATCCACTTGGGACAAAAAGGGCGACCGCGACTCGCTGCCGATTTTCAAGAAAGCCGTCGAACTGGATCCGAACTTCGCCATGGCTTATAGCGCGCTGGCAACAATCAACCACAATCTCGGAGACTCTGAACTTGCCCGTGAGAATGCCACCAAAGCCTACGAACTTAGGGATCGCGTGACTGAAGCCGAACGGGAGGCGATTGAAGCGCGCTATTACTCGTATGTAACCGGCGATTTGGAGAAGGCCGCAGAAGTCTACGCTGTTGCAGTTCAAAACTACCCCGACTCTGCGGGCGCCTACAATCTCTTGGCCAACGACGAAGGCGAACTCGGCCGCTATGAGCAGTCGGTCCAAAACTTTCGCAAGGCTCTGTTGCTCGACCCGGCGAGAGCTTCGACATACACAAATTTGGCAGTAAGCCTGCTCGCTTTGAACCAGGTCGAAGAAGCCTCCGCGGTTTTAGCGGAAGCCGACAAACGAGGCTTGCAGACCGATTCGTTGCTGCAAGCGCACTACTGGATAGCCTTTCTTCGTAACGACGAAAAAGAAATGGAGCGCCTGGTTCAGCGGTCATCCGATCTGCGCGGAGCTCAGGCGATTCTTCTGTCCGAGCAATCCAACACTGCGGCCTATCACGGACATTTCGAAAAGGCTCGAGAGTTTTCGCGCGCCGCCGAAAATCTGATGGAACGCGATGGAAATAAAGAATTGGCCGCCAGCTACCTTGTTCAGGCAGCGCTTCGCGAGAGCGAAGTCGGAGAGTTCCCGCGGGCTCAAAAATATATTTCCCAGGCGCAGAAGCTCTCGCATGGGCAGGATGTCGCAACGCTTACCGCCGTCGTTCTAGCTCAAGTCGGAAGCGTCAATCAGGCAGAAGCGCTTTGCAACGAGCTAGAAAAACACTGGCCCGAGGGCACAATTGTCCAGAAATACTGGCTACCCGCGATTCGCGCGGAGATCGACCTGAGACAAGCGCGACCTTCGAAGGCCATCGATGATCTGGGGGTCGTGACTGCTCTCGAGTTTGCCAATCCTGGATCAACCGCGGTCCCAACCCTCTATCCGGCCTATGTTCGAGGACAGGCCTACCTGGCGATGGGCGACGGTCCAAGGGCGGCGACGGAATTCAGAAAGTTGACCGACCGGCCGGGCCTTGTACTAAATTACCCTCTGGGAGCGCTAGCAGCCCGGGGTGTAAGTAGCTAATTTTCGGCACGACCAGCCGCGCCGAGTTGCGAGTCGAGCTTCGTGATTCTATGACCGATTTCGTACAAGGTATTGAGATTCGGCTTCCGGAGAGCCGA
>JBAUXO010000131.1:0-7972 GCA_049584315.1 Candidatus Sulfotelmatobacter sp. | reverse complement strand
TTGTACTCCGTGACAAGGTCATCGAACTCTGCCGCGGTTAGGCTGTCGTCACGTCCTTCGTCGAAGACCACAAAGTAGAAGACTTGCAGTTCGCGGTCGTACAGGTAAATCGCACCGGACGCGGGATTGTCGGGCACGGTCTGCAGCAACAAGACGCCTTTCGGCATTTCGATCCAGCGAGAAGCTACCCCCTCGCCAAGGGTGATAAAGACTTTCATCACGTGTTCGACATTGGCCTCCTTGCGCAGGCCAATGTCCTCTGCGGTAAATAGCGGTTCAAAACTTACTGCTCCTCTGCTTTGAGACATCATGTGCTCCTCCTAAGTTGATCTGACTTGCCCTGCCGTCCACGGTGCAGGCACGCCAGAAGTCACAGACCCGAAGTGCACTCCTTGCGTCGAGTCCCGGATTTGAAAAGCCGGACGGAGAACTGTGGTTATCGGCGAGTGACGTCCCGATGTGGACAGCAAGTGGACCACAGCGACCGCATACAGTGCTGAGTTAGGCGAAAAGAAGGAGAGCGTCAACGCGTAGGAATGAGGTGCCTTGTTGCCGCGCGGACGTTCACACCAATGTTCGACGAGATGCACCAATCGCGCGTCGATGTTAAGACCATTGGTGCTGGAGTAATGCTGAGCGTCGAAAGCACGATCCACAAGGGGCCGCGAAAGAAACCACCAGTTGGAGCCAATGAGCGAAACGGGGATCGCGCGAGCCGAGGGGAATCCAGCCCGATAGGACTGCTTCAACGCACACGCATACGGACGTTCTAACAAAGTCAAATTCAGGGGGTAGTCAGAACGCAAGTGGCTGAACGGAGGCATGTTATCGAACCCCAAAAGAAGGCAAACCTACGGCGTCCAGACCGCGTAAAGACGGCGCGCAAACGGCAACGACAAGCCAAAGAGAAGGCAACGCTGAGGCGATCGATTGAACCCTCATTGAAGCAGCTCCCGGAATCTGGTCCCGGTGGCGTCCCCGCGGACAAAAACCCTGGTTTCAAGAAGCGTCTGCGTAAAATCCTGGGCGTTGGCAAATGCCAGCTTCTTGGGCACGGATTCCAACTCATGCACGAGATGAACCAGCACTTCCATTCCAGATGTCAAATACAATATGCAGGCGATTTGGCGCTCAGCCTGAAGTGCGGCGCGTACGCGCTCATATTGTTTCGAACTCTTTAGAGTGCGCTCGTATTCGAGTGCAAAGCGTGCTCTGTTATCTCCAACCCACACGTCGACTATGGCGTCGTAGTCCTTCTCGTAAGGAGACCGCGAAATCGTATTGAAGGAAGCGATTTCGACTTCCGATTGCCAACTGGCAAGCTGGTTCTTGTGTGCCAAGGCGATCTGGATTGCGTTCAATTCGAGCGCATGAAAAACCTGGGAAGCATGAGGAAGGTGCTCCGTATTCGAGTGCAAGACCGTGGTGAACTGGCCATGATGCTCGAGCAAGGCAAGGCCTTCTTTGGTGATTCGATATACCCCCGAACCTGCGCAAAAGACGCCGCCGCAGATGCTGACGTGACCCGACTTAAGCAGCCGTCTGACGCGCCAGTTAAAGCTGTCTCGCGAACGATCTGAGCCGCCAAACTTCATCAACTCAAACAACTGGTTATGGCTGACGAACCGCGAGTTGCGGACCTGGCGCAATAGAGGGATGTCACGTTCCGGGTTAATGACCAAGCCGCCTTTGGCGTAGCGCATAAGTGGTAACCTTCAGTCCAGAACTCCGTCTTCGAGCAACTGCAGGGAAGCACCGTGCCGGAGATCTGGCGCGACCCTGAGCTGCCAGATGCCGAGTGTGCTTCGGACCCAATCGCCGGCTTTCATGAGCAACAGTGCTTCCTGTCTTTCGCCGATATGGCTCACGGCGATAGGGGTCAGAGACTCTGATTTCCAGTCGGAAGCTTCGAAGCTAAGGGAACCGAACCTGCCGCTCGATACAACCAAGAGGAAGTACTCGGGCCGGCACGATTGTCGGGCTTTACGTCGAAACAAGACCCGATTCCCGCCGCACGCAAAGACAAGATCGGTGCATTCAAACACCTCCCCCACACCCCGGTTCGGGAACTGTGGGTTAAAATCTCCGACGCCGTTGAACCGGATCAAGCCAGGAACGATCCAGCAGCGCCTCATCTTGCTTCCGCAGCGCACACCCGTGGAATTGAAGTAGGCGGCATGTCTCGTGTACCGGTAACGGTCGTTTGGATCACGGCCGAACCGAGCCCACCAGTTACTGCCAAATTCCAGGATCTTGACCAACATCATTGAGGTACTCCATCAGTTCGCGATTGATGTCTTTCATCGCACGAATGCGCTCCTTCACTGGAAGCTTGGAAACATTTCCAACCCTCTCGACGATGGACGGCGGGATATCCATTTTTTGCTGCGAGAAGTACTGGCAGAGATCGGCAAAGCGCGTGCTTTCTTCTGCCAACTCCTTTTGCTCAGCAGGCAACGAATTCAGCCGTTGTTCGTACTCGTTGCGGTCATCAAGCGGGCCTGACTCGCCGCCCGGCTCGAACTTGTCGAGAGCGCCAGATCTTGGTTGCGACCGGTTCTCCTTTTCGTCTTTCGACATCTCCTTGGGAACTCCTTCTTGATTTCTGGCGCCGAGCTACGCGCCTTTCAGACTGCGGTTCCTCTGTTGTTCCTCCTGGAGCCGCCGGTCTGACTCGTTCAACTGACGGCGCAAAAGTTTGGCCTCATCCTGGGACCGGCCAAGCTGCTGCTCCAGCGAATTCAACTTCATGATCAGATCTACGTCGGGTTTGAAGAGTCCGATCTGATTGGCGAGTGGTGTCGCGGTCGCTGCCCGCGCTGAGCGGCTAGGCGCTGTTGCGGCGTTGCCATTCTTTGGTGTCGCTACCTGACCGGCCGGTATGCTGGATGTCCGGCTGCTAACGGTCTGTAGTGCCGGACGGTCCTGCGCCTCTCCAGGTGGCGCTTGGGAACGGAGCGCGGATTCTCGCAGCGTGGTTAACGCCTCCATCAAGCCGCGATTCCTGCTTGCGGCTTCCTCCACTTGAGCATTTGCTCGCGCGAGGGCGTGCTCGTGTTGTGCGAGCATCTCCGCCGCGGTCCACTGCCGGCAGGTTTGCACTCTGTGCTGATACACAATGATGACGAACAGGCACCCGAGCAGCCCTAATGCAACCAAGTTCGACCAGAAGTAGCGGTTTCTAATGGTTTCTTCGAGCAGTAATTTGCGGCCCTCATCAAGACACTGCCCGTAGTCTTTATCGGTGGGATTGATGCGCTTCAGGGCGAAATCGACGAAGCCATCCTTTTGCCTTGGAGACTGCGCTTGAGCGGCAGGATCGTAGCTCGAAGGGCGCGCCTGGGCGAAGCAAAGCGATGGCAGCATGGCCAAGAAGAGGCCGGCAACGACAATGCGGGATGGACGGCTCACATCCATGTCAAACGGCCAGTGCGCGTGGCCAAGCGGCCGTTGCGACGAACAACTTCGGGGTCTTTGAAGCGCAGGTTCGCGCCTTCAGTGTGAGAAACTGCGTGGAGCCTCGGATAGATTCTCGGCTCAAGTCCCGGGAACCGGTATTGGCGCGGCACTCGGACATGCAGATGGGAATGGAGTGTCCCGAGCCGATTGTCGGTCATGAGGATTTCCATCTGGCCGACGGGCAGGTTCTTGATGTGCTCATCCTGCGCCCGGGTGTCCTTGATGTCGGTTTCACTGCCGAATCCAACGGGCTCGTACTTGTCCTCAAACACCCCGGTGCGCCGGACGGTCAGGGTGCGCCGCTTCTGCGGAACTCGCGCCGATGCCTTCAGGAAATACTGCGCCGTCTCCTCATCTTTCGTCCGCAATAGCATGTTCGTATTCGGCGCCGAGGACACGTCATCTCTGAATCCGCGCCCTACAGTTAAAAGCTGCGGTAGCGCCTGCAGGGCGAATAGGAACGCGGTGTTGGTGCCGCGCGCCGTCTGCAGTATCTGGGCAAAGTTGGAATAAGCAAAGGGCGCAAACTCGTCGAGGATGACGCTGACCATCGGCCGGTTCTGGCGGCGGCGCTCCTCCTCGTTCTCGTAACGCTTGCCAATCATCAATTGCATGTTCTGCAGGAGCATCCGGCCAAGGGCCGTGACCGCTTTCGAGTTCTTGTTGGTATTTAACGAAACGAACAGAATCAGTTCCTGGTCAATGACTTGGTCGAGCGACAGCATCTCATCGTAGGCGCCAGTGACGATGGAGAGTTCGTCCTGGAGAAAAGTCATCAGTTGGTTTAATAGGCCCTGGATCTTGGTGATTCGCTCGCGGTCTTGCAGGGACTGCAGCAACATCTTCGCTGACATCTCGAAGTTCAGACGGCGCTGATTACTCACGCCCTCAAGCGTCTGAATTCTGGCCCGGGCAATCGCAATCTGTTCCCGCTGGACCACCGGGTCAAGCGCCATCACCATCACGTCGTAGAAGTTGTAACGCTTGCCGGTGTATGTCAGAACGCGTGAGATGTCGGTGAGATAGTTGCCCTGATGGCCCCGGAAGAAATCTTCTTCCTGATCGAACGATTCGAACACGAGATTTGAATGCTCTTCGTATAGTCCATCGTCACTGAAGAAGGGGTTGTAGCGCACTGAGATTTCCGGCTGCGATGGGCTGAGCACTTTCAACTGGTGCATCCTGCCAGCGGCTTCGATGGCCGGCAGAAGATCGGAGAGAAACTCCTGGTCGCCCTTGCCATCAAAGATCAACATGGGAATGCGGTGCCGATCTTCCGGAGGTCCGAGCACTCGGAACAAGTCCTGGGTAATGATGTTCTTTAGAAGTGTGGTCTTGCCGGAACCAGTTGCGCCGAGCACCACCGACTGCATCACCCGCGTCGCGTCCGGCCAGAGCCAGGGTTTGCCATGGACGTCATGGCCGAGGACGATCGCGTTCTGAGCGAATGCCGCTTTGACGGCCGCGCGGTCCTTCGCCTGGCTTATAAATAAAGGAGGATGAGGCCAGTTTGCCTCCCGCCGGCGCCGCAGAGTGAGCAGGTACCAGGCGAGGGCGATGCCAGCAATCAAGGCAAAGAACGCATAGAGGCAACCTTCCAGCAGTTGCATCGAGCGCACGTGAAAACGGCTTACAAGGATGTAGGAGCCGCCGGCGAGCAGGAAGACTGCAACAATGGCGATGGCAACGGCAACGCTCTCTTCTTGGTTCTGATGGAAGGCGCGCCGCCCGAGCCGATATTCGTTTTCTGCGGTCATGACTGAACCATGCTGAAAAGCAGGAATATCCCGAAGACAAGCGCAAACACGATTGCCAGAAGCAGTAGAATCGGATTCACGCGGAGTCGGCCGTGCTCATCTCGCGGCTTCAGGGGATCCTCCACCCACATCAGCAGCACATCGCCAATGCGCTCTTTCCGGTCACGCAAATGGAAGTCAATGAGCCGATCATGCATCTCGCCGAGTTGTGTATTCGCTTTCATCTCAGAGAACGACGGTCGCTTTTACCCCATCGCGAAACACCAACTGCACAACTGCCGGTGATTTCAAACCCTGCCGAATGGAAACCACTCCCTGGGTAGTCTCTCCCGGGTGAAGATCGTCGGCCTCAGCTTCGCCGTGAGCGACAGGCAGGGCGAGTTCCCGCGTACCGCCTAGCTCTTCAAGCATGGCTCGGTCGAGCTGCGTGTGGGCCAGGCTCGCCAACGAAATTGGTGAATCGTCTGTCTGTAGTTGGTACGCGCCTGGAGTATTTACGCGATAGAAAAGATTGCTGTTGTTCTCAATCGTGTAATGGATATAGACAGCGCTCGGCGTGCGAAGAACCTGCTCCACGCGCACGCTCACCCCGGTTTTCGCCGCACGTGCGCGAGTGTGTTTGATCTCCTCGGCCCCCAGGAGCGCACGGGTCAACACCACGTCAGCAGACTGATTTGTCTCGGGTTCCACGGCGGGCTTTGGAGGCGGGGCGGGAGCCGGCGGAGCATTATCAATAGCAAAATTCATGTTCTTTACTTCTTGGGTGATTTCAAGCTCGTAAGCAAAGCGCCGGGAAGCCGTCCAAACGAACAGATCCGTCGCTGCCCCCGATTTCACGGGCTTGACGAAGACCTTGTTCGACTCCCGCTCAATCTGAAAATCCGAACTACCAGCCGCCGCCATCGTGACCGGCTCGTGGAATTCCAGAACCGTTAGGTGGTTCAGGGCGGTCGCAACGTGGACGACGGCGTCCGGGCTGGGCGAGACTGACTGCTGGGATGGTGCGGCGATGGCACAAAGGCTATATATAAGGATGAGCGAAACATGTCTTTTCATAATTCCTTCTTAAGCCCTGAGCGGAATCCGAAAGGATTCCGCTCAAAGCGGTTGCTGCCTCACATGACCCAGGGCACATCACTCGCATCCTCGTCGCTGAAGGTGCTGGGAAGAAACTCCACAGCTTCATCGACAATTGCAGCCGGTAATGGGGTGTCGGCTGCGATGTCTGTTTCAGCGCAAGATTCGCTTGAAGGTTGTGCTTGGGCCTGTTCGGGTTTGTCGTCGTCGAGGAGGACCTTCCCATCCCTGTACTTGAACAAGAATGTGTGTTTCTGTCCTCCTCCGTTGAGTGGATCAACCAGGAAGGTTCGGCCGGAAGAGTCGGTACGAACTAGTCCCTCGTAAAGCCGCGGAACGTGCACGCGAACTGGCTTGCCTCCCGTGCGCTCCGCAAGCTTCACGATCAACTCCTGAGGAAAGGCAAGAAAGAGAATGGAGCCGCTTGAGCGCTCACCGTTGCACACCACGCGGTTCAGCGCCTGCAGCCAGCCCATGCGGTTCTCTGCCTTGTTCTGCGCCCAGATGCGGATGTAGGCTAAGACAGCCTTCATCTCATATTTGCCACGTTCCTCGTCACAACGGCATGTGCCGCGTGCCTGGTTCATGGCGAACAGCTTCTGTCGCCGCAGTTCCTTGTCGGAGCTCTGACGTACCGTGTCCCACTCAGCCTTTGTCTTCTCCAGTTGTTGCTTGAGTTGTTCTCGCCTCTCGGCGATCTTGCCGACCATCGCGGCATAGACCCGGTTGATGAAACGGCAGTCCTCCAGCATCTCGCGGGTGACCTGTTCGCCCACCACGAGCGCCTTGAATGCCTCAATCGGGGCCTTGTTGATCAGCAAATCCTCGATCTGCTTGCGAACGTGGTTGTAGAGGTGGCCGACACGATCGGTCTTCTCCACCTCCAGATGTAGTGGTAAATCAGAGCACCGGCGTTCGTTCTTGTAACGGAGCCAGGGCGCCTGACGTATCTGCTGACGTATTTCGGCGACCAGTTTGAGATCGGGCTGGACCTGCCACTTGAGGCTGTCGAGAGCGTTCTGGAGTTCCTTGGCCAATTGCGCAGCCAGTTCTTCCTGGCCTACCGCCCGGCACGAGGTCATCAAGTCGGTGATCGAGCCGATGTGATTTCCTCGCGCCTTCATGGCCACATGCTCCAGATTGAACCAGGGGTCGCGGGCCTTGTTAGCCTTGTTTTTCCCCTGTTGCTGTCCGAGGCCTCTGGAAAACCGGTCCTTTACAAACCGCGGGAACCGGTCCTCTTCGACCACGCAAATCCAGTCGAAATCAAAGTCACCGCCGTTCTTCTTTGCCGTCTCGGAATGGAGAACATACGTGCCCTCGAATCGCAGTTGCTGCGTAACCAAGTCACGAAGCTCTGTCTCGATCAGAGCGCACTCCTGGCGGCAAAGATCCTTATCGAGCTGCGCGATGATCTCCTCGTCGGAGAGATTTGCGAAGGGGAGAAGATCGTCAACCATGCGTATGGGGTAGCGGACACACAGGCCCCGTTTCGAAGCCAGTGTGACGATGGCCTTGTGCTCGGCAATCCAATCGGATCCGCAAAACACTTCGCCATCCTTAAGGAAAAGATAACCGTCGTCCATCAAAGCAAATGCGGGAAGACGGAAGCCTCCGCCGGTCGCTGCCTTGAACGCCCAGCGCGCAAGCAGTTTGTTGAGTTGATTGTTGACGTAAGG
>JBAUXO010000130.1:0-177208 GCA_049584315.1 Candidatus Sulfotelmatobacter sp. | reverse complement strand
CACTGGCTACCCGATCAGCGCGCAGACTGGAACCAAGTCGTATTGCGCATTTGATGACGGCGTGATTCGTCAGGCGTTACCTGGCATCACTGCTCAGATCGCTGGCTACGGCGCTTGCCAGGCTCTGCAGCCGATCGCGAACTAACTGTTGCCAAGTACCCGGAGAAGGGTACGAAGCTAACGGGCAGCGAACGCGAGTTCGCTGCCCGCTTTATTTTTGCAGCCCCCCTCATCATCTTCTCAACGCCGCGATCAACCACATTAGAAAGATCCGGGAATAAATCTGCTGCCGGAGAAGCCTATCGGCCCAGGAACCCGTTCGCGTTTCGTAACAATTCCTCTCTTCTTGGTTTCGCGGAGTTGATTGCGTTTAAAGTCGTCCCGTCCGGCTGTTTAGTCCAAGAGTTGGAGTTCCGTATACTAGCGTCATTGAGCAAGCTTCAGACCCGCAGCGTGGGCGAACTTCGCGCACCGCCAGTTCTCACTGACTCCCGGTTTGCTGCCTAACGGTTCCGCACGGTGTCGCGGTGGACCGGCAGTGGGACACTGGCGTAGCTTGCTAGCTGACGTGATTTTGGGTGGCGGCGCTATGGCCCGCCACAGAAACCGGGCCCGCCGCCTTTGTTTTTCGGGACGAATTTGCTCGTCCTCAATATCGCTGCCAGAATTTGGCAGACCCTTCGTAAACTGCCACATATTGTCAGTCAGGCCGACCTAGCCCGGCAGAGCCGTACTGTCTTGCTCGTCCCCGTTTGCGCCTCATTGAAAACAAAGGCAAATGCCCGGTCTCCGATGATTAATTCTTTCCCAGAGTTTGGCCCGCGACCTGCGACTGCATAAGCGATCAAGGGTTCACAGGGAAGGGAAAAACAGCCAATGATCGCCAGGGACAACTTCTTCCAAGCGGAGCTGGGTTACTCTGGCGCGACGATCGAATGATCGTTTGTCGAATCTGGCCCCTGACGTGCCAGCAATATCCGCGTTAGGGAAAACTGTCTCGAAAGGGAACACTGAGAGCGAACTAAGGCAACCGAAAGAGGCAACACAGGTGGAACCGAAGCTACAGGAAAAGGGCTTTTCGCTCATCGAGCTTTTGATTGTGGTGGCCATTATCTTGATCATTGCGGCCATCGCGATCCCAAACTTGTTGCGCGCCCGGATGTCCGCCAACGACTCGTCTGCGGCAGCTTCGATACGTACCATTAATACCGCGGAGATTGCCTATCGGGATACTTATCCAACCATTGGCTTCCCGGCCACTCTCGGAATCCTGGGCGGCGCATCTCCGTGCACTCCGGGCACAGCGACCGGCTGTCTGATCGACAACCTTCTGGCTACAGCCACCGCGGGTAGCAGCGGTAAGAGCGGCTACTTTTTCAACGCCGCGGGATCTGCCAGCGCGGCCAGTGCAATCAACGACCAGTTCTATGACACGGGTACGCCCATCAGTGTGCAATTCGGAACGCGAGCGTATTGCTCGGCAGAAGATGCGGTGGTTCGCCTCCAGCCTGCGGGCACTACCACACTTGTGGCCAGCCGCGCTGCTTGTCTCGCCCTCAATCCAATGAACTGAAACCATCGGTGGCAAATCCGATCTCCGCCATCTTTGCTCCTGTTCGCGATGACCGACGTAACTTCCAGCCATAGTTTAAAATCGGCGCGGCTTGCTTATAATTTCCTCAGGAGTATTTCTTAAGTTTCCGAATGTCTGACCGATGAACGCAATCGAAATCCTGGGCTTGGAAAAAACCTATCTGGTTGGCTTTTGGGCCAGGCGGCCCAAACACGCTTTGCATCCTCTTCATCTCAAGGTCGAGGAGGGCGAAATCTTTGGATTTCTCGGCCCTAATGGCGCTGGCAAGACCACAACCTTGAAGCTATTGATGGGACTGGTCTTTCCCAGCGCAGGATCGGCGCGGATCCTGGGTCGCGATTGGACCGATCCGGAAGTGAAGGCGCAAATTGGTTTTCTTCCTGAGCAACCCTATTTCTACGATCACTTGACCGCGCACGAGCTGCTGAACTATTACGCGCAACTCTCCGGCGTCCCCGCCAAGGAACGCTCCCGTCGCGTGGAAAGCACTCTGCAGCGCGTCGGCCTTCCCGACGTGAAAAGTGTCCAATTGCGGAAGTTTTCTAAAGGTATGCTGCAACGGGTGGGAATTGCGCAAGCCATTTTGCACGAGCCCAGGGTTGTGTTCTTTGACGAACCGATGTCCGGGCTTGATCCCATCGGCCGGCGCGAGGTGCGGGACCTGATGGAGCAGTTGAAGCACGGAGGCCAGACCGTATTCTTCTCCACTCACATTCTGTCCGACGCTGAGGCGCTGTGCGACCGCGTCGCCATCATTCACCAGGGCGAACTTCGCGGCATCGGCGCGGTCGAGGATTTGACCTCCAGCGTGCAGGGGAAAGTGGAACTGATCTGGCAAGGCACGCAGGTTCCGGCCTCGATGAAGGCGTTGGGCGCGGATTGCCACGTTACGGGCGACACCGTGCGTGCGATCATCGAGGAGAGGCAGCAGGATGCGGCCATCGATGCGCTGCGCCGCGAACGCTTGCGCCTGATCGCGCTTACTCCCATGCGCACCTCCCTCGAAGCTTATTTTGTCGAGAAGCTGCAACGCGCTGAGACCACGGCCGGATCCACGGTATGAGGAAGACGGAATGAACGCACGTATCCTGCACATTGCCTCAAACACTTTTCGCGAAGCCGTACGAGACCGTGTGCTCTACAACCTAATCGGGTTCGCGGTCCTGCTCTCGGGCGCGGCCATCCTGGTGGGCCAGATTTCCATCGACATCGAAAAATTGGTGGTGATCAATCTTGGCCTCACCGCGGTTTCTCTGTTTGGGATCGTCATCGCCATTTTTATCGGCATCGGCCTGGTATCCAAAGAGATCGAAAGGCGCACGCTCTACACCGTACTTTCACGCCCGGTTCGTAGGTGGGAATTCATCGTCGGTAAATACTTCGGGCTGGCCGGCACACTGATCGTGAATACCTTCTTCATGGCCATCGGCGTTTTTGTAGCTCTGTTTTACGTTTCCCACAAATTCGTCCGCGCCGATGCGCTGGTTCTTGTTGCTTTGTATTTCATCGTTCTTGAGTTCTTGATTATTTGCTCGCTGGCATTGTTCTTCTCCTCATTTTCATCACCGTTGCTTTCCGCGGTCTTCGCCTTCTCGCTGTTCGTGATTGGCAGCTTCGCCGAGGACCTCCGCGGCTTTGCCGCCATGGCTCACGGGTTCACCCGCTGGCTGGTAACGGGCGTCGCTTACCTGGTTCCGAACTTCTCTGCCTTCAACATTGTCAGCTCCATCGCGCATGAACAGCCGGTTGCGATGCAACTCGTCTGGCATAACACTCTTTATGCCCTGTTTTATGCAGCCATGGCGCTCAGCGGAGCGGTTCTGATTTTCGAATACCGGAACCTGAAATGAGGCAGCGCCGCAAAGTCTCGCTGGTGGCTGGCGCCTGCGTAGTGTTCTCCCTAGCGGCCAGTGCGCTGCTGCTTCATCGCATCGACCAGCTTCGCCCACAATCCGCACCCGAAGACGTTTTGTATATCAGCTCGCCGAAAGTGCTGAAGCGCGCCAGCTTTGGTTATGACGGGCTGCTCGCCGATATCTATTGGACACGCGCCGTACAGTACTTCGGCTTCCGACATCACAATCAGGCTGGCAGTTACAATCTGCTCGCTCCATTGTTGGAGATCACGACGCAACTCGATCCCCATCTGGTTGTGGCTTACGAATTTGGCGCCAGCTTTCTCGCCGCGCCGCCGCCCAGTGGAGCGGGCCAGCCAGAGCGCGCGATCCGGTTGATGGAATATGGCATTCAAAACAATCCTGACAACTGGAGGCTCTACTACGATCTAGGCTTTGTTTATTACATGAATCTCCAGGATTACCCGAAGGCCGCAGACGCCTTCGAGCGGGGTTCGAAGGTACCGAACGCGCATCCGTTCTTGCGCGTGCTGGCAGCGCAGATGGCGGAGCACGCCGGTGATTTCAACACAGCGCGCATGCTGTGGTCCGCGACCTATCAGAATACCCAGGACAAGCAGATTCGCGCGAATGCAGTGGAACATTTGCGGGCGCTGCGGGTCGACGAAGACGTTACCCATCTCCAGCAGGCGGTCACGCGCTTCGGCGAACGCACCGGTCGTTTGCCCACCAGCATGTCGGAACTTGTGACCGCAGAAGGTTTGCCGGGGATTCCGGTCGATCCCGATCAACATCCGTACAAACTAACGCCGGAAGGGCGCGTCGAATTGCGCCTGCCGGATGACTTTCCCTTCACCACCAAAGGACTCCCTCCAGGATACAAGCCGCAGCCGAAATTCCACGGCGAGCAGCCATAATCTTCTCGTCGCTTATGATGGCGGAGCATGCACGAGGGCAGCGATTCCACTTCCATTTCGCCGCGCATCAGTGTACTACGCTCGGCGTGGCGTTGGTGGAAAGATCTTGCCGCGCGAGACGGCTGGATGGCAGCGACCAATCAGCTATTGCGTGCTCTGGTTGAGTTTGTGCGCGATTCGACTCCCGGGCGGCGGCGGCAGCGCTATGGCGATGCCGAATATGATTGGCAGCATCGCGTCAACACTACGAGTGCGGCGGTCGGCTGGCGTGATCGACTCCTGGGAGTATTCCACTCGCTGTATCAGCCGACCGAATCAGTCCTGTTCCATGAAATGATCGGGGCTTTGGCGGAACAAGTTCGCCTGGATTTCCCTAGATTCATCTTCATCGATCTTGGTTCGGGCAAGGGACGAACGCTCCTGATGGCTTCCGACTATCCCTTTCGCTCGATCGTGGGGGTGGAACTCTTGCCGGCGCTGCATCGTACGGCACAGGAAAACATCGCTAAGTATCGGAGTGCATCGCAGAAGTGCTTTGCGATCGAGTCGATTTGCGGCGATGCGACTGACTTCGCTTGTCCGGCGGAGGCGATTGTGCTGTTTCTCTTCAATCCGCTTCCTGAGTCCGGCTTGCGGAGCGTGATCGCGAATCTGGAGAAGAGTTTGCGAGAACATCCGCGCAGCTTTTACGTGCTCTACCACAATCCACTCCTGGAGCATGTGCTTGGCGAGAGCGCTGGGTTAAGAAAGGTTGGCGGAACGCATCAGTATGCGATGTATGGCGCGCGGTGAATGCTTACACCGGTCCAGGGTGGCGCGTTGTCGCCGAAACCCTCCGGACGTTCCGCTGCCCACAGCCCATTCCCGCGGGACCAAGAGGGTAGAATCCTATCCATGAGGCTTGCCATTGCTTTTGTGTTTTCTCTTATGCTGACGGCCGGAGCCTTCGCCGAGGATGTCCATTCCATCGCGCAGGGGGTGGATGAGCATTACAACCACTTGCACACTCTCCAGATGAAGTTTGCCGAGATTTACAGCGGGTCGGGGATGGAGCGGACGGAATCGGGGACATTATGGCTGGCCAAGGGTGGAATGAAAAAACCTGGCAAGATGCGGTGGGAGTACCGTTCTCCCAGGGAGAAGCTCTTTGTGAGTGATGGGAGAGACGTGTGGTTTTACGTCCCGGGCGACCGGCAGGTGAGGCGGACGGAAGCGCGGAAGTTGGACGATATGAGGTCGCCGCTGGCGTTTCTACTCGGTAAGAGCAAGCTGGAAAAGGAGTTGCGGGGGCTGTCGCTGGCACCGGACGTTGCGCCGCTGGGCGCCGGGGATGTCATGTTGCGGGGCGTGCCGCCGGCTATGGCGGACCGGGTTAATGAGATTCTGCTGGAAGTGACTCCGGAACATCAGATTGCGCGGATTGTGATCGATGAAGTGGATGGGTCATCGACCGAGTACCGCTTTAGCGACCAGAAGGAGAACGTGGCGATTCCAGAGGGACAGTTCGAGTTCCGTCCGCCAGTTGGGACAGAGATCGTGGAGGGGGAGTTGGGAGGCTGAGGCGCCTTAGGGGCTCCCGTGGCCTTCCCCGGCTCTAGAGCCGGGCCCCGGGAATCAGACCTCGAGAACCGGAGTGCCTCGGTTACTTGCGATACTGGAAACGGAGTACTTTAGAACGATCCGCGGTTGAGACGGGAAGTGTCGATGTTAGACTGAGCCGACAGGGTTGTAGACCGGTAAAGACCGGAAAGAACGGGTAAATGGCGGAATTTGTCGTAAAAGTCGCGGATGAACGGGGCCACCTGCACCAGCAGGTGGAGCAGGGCTACTCCGTGGCGGAGGTGCGCGACCGCTTTGCCTCCCAAGGGTATCTGGTTTACTGGGTAAAGCCGCAGGGGATGTTTTCTGGCGGGTTGTCCGGACGAAGCGGGCGCAAGCTCAAGCAGGGCCCCTTTCTGGTGTTTAACCAGCAGTTTCTCACACTGATCAAGGCTGGCCTGCCGATTCTGAACTCCCTGGACCTGCTGATCAAGCGGCAGAAAGACGGGCATCTGAAGCAGATCCTGGAGAATGTGCGGGAACGGGTCAAGGGAGGCGAACTGCTCTCGGACGCCTTCGCCAGCCATGCCATGGTCCCGAAGATCTACACCACCACGCTGATGGCCGGAGAGAAGAGCGGAAACATCGATGAGGTCCTCACCCGGTACATCAATTTTCAGCGGCTGGCAATGACGTTTCGGAAGAAGCTTTTCGTATCGTTGATTTATCCCACGCTGCTGGTGACCGTGGTCACGATCATGGTGATGTTCTTGTTCACCTACGTGGTGCCGAAATTTGCCGAGCTGTTCAACAGCCTGGACGCGAAACTGCCGGCCATCACGCTGTTCATGCTGGCGGTGGGGACAAACGCGCAGAAGTATTTTCCCTTCCTTGTGGGCGGCCTGGTGCTGGCTGGGTTTGTCTTCTGGCAGTGGCGGAAGACGGATCGAGGATCCGATCAGATTGACCGGTTTATCCTGAGTTTGCCGCTGCTGGGCGATATCCGGCTGAAGCATCAGGTAGCAACTTTTTCCCGAATGCTCTCGACGCTGCTGCAAGGCGGATTGCCGCTGGTGCCGTCGATGGAGACGGCTGGCGGCTCGATGAGCAGCCGGCGCATTCTAAAGGGTGTGATGCGGGCATGCGGCCGAGTTCGGGAAGGACAAGGGCTGGCCAGCAGCCTGGAGGAGCAGGGCATTTTCCCGGACCTGGCGGTCGAGATGCTGGAAGTGGGCGAGTCCACGGGCGCCTTGCCGGCGATGTTGAACTCGGTGGCGGAGTTTTATGAGGAAGATGTGCAGACGGCTCTGGGCGCTTCCATGGCATTGATTGAGCCTTTGATTCTGATGGTGATGGCGGTGTTTGTCGGTGGAGTGCTGATTTCGTTATATCTGCCGATCTTCACTTTGGGAGTGCACTGATCCGGGTTTGGGACGAATTGTAGGGATGTGAGAAATGGCGACGGCGGACAAGAAATCACTTTTCGTACACGGCGAGAATGGCGGGCAGGTGGTGACGACCGGGAATCCGGTCACCGACCTGGAACGCGCTCAAGACGTGGCGCGGCGCTATCGCTGCGAATTTGTCGACCTCACGGACTTCCAGCTCCATCATGAGCTGTTCAAGAAATTTTCGCCGGAGTTGATGTTCCGCTACAAATTTGTGCCGCTGGAAGAGACCGCGGACGGCAAGCTGGCGATCGCCATTGCCGATCCCAGCCAGCTGATGATGATCGATGAGATCAGCTTGCTGCTGCAGAAGCGGATTGTCACCAAGGTGGCGACGCTGAAGCAGATCGACGACATTCTCAAGAAGACGGAGCAGTCGCAGCGCGTCCTGGAAGAGGCCAGCGAAGGCTTCCAGATTATCCGCGAAGACGAGAACACGGGCGCCGAAGAGACGCTGACCATCGATAAGCTGACGGCGGCGGGCGATACCAGTCCGATTATCCGGCTGGTCGATACCACGATTTTTACCGCGCTGCAGCGGCGCGCCTCCGACATTCATATTGAAACGCGAGACGATTCGGTGGTGATCAAGTTCCGCATCGACGGTGTGCTCACGCAGGCCATGCCGCCCATCGGCAAGGAACATCATTCGACGGTGATCTCGCGTATCAAGGTAATGAGCGAGTTGGATATTTCCGAGCGGCGCGTGCCACAGGATGGCCGCTTCCGGGTGAAGTACAACGGACGCGCCATCGACTTCCGCGTATCGATCATGCCCTCGATTCACGGGGAAGACGCCGTGCTCCGCGTGCTCGATAAAGAATCGATGAGCGAGAAATTCCGCACGCTCACGCTCGACGTGGTGGGCTTTGACGAAGACGATCTGAGAAAATTCCGCCGCTACATTAAAGAACCGTATGGCATGGTGCTGGTCACGGGGCCGACGGGTAGCGGCAAGACCACGACGCTCTACGCCGCGGTGAACGAGATCAAGACCGACGAAGACAAGATCATCACGATTGAAGATCCGGTGGAGTATCAGCTGCGCGGCATCACGCAGATTCCGGTCAACGAGAAAAAAGGATTAACCTTTGCGCGCGGGTTGCGCTCGATTCTGCGGCATGACCCTGACAAAATCATGGTCGGTGAAATCCGCGACACCGAGACGGCACAGATCGCGATCCAGTCGGCGCTTACCGGCCACCTGGTTTTCACCACGGTCCACGCGAACAACGTAGTGGACGTGATTGGCCGTTTTCTGAACATGGGCGTCGAGCCTTACAACTTTGTCTCAGCCTTGAATTGCATTCTGGCGCAACGGCTGGTGCGGTTGATCTGCGAATCCTGCAGAACGCCGGTGAACTATCCGCCGGACGTGCTGGAGGCCAGTGGACTGGATCCGGCGCAATGGTCAAAAGTACCGCTGTACGAAGGACCGGGATGCATCGAGTGCGCAGGCACCGGGTTCCGTGGACGAACCGCGATTCACGAATTGCTGGATTTGAGCGACCGCATCCGGGAGATGATTCTGGCCAAGAAGCCAACGTCAGAAATCCGGCGCGCCGCGCGGGAAGAGGGCATGCGATTCCTGCGCGAGTCGGCGCTGGATAAGGTCCGGCTCGGCCTGACCACGTTGAAAGAGATCAACAAGGTCACCTTCATCGAGGCCATGCGGTAATAGGAAAGCAAGTGGCTGGGAGCGAGTATCAGGGTTCCGAATTTACTGAGCACTAGCACTGGCCGCGGCTTTAGTTCCCTTCCAGCTATTGCATTTCTCGGGGCGAGGCGTTTGAATTGTAGAAGGTAAGCTTGGGGAGTGAGTTCCTGAAATGAGTTCCGGATCGAATCCAGCAAAACCAAGACTGGCGTGTGAAATCGCCGCCGACCGCGTGCTGGTGGGACGACTGGCGGAGGATCGCCGCAGCCTGGAGGCGTGCGCCGCGCGGGAACTCGCGCCAGGCAGCGTGATTCCGGATCTGGTGGAGGGCAACCTTCGCCAGCGCGATGCGGTGACGGCGGCGGTGCAGTCGGCGCTGAACAGTGTAGCGGGACGCTCTCACGACCTGATCGCGGTTGTGCCGGACGCAGCGGTGCGGGTGGTGTTGCTCGAATTTGACACGTTGCCTTCCGACCCCGAGGAGGCGGTTGGCGTGGTACGGTTTCGCATGAAGAAGTCTTTGCCTTTTGATGTCGACAAGGCCAGAGTTTCTTACCACTCCCAGAAGACCGCGGATGGGGTACGGGTTGTGGCCGCGGTCGCCCTGGCCAGCGTGGTGGAGGATTACGAGGCGACGTTCCGGGATGCGGGATTCAGCCCGGGAGTGGTCTTGCCCTCCATGCTGGCAGCGCTGGGCGCGGCCGAGGGGCAGCGGCCTACGTTAGTGGTGAAGGTGGACGCGCGCACCACGAGCATTGCGATTCTCAACGCCGGCCAGGTGCAGCTTTTCCGCACGCTCGAGAATACGCGGGGTGTGACCATCACGGGTGAGCAATTAGCCGAGGAAGTTTACCCATCGGTAGTGTTTTTTCAGGACACCTATCACTTGAACATCGAAAAGATTTTTGTAGCTGGCTTGTCCGACACCGGAAACGCGGCGCCCGCGCTGCGCGCGCAAACTGGCGCCGACGTCCAGGAATTGGTGACGTCCTCGCAGTTGGGAGTCAGCACCGGAGGTTCGGTGCCGCGGTGGAGAATGGCCGGCGTGGTGGGAGCTCTAATTTCATAACTGAGAGGACACTGGGCCACTGAATTAATTATGCGTCTTGATATCAATCTCGCCAGCCAGCCCTACGAGGATGCGCCGCAATTCTGGATGCGCTGGGGAACGGCTCTTGTGGTCACGGCCATCGTGACCCTGGCGTTGCTTGGCGTTACGCTCACCGGTTGGTTCGACGCCCGCCGCGATCATGCCAAGATTGCCCAATTGAAGGCCGAAATCGCACAGCGCGACCGGACACGTCGGCAGGCTGAGGATTTTCTGAATCGCCCGGCAAATCGCACCACCCGGGATCAATCGCAATTTCTCAACGAACTGATTGAGCGCAAGTCTTTCTCCTGGACGCGGGTGCTGGAAGACTTGGAAAAGGTGATGCCGGCCCGGGTGCACCTGGTATCCATTCATCCCGAACTCGACGAGGATAATCAACTCAAGCTGAAGATGCAGGTGGGGGGCGATTCCCGGGAGAAGGCGCTTGATCTGGCTCGGCGGATGGAAGACTCGCGGCATTTTACCCAAACCTATATTCAGAGTGAACAGTATGGAAATTCAGGCTCTGGAGATCTGGTCCAGATAACCCTGGTTGCGACCTACGTTCCGGAGACCGTGCCTTTGCCGGCACCAAAGACCGAGATCTCGAACAGGACTACTCCCTGATGCCCGACTTACGGAGAACTCGGAAAAATATTAAGATCGCTCTGGCGGCACTGGTCGGGGTGGATGTGATTGCGGTTATCGTGCTGCTTTCGCCGCTGGTGGGCTCCTCGGAGTCACGGCGGGTGGAACTGAACCAGTTGTGGGGCGAACTGAAGATAAAAACCCAACAGGTTGAGCCGCTGACGAATCTGCCGGAAAAGGTGGTGACGGCAAACCACCAGATCGAGGACTTCTACAAGAAGCGATTTCCCGCGCAAGACTCACAGATCGCCACTCAATTTGGAAAGCTTGCCGCCGCCAATGAGGTGACGATCGAATCGGCCAAATACAAGCTGGGCGATTCGGAAATTGGCCGGCTGCAACCGGTCGAGGTGGAAGCGGATCTCTCAGGCAACTATGTTTCCCTGGCACGGTTCATCAACGCTCTAGAGCGTGATGACATGCTTTTTATCATCAGCAGTGTCACCCTGGCCGGCGAGCAAAAGGGTCCGATTAAGTTGCAAATGAAGGTCGAAACTTATTTGAAGGCAGGCGTGTAGTGAAGCTGGGGACGGAAAATCGGAAGACCGCGATCGTGGCCGCGGTGCTGGGAGTAGTGGCCATTCTGACCATCGTCCACGAGTTCATGCCTTCATCGTCAACCATCGCTTCCACGGGGACAAGCGCCGGCGTCACGGTGGGGCCGAGCAGCATTCTTCCTCATCCCGAGGGACGCCGCGGAAATGGAACTGGAACGGGCAAGAAAGAGCGTGCCCCCCAGAGCCTTGACCCGACGCTGCGACTGGAACAACTCGCGGCGACGGAACAGATCAAATATGAAGGTTCGGGAAGGAACATTTTTGTGGCACAGGCGGAAGTGGAGATTCCCAAGCCGCTGGCCCCTGGCGCCGTCGGTCCCAATGATCCAAAAGTCTACCAGGCACCAGCGGTGTCGGCGCCGCCTCCGATTCCCCTGAAGTTTTTCGGCTTCGCGAGCCGGCCCGGAGAACCAAAGAAAATTTTCCTTTCCAAGGGCGAGGATGTTTTTATTGCTGGGGAGGGTGAGACTATTGACCGTCGCTACAAAGTAGTACGCATTTCTCCAACCTCGGTGGAAATTCAGGACGTGGTAGGGAGCGGTCCGCCGCAGAGCATCCCGCTGACGCAGGGGTAGGAGAGATTTTATGATCGGGCAATTTTCCCAGGCCGCCCAAGCGGCATCTAATGAGCAGGTTGCCAATCGATTGAGTTCGTGACTTGCCGGAGTCCGATGGCTTTATTTTCGAACGCGCGTCCCTCCACCAACCGGCCTCGCCGGGGGGAAGACGGCTATATTTTGCTGACCCTGATGCTGATGGTCACCATGATGGTCATCGCCGCCGCCGCCGTGATGCCCACCATCGCGTTTGAGATCCGCAGGGACCGCGAACAGGAAATGATCCACCGCGGCGTGCAATATTCGCGCGCCATACGCAATTACTACAAGAAATTTGGTCGCTACCCGACACGGCTCGAAGATCTTGACAATACGAACAATCTTCGCTACCTGCGCAAACACTACAAAGACCCGGTCACCGGGCAGGATTTCAAGCTCCTCCACTATGGCGATCCAGGGTTGTCGATGATGGGCAGCGCCGGCGGTGCCGGCATTACGGGCGCAAATTCTGTTAACCAAATGAACGGTCAGACCGGGAGCACTTCGGCGTTCGGCGGGCCTGGTTCCGCGTTGTCACAGCCGTCCAGCTTTGGAGGAAATTCGAACAGCGCGTTCGGAGGAGGATCGAGTTTTGGAGGAGGTTCGAACAGCACGTTCGGGGGAAACTCGAACAGTGCGTTCGGAGGAGGAAGTTTCGGGAACACAGGCTCCTCGGGGACCACTGGCGGTAACACTACGTCCAGCGGGAGCGGCAACCTGTCGACGGGCCCAGACTCGTCGCAGAGCGGAAGTGGGAGTTCGCAGGACTCGAGTTCCACATCCGGCAGTTCCAGTGGTCAGGGAAACAACCAGGTTTTCGGCGGAGGACCTATCGTGGGCGTGGCCAGTACGAGCAAGAAAGACACGATTCGCGAATTCAATCACAAGCACAAATACAACGAGTGGCAGTTTGTATATGATCCGACCCTTGATCGGGGTGGGCTAATCTTAACGCCGAACCAGCCAGCGCTGCAGATAGCGGGAACCCCACCCAGCCAGATCGGACAACCGGCGGGTTCGAATTCGAGCGGCAGTTCGTTTGGGCAATCGGGGTTGGGGCAATCGTCGTCATTCGGGCAGCCGGCGGGCTTTGGCAACAATAATCCAGGACTGCTGGGCGGACCTTCGACGCCTGCACAACCGCCGTCCAACCCACCACAGTAAATGTCGGATGCAGAGTTTCGGGGAAAAATAAAGGCCTCATCCTAACGATGAGACCTCTTTTGTTGTTTACGACAACTTATCGCGAAGGAACGAAGGGACCTAGACGCTGAAAGATGATCCGCAACCGCAGGTGCTCTTGACGTTCGGATTCTCGAATTTGAATCCGGCGCCTTCCAGAGTCTCGACATAATCCACCAGGCAACCGTTCAGATACATCACCGAGGTGGCGTCGACAAAGACCTTCAGGCCGTCCATCTCGAAAGTTTTGTCCATCATGCCGGCCGCATTTTCGAATTGCATGGAATATGAGAAACCGGAGCAGCCGCCGCCCACCACGCCAATGCGCAGACCCGCGGGTACCGGATTTTGCTGTCCCATGATCTCTTTCACTTTGTTAACCGCACTGGCGGTAAGCGTAACCGGGGCGGTCTTCTTCACTTCGGGGACGTTGGTTGTAACTGGGACGGTGGTCGTAGCCATTTATCTCTCCTCGGCTCTGGAATGGTTAAATTATAACAGAGGGGTGCAAGCTCCGGCAGCCCTAATCGACGGCGCACGCCTTTGGGCCTGCCAAATCCCCTGATGAGTTGGATGCGTCCCGGGTCGCGACGGTCGCAGATCCCTAGGGGCAGAGGAATTAGTCGGCACTACGCCGATTCCCCGGCAGGGCTTGCAAAGCAGGGCTATAATGATTTTCGTTAGGGCTCTTCGAAATTTCAAATGCGGCAACGGGGCGCCGCTTGTGGAATTCGGAAGGTGCCAAACAAGCTTGCAATCTGTCGAGGTGGCGCTATGACCTGGACGTGGACTCCTTTACTACTTGGGCTCGCGATCGTGTGGGGTGTTTTCACCGTCGGCCTGATCATCTTGCTCATTTATCGCAGCACGCTGACGATGCATGAGGATGAGCAGCTTTACCTGGACGATGCCAACTCGCACATGCAACAAGAGCAAACGGAATTGCTGGTGAAAGTGAACCGGCTGACCAAACCGGTCTGGGTCTTCGGGGCCGGTTCAGGCGTGCTGCTGCTTGTGCTGTTAGGCATGTTTATTTATCAGGGACTGAACGCGGTTCAGTAGCTGCTGCCTAATCGCAAAGTGGTGCCACGCCGAGTCAGGTGATGATTGCGTGTTGCTGTGTATGCTTGCGCTTCGGTACGCCTGACTGGGGATGGTCCGGAATGCTGCGTCTATCGAGGTCGAGTAATCCGCCGGACGAAACCTCTTCGAACAATCTCTTCCTGGTTTGAACACCTTCGTTCAACTTGGCCAGATGTTTGGGATCTGCCATTTCATCGACCTGCTGGCCCACGATCATACGCCAGTTCGTCCTGTGGCGCGAGGGTGCAAGTCGGGGCGCGTCCGACGAGAAGAATAGCCCTCAACTGATTGTTCATCAGGAGTGAAAACGATAGTGCGGACCAGGCAACGCACAACAAGATCATTTCCTTCATCTGGGGCCCCTCCGACGATGTCTCCGACCTCTTTAAGCGAGGTAAGTATCGGGATGGCCAATATCGCGTTTGATGCTCTTTCAACTGCTGCCAAACAGTTCCAAATATTTATCGTGACGCTCGGATGCCTTCTTCCCATAGTCAGCGTACAGGGGAAAAAGTACTAATTCTCACGAGAGCAAAGCTCGCCTTCTTTGCTACGTCACTTGGACGTTCCTGCGCAAGCACCAGGCCAGCCCGACCGCGCACATAGCACTGAGAGGGAGAGGAGGATCTCCATCCGGGACGGTCGTCACCTGTTTAACTACGCTTCCCTCTTGTGGAAGCGGGAAGTTACCCAGGTGAGGTGCACCAATCCAACTTTCCCGGTAAGCGCTGGTACAGGCTTGAGTCTGACAACCCCAGAAATCGAACGTCAGGGTGTTTCTTCCCGGTGCCCAATCACGCCGCCGTTAGGTAAGTAGAGGTCTATCTCGTCCGTCCCGAACTTTCCTGCTGAGAGATTGTTAAACAAACCCAGGTAGTCGAAGTGGCTACACCTAGCGCAGGAGGGAGAGAACGTCCCGATAAAACCGGACGACCTTACACTCAGGCTGCCGGGTACAATCAAATCAACGGGCGCGAGGTCGTTTACCCACAGAAAGTTGAACGTCGATTTTCTCCGTGTAGTGGACGTGGCAGGTTGATGCCGGGGCCGTGAAGCTGGCAAGCATTTGCCTCGAACTCTACGCTGTCCGCCCACACAGGCGCAGAGCAAAGAGCGACGATACCGAGAACAATCAACAACTTGCGCATCAGGATTTTTCTCCTCGCTCCTAGGAGATCAACCGAGTCGCATTTGGAAACCACGGGAGCAAGGTCGGCGGAGTCCAACGGAGGGAGAGGATTCGGACTTGCAACCTGATCTTGCTTCTACTACGTCGGATGCTTTGTCAAGATCAAATATTAATACCTGTTAGGCCGGGGGTTGCCTCATTTTTCGGCTCTCTGTCTTTTCCTCGCAAATCAAGAAATGATCTCAGATCCCTGTGGAAAGCCGGGCCGGACGATCTCTGAAATCAAATCCAATAGTGCGAATCGCCCCCTCTTTTGGGGAGTCCAAGTCCTGGATCGATTACGTAGGAGCTAGCCTATTCTTTTTCTGCCTGAACCCGCGAAGATGTGGGAACTGGGTCGTTGCGGGCTACTTTCTCGGGCAATTGCCGTACTGTATCCACTCTGCCCCATTTTGAGTCAAGCGAAGAACGCTGATCGGGTCTCCAACTTCCGAGAAGGATGTACCTTTGAAGTCGGTACGCGTCTTACGGAGATTGTCGATAGTTATCCTGACATACTGCGTAGCAAGCGTAGCGAGGGGATCGCCGCCGCTCTTGATGGCGGCATTTATACTTCGCCTCCATTGCTGCGCTCTGATGGTTTTGCCGACAGTGAGTTCACCGATGATTTCTCTAACTCCGAGAACCCACAGGTAGTCAGATTGTTTAAGCACTTGAACTGGATCGAGAACTACCTGAATAACCCCATTGCGCTTAGGGCCAGCGGAAAGGGATTCGCTCACCGCGATGATGTCGCCGTTGGCTTTCACTCCGGCAAAAATGGCGCTGATGATGTAGTTGTCGTTGATCTCCCAGATAGCTTCGGGGTGCCATCTCAAACCCTCTTCCATCTGTTGTTTAATAGCCACTCCCCAAGCTTGCGCGAGTCTAATAATGAAAGTGTCGGATGCACATTTAGGGACTGCGAGCTTTCTGTATTGCTGCTGGGCAATTGCGTAAGCATCCCACAATCTAATCTTGGGGTCCATGGAAGGCCCCGTGTTTCCTGAAGCCGCGAATATGATCCTATTGTCAAATGTAGCGATCTTACATACATCATCGCCGTAGGAGTGGCGGGTTTTGCCCCGACGGCTATCGGCGGCAATCACCAGTTCTTTCTGCGTCGCATCAATAGCGATCACCGTCCCGCTGGTTTCTATCTGTCCGATTGCACTCAGGCAGAAACTCAGAAAAAAGCAACTAGCGATAATCCATTTCACGTTTTGACCGCCTCAGGAGAAGCACCAATCATGCACGCGATCTCCGCCGATTCGTGGGCATTGATCGGACAGAAATATTTGTGAGCCGCGATGGAATTCTATGGTACGAAGTGATCCGCGCCAAGTAGGTCAGAGAGATAAAGAGAAAGAGCAGAGAGCGAACCGTGGATCCCCCCACAGTTTCGTCCTCTGCTCAATACACGCTCCGGCTCTGCGAGCAAATCGAGGCGCGGAGCATCCTTGAACAGCAGAGAATCGTCTCGCGATCGAATTTCGTGTTTGTCCGTTTTGGAGAGCGGTTAAGAGAGAACTTGGGTACACCGAACCAATTTCTCGCCACTCTCCAGCCGAGTGTATTAACACCGGACATGTCTCATCGCTAGACACACTGCTACCTTCTCAAGGCACTGATCAATATTGTACAGACCGAGCAAATCAACCGAGTCATACTACCTATGTTCGCACTCTGATATGAATCCCCCCGAAAAGCTCGTTGCGCATAAAGTACTGCTTGTGGATGACGATGATGCAGTTCGCGAGATGATGATGCGGACACTTGAACACAGGGGTTTTAAGGTGGTTGCCGCCAGCACAGTGGCAGAAGCCCTGCAATTTATTGCTACAGCGACCTTCGATGTGCTCATCACGGACCTGCATATGCCGAATCCCGGCGACGGGTTCACGGTGGTCACTGCGATGCGCCACTCCCAACCACATGCACTCACACTGTTAGTCAGTGGCTACCCCGACGTGCAGAGTGCCATGGACACGATCCTTCTGGAAGCGGACGAAGTCATCGTAAAACCATTCGAGGTCAAGCGACTCCCGGAACTCGTCCGCGAAAAGATGCTTGCTCGTAAACCGGCTCTCCGGTCAGCAAAGGAGAGAGTAAGCGAGATACTGCGGCGCTGCATCTCCACAATTGTCGGAGATTGGCTGTCACGGGTGAAGCAAAGTAGTGAACTCAACCACATTTGGCTCAGCGACGAAGAGCGCACCGGGCATCTCCCAAAGCTGATTGAAGACCTGACCGTCCGCCTCAGCAAGTCCAGTGCTACCGCGAAGGATAGCGATGCCACTTTTTCTGCCGCTGCTGTGGCCCACGGAAAGCTGCGTCATCAGCAACGCTACACTCCCGAGATGCTGGTGCACGAATCGCGAATACTCCAAGTGACCCTTTTCGGGACTTTACAGAATAATCTGAACTCGCTGGATTTCAGTTTGCTATTACCCGATGTTATGACTGTCGCTGACGAAGTGGATGCCCAGTTGACGCAGTCTATGGGCAGCTACATGAAATCAATGCAGGCGGCAACGGCAGCATAGCACTGCGCACCATCGCGAGGGCAGAACTCTAGATGGATAGGGATTATTTCCTCGACTTCGCAGCCTTTGGCCGCCGCCTTCTTTTGCGATCAGCATCAGGTTTGGCTTCCCCTGCGAGACTCTCTTTTTCGAACCTGGACAGAAGGCTCGGGTAATCGCGGACATTGGTTGAGTGCGGCTTTACAGGTGACTTCCGTTTATTCGTCTTGCCTCGCATGAGAAACCGAAGGATAGTGCAAAACGGTCTTGTTCGTCTGTACGCGAGCGCACAAGAATCCCTGACTGATCAATACTGCACAGTTCTGAACTCGCCAAAAGGATACGCTACTCCCGACCCTCCAGAGGAGGCGTTTAGGATACCCGCTCCTTTCCAGAAATGTCCTGCGTTCTTTGCAGCAGGCCCGTAGATTTACGCACCGATCTGTGCACTGATGAAAACGGTAAGGCGATCCACGAGGACTGCTGCCTCAAGCACATTACGATCAACGATGACACCCAAAGTTAGGTTGAGAGGATAACCGATGTGCGAAAAGCTGGTTTCCAAAGCATTCATCGAATTTCTAAACACTGCAAGTACCCCTTGGGCTGCGAACACCGGTCCCAACTGCGGATCAAGGGTGGAATATCGAGAGTGCACATTCTTCTTTGAACGGCAGGCTTGGGAAATTCCACTTCCTCTCTGCGTCAAGTGCTACCCCATTTCCCACGTCGTCCCATCGTATGAAGCCTAACAACTCCGAACCAAACCAACGGAACTTGTCGATTAATGACAGGAATCAGGTCTATTGGCCTAGGATTCTAGATGTGCCGAAGCGCATGGTTGAGTTGTGGCCGTATGTTCTGATTTTCATTTCGCTGGCAGGATTCGTGTACCTGTTCGTTGGTGCTCGTTAGAGTCTCTACGAAAAGAGAATCGTTCGTCATCGAACAGTCTGCGAAGCCTCAATTTCTCTAGTCTCCTTACCGCGACGCAACACCGAGTACAGGAGCGTTTGACTCTGACGGGAAAAAGATCGCGGGAGCCCTGTTGTCCCTATTGTGTGTTTGGGCAAGGATTCAGGGTAATGAAAGTTCTTCAAAATGGGCGGCAGATTTGTGAAAACTGCGGCCACATTGTTTTTCCGAACGACGGGCTTTCAGGTGCCCCTGCCTGAAGTGTCTCGAAGTTAATTTCTCTCCCAGAATTCGCCGCCTGCGGCGGAGTTAAGTTCATACCTATCTATCCCGCCTTGGGCGCAGTTGAATTTTCATAGGCTTTTATTTTTGTTTTTGCCCGTGTACTAAGAATTCGCCGCTATTAAACCCACCTTCCATTCCCCAAGCATACTCAGGGTATTCACGCTTCGCGCCGTGCATTGCTGCTCGAGCGGCGCTCTGGGTCATGGGCGTTGCTTGCACCGGACTGTGGACGAGGCGAAACCGAAACGACACGTTGTTAGCAGTTCCTTCAGTCCGCAACCAAGCATCCATGGGCGCAATTGTCTCACCATCGTCAACTTAGACACCGGCCTTTGTTTTGGACGTTTTCCTCTCAGCGGTAGGACCGCTCGGGATAATCTCTGTCCACCAGTCAGTTCGGCACTATATTTCCCGCTCCAAGACAGTTGAGGTTCACCCGGCAGCAGTTTGATTTTCCGAGCCGGGTTGAGAATTTCAGAGGCCTTGGTGCTGACGTGGGATCACGTGGGCTTGGAGCCGAAGCAGGATGCATCCCTTCTTTGGGTTTATGTAGCGAATGGCAAGTCCAAAAAAGCGAAGCGCCACCTTCCCCTGACGGCACGGGCTCATGGTATCCTGCAGGAATTAAAGGAGCACGCAAAGTCCGAGTACGTGTTCCCTGCTGCTGATGGTAAGCAGCTATCGAGGCGCTGGCCGAGCGAACAGTTCAGGACACTGCGGGATGAAATGAAGCTCCCTGACGATTGCGTGAGTCACAGTATTTCGCACACGTTCTGCACGAACCTCGGTGAGACTGGCTGTGATGCCTTCACAATCATGAATCTGGCAGGACACAGCTCCATAACGATCTCGCAACCGTATGTGCATCTCACACCTGAAGCTATGGAGAGAGCGATCAGCCGGATGGGTTTAGGAGCAACCAAAAAGTGAGAGGCGCGGGGATGGTGGAATTGGCAGACACACTAGCCTTAGGAGCTAGCGCCGAAAGGCATGCAGGTTCAAATCCTGTTCCCCGCACCATTTAGGAGAGATGGCCTGCCTACAGTAATTCCCTTGATTCTCCGGAAACATAGTGATTCTAAAGCAGTACTGCTTGTTTCGCACCAGGCTCAGGATCTGGCGGGCAAAACCGTGGGGGGGGGTCGAGTCCCCCCTTTCGCACCAATGACTTAGGACCGATTCAGAAATCGACTCTTTGCGATTGCGCCCAATTTTGTGCCCACCTATTCCTTTTTGCTCAAGAACACGCACTTTATCTCGAGCCCGATGTGGCGTCCATTTCTCCGAACCGCCTCGACCACAACCATCCTCCTCTGCTCTCCTTTATTGGCAGAATCTGGGCTAACCGAGATCGTAGCCAGCATGCGGCGTGCGCCTATTCCGGCTTGGCAGTGAAGATCAGAAAATAATCCATGCCGTCCGGTTTCACGAAATCCTGCGAATCGCGGAGTTCGTATCCGGCTTGGGCAGCTTCGCGAACGACTACGTCTTTACTAACCCCATGATTCTCTCCGTTGCCATTTCGATCGATGATGCCAATCTTGGCTCCTGGTTTAAGCGATGAGCGTAGGTTTCTGAGTAGCACAACAGGATGGGCTACCTCGTGATAGGTCTTGAGCAACAGTACGGCGTCGATACTGTCGGCTGGGAGCTGTGGATCGTCGGGTTCGCTGAGGATCGTCTTTATATTCTGGAGTTGCTCTTTTTTCATGCGCTGGTCAACGTAACGAATTGCCTCAGGGTTGATGTCCGCAGCATAAACCGTACCCGAGCCCGTGACGCGGCGAGCGGCGCGCACCGTGAACCAGCCCGATCCGGCACCGATGTCGGCAACGTTTTTGCCGGGCTCAATGCCAAGCATATCCATGACACGGTTGATCTGCAGGCGCTCATCGCGCCCCGGAGAATCGAAAATGGAGAGATCGCCCTTGTAAGGGCTGCTGGTCTTGCGTTGTGTCGACGGCGCTGCGGAACCGGCCTGGGCACGAACCGCCACCGGTCCCCACAGACCTGCCAACAACACCGAGATTGGCCCGATCCATCCGAGCGCTCTGCCAAAGGATTTCGAGTTCATGGTTTCCCCGGGGCGCAATGCGCCGAATCAATAGTGATTTTACGTCAACAACACGGTGGCGTGATTCTGGGCCACGAGGAAGGCTCGACGTATGCAGCTCGCTAACCGGTCGCCAATCACGAGCAGTTTGGCTAGTGGCTGGTGGCCCCGCTATCGTTGCTGACCATGAGGCTGGAGACGTTCACGGGCTCAAAGTCCGCCAAAGTGAGACTGGTGAGGCACGAAAGATCGTTGTCGTTCCAGCGTGCGTCGGGTGTGCCGATTAGCCCTCCGCTGTCACCGTTATCGGCGAGGATGATTCCATAGTTTCGAAATGCAGTGACGATAATGGCCGCTTGCGGACTGGTGGAAGCGCAGGCGGGGGTAACAACCGAAGCCTTCAGTCGATAGATCTCACCAGCAGGTCCGGACATAGTACAGCTTTCCGGGGGAGAGGATTGCGAAATTTCCGATTCCACGCCAATGGAGCCCCCTCCTGTAGCCGTGCAACTTCCCACGCCTGCTGTTTCCGTAGCCGGCCAGACCCAGTAGTTCAACATATGATTGAGGGTGAACCGGATGGGATGCTGAATCGTTCCGGCCGGCGAGTTGGGTGTGCCCGTACCTATCACCTCGTCGGCGTTGGCGAGTAGCGGCCCTACCGGAAGGCCCGCGGCATCGGATGTCCCCTGCCCTTGCTGTGTCAGATTGTTCGAAGATACGTCCGGCCAAAGCGCGTTTGAAGAATCGGTCCAGGGACCGCCTTCATAGATTCCTTGCCACATCTCGTACAGAGCAGGGTTGTTTCCACCGCCTGGCTCCAAGTAAACCAGAACGTGTCGATCTCCCGTCGAGTTGCTGGTGCCTTCCACCGGGGCATTCGCGGGTATCGGGCCAGTCGCGAAATAGGATTGATATACGGTGGTTTTAACGGATACGTCCGCCTGGTTGTAAGGAACTTCAATCGCTGGGATCCCATTCGGAAAGGGAGCATTTGAATTGCTCCCGAAGAATGGCTTCACCGTAGATGACAAGTAGCCGCTGTACATAGGTGCTGCGGGGGAAGTATCTACCGGCAAGCTGGTCGTGGCCGCATCTACTCGATGGTGAAAAATAGAAGTTGAGGGAAAGACATTGGCGAGAAATGCATTGTTGCCGTTGATGGCAATGCTGATGCCCTGAGTCGCCTGGGCATTGGTCGAGTCCGTCACCACAAATTCAGGCGTGTAGGTGCCTTGACCGCCGATCAGTGAGCTGGTGACGTTTCCTGTTGTTGCATTGAGAGACATTCCTTCGGGCAACGGAGGGAAGCTGGCATTCGTACTGACGGAATAGGTGTATGGCGGAGATCCACCGCTGGCCCCAATGGTGCAGCCTGTGTACGCGGAGCCTTGTGTTCCGCCCGGGCACGAAGTGGTTGCGATTGACAGCGAACCACCGGGCGCGGTTACCGTGACTTTTACCGTGGATGTGGTCGAGCCGGAGGCATTGGTCGCTGTCAGCGTGTAGGTGGTCGTCGCAGCCGGACTGATGTTGGTTGAGCCGCTTGCCGCGGTGGAGGTGAATGTTCCCGGCGAGATGGCAAGGCCGGTCGCGCCGGTCGTCGCCCAGCTCAGCGTGCTGCTGGTGCCGGAGTTTACGCTCGTCGGATTCGCCGTAAAGGAAGTGATTGCCGGCATGGAGTCGTTTCCAGAGGACGAGTTCGACGAAGTCGTCGAGCCGCAGCTCGCCAGTCCGGCACAGGTCCACAGAATCATGAGGAACAGCGCGCTAAGATCCAATCCCGACGGATTGAGTCGCCGGGTACCAAACCAATTTCTGCCGGACGAGTAAGTTGAGTCCATGCCCACTCCCTTCGTTGCCCTCGGCTTCGCTGTTGGCGTCCTTTGCCGCTTGGGTTCGAGGTCAGCTCGTTCGACCGAGGTGCAGTTGCAGGGCGCACGCCAGTGGCGCTAGTCTATTGCGCCGCCTCCTAAGGCTCTAGCTCTCCATGGTCTAAGGCCCGTTGGGCCACCTGCGTCAGCACATAATAGGGTTATGTGTGTAGTTCGACGTAGTACCACTGAGCTGATTCAACTTGGTTCGCCGGTTGGACAAACGTCCGCGCTTTACCATCCGGCAACCGAATTAATTGGCCAGCATCACGGGTGAGCCCGCCAGCAAGCCGGCTGCGAGTTCCAGGTCGTGCAAGTCTTCGCGGCTGAAGTCCTGAGTAAAGCGCGGATCCAAACCCTTGCGCGAAATCTGAAGGACGCCCAGCACGGTCGAGTTGTTATCCAGAATTGGTACTGACATCAGCTTCTGAATGGGCGCGGGCGGCGTGGGAGTATCTTCCTCAGCTCCAACTGGCTTGATGGTCTCGAAGATGCTGGCGTGCTTTACGCGCGCGAAGTTGTTAAAGATCTCGGCTTTCTTGCTCAAGGCGGTGTGGGCGGCCACGGCTTTACTGGAAATCGGAATTGCGCCGGTAGTGCGGAGATGCTCCGGAAAGACAAACTTGAGCAGGCCGCCTTCTAGCCGAAGCAGGGCAACTTCGGCATACTGAACGTGGAACACTTTCGCGAGGACCATGCTGATGTCCTGAGGCGTGACGCCTTCACCCAGCACAGATCCTAAGGGCAGAAGGTTTTCCGGGAGAATAATCTCTTCTTCGATGGCCGCGTTCTCAGGCTTATGGGTCATAGTCGAACTCGTGAAGCTTAGTTTGAAAACCGCATCCAGTCTCGCACTTTGAACGCCAGATGAGGCTTGTAATGACATCCTACAACCCCTTTGGATTCAGCAAAGTAGCTTCGGACCATGACCTTTCGCGGCAGGGCGATTCGCCAGAAACTTGCAGGCAAGTTGACAATTTTTGTCAGAGAATCCGATCGCACTCGTGCGCATCGAGGAAGGGTCAGGGCAATTGCGCGGAACTTCCGTCGGCTCATCTTTCCTTTCTACTCCTAAGTTATTACACTGCTTGGCTATGAGTGTTCCGCCGCAACCCAATGTCAAGCTGACTAATGCCCCCGATTACCGGGAATCTTATGCCAACAGCGTGCAGATGCGAGTGAATGTATGGGACTTCTTCCTCGTATTTGGCACGGTGCAACAGCAGAGCGAAGCGCAAGTCGAACTGCGCAACTTTCAGGGTATCTATCTGAGCCCGCAACAGGCCAAGGCTTTGCTCGGACTGCTGCAGCAGAACGTGAACGGCTACGAGACCGCCTTCGGCGAAATCAAACTGGACCCACGCATGAGCCCTGGGGGACAGGTGCACTAAAGTCACTCCGGGTGCGACGGATGAATCCTCGCTGGCAAACCGCGAGAATGTTTGGCTGCGTCCCTGGTTCGTCGTCAAGGGCTTGAAGATCAGATGCCCCACGGACCTGCAGGAGGAATGCTCTGAAAGATTACCCAACGGGCCAGCGCGGACGACTGCTATGGTCCGGGAGCTATCCCGCTCTGGTATTCGCGGTCATCTTCGTATCGATTTTTCTGCTGCACGTGCCTCTGCTGCGGCTGCCCTACTTCTGGGACGAAGCGGGCTACTATGTTCCGGCCGCACGCGACATCCTGTCAACCGCGAGTTTCATTCCGCATTCCACGGTCTCGAACGCACATCCACCGCTGGTAATGGCCTGGCTGGCGCTCTGCTGGAAGGTGGTGGGATACGCTCCTCCGGTCACTCGGTCCGCCATGCTGGTGCTGGCCACCTTTTCGCTTTTGGGTGTATTTCGGCTGACTGAGCGCGTAGCGAACACAAAAGTCGCGATTGGGGCCACTCTGTGTACGGCAGTCTATCCGGTATTTTTCGCGCAAAGCTCTTTGGCGCAAGTGGACCTGGCGGCGGCGGGGCTTATTTTCTGGGGCCTCTCGGCTTACGTCGAAGGACAGGCGATCGGCACTGTGTTGTGGTTCGCGCTCGCCGCGCTGGCGAAAGAGACTGCGATTCTAGCTCCGGTTGCGCTTGCAGGATGGGAGATGATCGGAGTGCTGGCGCGGAGGACATCACTGCATAAATTGTGGCCGGATCGCGAAGAGGAACGAAGCGATTCGCGATCGAAGAGCAGCGCAGCACAGCGAATCGTGTCGTTGATCGTTCCGGTCGTGCCTCTTGCGCTCTGGTATCTCTATCACTACAGGCGCACAGGATACGTTTTCGGCAACCCGGAGTTTTTTCGGTACAACGTAGCCGCGACGCTAAGCCCGGCGCGCTTTCTTCTGGCGCTGGTCATGCGGCTATGGCAAGTCAGCGGCTACCTTCATCTCTGGGTTTTGACGCTGGCGACGCTGCTGGCGATGTGGATGTTCCCACCGCAAAGCGATTCGGAAGCGAAGCGGCCAAGGATCAGCCTACCCGTGCAGATGGTCTTCTACGTCGTCGTACTCACCTACGTGATGGCCATGGCTTTGATCGGGGGCGCAGTGCTGGCTCGCTATATGCTTCCGGCGGTCCCTCTGATAATTATCGTCTGCGTCTCGACGCTCTGGCGCCGATTGCGTTTTTGGCGTACAGCCATAGCTTGTGTAACGCTGGCATTTGTGGCGGCGTTATTCTGGAATCCCCCTTATGGATTTTCGCCGGAGGATAACCTGGCTTACCGGAACTACATTGTACTGCATGAAGATGCCGAGCAATTCCTGGAGGCACGTTATCCCATGGCGGGCGTGCTGACGGCTTGGCCCGCATCGGATGAGTTGACCCGGCCCTGGCTCGGCTACGTTACACGGCCGATGCGGGTGGTGCGCGTTGAAGACTTTTCTTGGGATGAAGTGCTCTCCGCGGCTGATTTTCACTCGGGCGTTTCCGGGCCCAACTTTGAAGTCGCTCTGGTCTTTTCGACGAAGTACGAGCCCGGTCCTGCGTCATGGGATCAGTGGCGCACCTGGACAGAATGGAAGACCCGTTTTTTCGGCTTCCATCGCGATTTGCCGCCAGCCATCGCGGCGCAGATTCTGGGTGGCCACATCGTATTCTCAGAACAGCGAAAAGGACAGTGGATCGCCGTGATCGAGATGGAACGCATCGAAGAGGCAAAGCTGCCGCCGCGATCACACTTCCAGAGTCTTTTTTCTCAACCTACTTCCGATAGCACGCAACACCGCATCGTTTTTGCCCTAGACCGTACCATCGGGCCGCGTAGTTCTTCTCCCCCTATTTAAGAAAATGTAAAAGGAATGTCATCTTTGGAGCGCAAGGCCGCCCGCTCTCAGCGCTGCATCAGGTGGCAGGAGTGGGTTTTGATGACCAACCACACTGCCATGCCGGGCGTGAGATGGAGTGTGTCTCTGGCAGCGAGCGTCAAGTGGACTTCCATCTCGACGCCACAATCCACCCGCGCAGAAACAACCACATCGCGTTGCTGCAATGAGGCCAGACGTCCCGGAATCACATTGCGCGCGCTTAGGCCGGTGGGGAGTGTAACGGCCAGCAGGATGTCGCCGGCGCGAATTCCAACCCGCAGATGCGAACCCGCTTCGGTGCGCACCAGAGGGGTCTCGATCTCCACCAGGCTCCCGGGCTTATCTCCCTCCAACTTGCAGGTTAGAGTGCCGCGATCGGGGTGGACAGACTGCACCATGGCATCGAAGATATTCTCGAAACCGGCTAACTGTGCGACGGTCTCCTGAAGCGGAGCCCGTAACACTTCATGGGGCGTCCCCTGGGCGATGATACGTCCCCGGTCCATCACAAGCACCCGTTCGCCCAGAGCCATCACTTCCTCTCGGCTGTGCGTGACATACAGAATGGGGATACGGTGAAGCTGATTCCAGCGGCGGAGATCGTCGATGATTCCTGCCTTGGTCGAGCCGTCCAGAGCGGCGAGAGGTTCGTCGAGAAGAAGGACGCATGGGTCGGTTACCAGAGCTCGGGCCAGAGCAACGCGCTGGCGCTCTCCGCCTGAGATTTTTGCTGGGAGTTGCTGACGCAAGTGGTCGATGTGGAACTCCTCGAGCATCGCCGCAACCCGCTGCCTTCTACCAGACCTGGGCAGATGCGCCAAGCCATAGGCCGTATTCTGTTCGACCGTCAGATGCGGAAACAGAGCGAGATCCTGCAAAACGTACCCCATGCCGCGCTTAGCCACGGGAACGCAAACGGGAGGCTTTCCGTCGAACAGGACACGCTCGCCGACAGAAATCCGTCCGGCGTCAGGAGCGGCCAAACCGACAACGCAATCGAGCAGCATAGTTTTCCCGGCTCCCGACGGGCCGAACAGAATGGTGAAGCCGGGCACGGCGTTGAGGTCCACGTCGAGTGAGAACTCGTGCTCTGTGGAAGCGCAGCGCCGGCGGATGCGTGCGCTCAGCGTTGGATTTGCGGATGCGGTTGCGGATTTCAGTTCCGCGGTTGTGAGCATCGAGCTTGGTTACTCCGTCGGGCCTACGGGCCAGGTTTTCTGCTTTAACGCTCTCCGGTGCACTCCATATACCACGGTGAGAACGACGAAGCAGAAGACTAGCAGCAGCAAGGCCATCCCATTGGCGGAGGCATAGTTGGAAGCTTCAACCTGATCGTAAATGCTGATAGAAACGGTGCGGGTCACGCCGGGAATATTGCCTCCAATCATGAGCACCACGCCAAACTCGCCCATGGTGTGAGCGAAAGCCAAGGCTACACCGGTGATCAATCCGGGCACCGAGAGGGGGACGACGACGCGGAAAAAAGTGTGCAAGGGAGAAGCACCCAACGTGGCGGACGCGGCGAGCAGTTTGCGATCCACCGAGGAGAAGGAGGCGGCAAAGGGTTGCACCGCGAAGGGCAAGCTATAAAGGAGGGAGCCGATCACCAGCCCGGTAAAGGTGAACGCGAGAGTGTGGCCGCTAACCGACTGCCACCATTGTCCCAAGGGGCTGCGGGAGCCGAGGGCAACCAGCACATAGAATCCGAGGACGGTCGGGGGAAGCACGATCGGCAAGGCGACTAGGGCTTCCACCATAAATTTCCAGTGCCAGTGCGAGAAGGCGATCCAGTAAGCGAGAGGCAGCCCCGCCAGGAAAAGAATGGTCGACACCAAGCACGCTAGTTCCACCGTCAGCCGGAATGCTTGCCAGTCGATATACATTTTATTTCGCCATCATTATTTAGCTGTTTGCTGCTTCGGTTCAGGCAAGGTAAAACCATAGCGCCGCAGCACGGCCGATCCTTCCGTGGTTTTTATATAGTCCAGAAATGCAGCCGCATCTTGTTTGTGGGGTGAGCGCGAGATTACAACCACCCCCTGATCCAGCGGAGGATAGGCCTCGGCCGGGACGATCCAGTATTTTCCCCTTCCCTGCATGGCTGGTGCTGCGGCGTGAGCCAGCGCGACGATGCCGACCTGCGCATTACCGGATTCGACAAATTGTGCCGCTTGCGAAATATTTTCTCCCAGCACCAGGCGGTCGCTGACCTTTCCATACAGACCGTAATGGTTCAGCGCGGCAACAGCTGCACGACCGTACGGCGCATGCTGCGGGTTGCCGATCGAAATTTTCTTTACAGACGGATCAAGCAGAACGTCCATGCCCTTCCGTTCGACATCGAGCGACGAATCCATGGGAACCCACAACACTAATCGTCCCACAGCATAACGATACAGCGTTGCGCCGTCCGCCTGGCCGCCAGCGATCAACTGGTGCGGGTAATCCATGTCAGCCGAGAAAAAAATGTCAAAGGGTGCGCCGTTCTGAATCTGCTGGGTCAATGCGCCAGATGCGCCGCAGGAAAGCTTTACTGTGACTCCCGTGCGTTTCTCGTAGCTGGTCCCGAGTTCCTGCAGAGCGGAGCTTAAGTCTGCGGCGGCAGCAACATTGACCTCATGATCCGCAGCTTCAGCCCGCGGGATTGAAAACCCATAGGCCGACACCACCAAAGCAATCAAGCTGAGCGAAATTAGACGCCGCATCAACACCGAAACACCTCCCAAGCGTTCTCATTCGATACGAGAATCCGAGAAGATTGTACAGGCAGTCCACTGTCAGCTCCCAGCCCGCCCTGATGCGCGGCCTCATCGATCGAAGATTATGGCTTTCCCAGCTTCTCTTATGTGGTTCGAACTTGCCTGTCGGTATTGTGGATAATTTCGTTGCTGGCAATCACTCTAGCGCGGGGCGCCGAGAAACCGCTGCCCGAAACACCGATTCGGGATGCTGACGGGGATCACGAAGAGGAGCGTTCCGAGTCGTTCCTGCATGGTCGGGCGGCGCTGGGGAAGTCATCCGCGGAACTGGGGTGGGCATCACGGTTGCGAACCGGCAGCTAGCTGACAGTGATGGCCTCCGGGGCGAAGGCTGGTCCTCCGGCTTTATTCGGTTTGGCCGGCCCTTGTGGCCGTCGTGATCTGGGGCACGACGGGCAGGCGCCGCTCGAGGCAGGGTTACGGTTAGGATTGGTATTTGCCTGCCAATTTTACTTGCGTGGCGGGGCGCTCGGAATGGCGGCAGTAGTCCTGGCGGCAGCACAACCCAAGGCTACCGGTAACTTACGCCATCACTGTAATCGGGCTTACCTGCCGGTATCAGCCAAGCCAATGGGCATCTGTTACGCTCATCGTGCGGGTAATTGGGTGTCTTATGGCCGATACGCGGTACAACGTCATCATTGTGGGCGGAGGCATTGTAGGCCTTGCGGTGGCGCTCGAAATCACGCGCCGATTCCCGCAGTTTCGCCTGCTGTTGTTGGAAAAAGAAGAGCGCGTGGGCCGGCATCAGAGCGGCCACAACAGCGGCGTTATCCATTCGGGCGTCTACTACAAACCGGGCTCCTTGAAAGCGAAGTTATGTGTAACCGGCGCTGCCGCGATGTTGGCATTCTGCCGCGAACAGGGCATCGCTCATCAGGTTTGCGGCAAAGTAATTGTGGCTACTCACGAGGGGGAGTTCCCGCGCCTCGAAGAGTTGCGGCGCCGCGGCGAGGCCAATGGGCTTACTGGCCTGCGTTCTATCGGACCCGAAGAGTTGCGGCAGATCGAGCCCCAGGCCCGCGGACTGCGGGCGTTGGTCGTCCCCTCGACTGGCATCACGGACTACTCGGCAGTCTGCGCCAAATATGCAGAGCTCATTGCTGCGAGAGGCGGATCCATACTCACTTCGACTGAAGTGATTGGCATTAAGCAGAACGAGGCTGAAATCTCGGTTGAAACCCGCAGCGGCGCATTCTCCGGAAAATCACTCGTCAACTGCGCGGGATTGTTCAGCGATCGTATCAGCCGCATGGCGGGGGACGATCCACACGGAATCATTGTGCCTTTCCGGGGCGAATATTACGACCTCATTCCGGCACGCTCGTCGCTGGTGCGTTCTCTTATCTATCCCGTTCCCAATCCGCAGTTTCCTTTTCTTGGAGTTCATTTCACGCGACGCATTAGCGGCAGCGTGGATGCTGGACCGAACGCGGTGCTGGCCTTTCGCCGTGAAGGCTACCGGCGGACAGACTTCAACGTACGCGACATGGGTTCATGCCTGGTGTTTCCTGGATTCTGGCGAATGGCGGCGAAAAACTGGCGCAGTGGATTGGGGGAATTCCACCGGTCGTTTTCCAAGGCTGCATTCGTGCGAGCCTTGCAGCGACTCGTCCCCGAGGTGTGCGCTGAGGACTTGGTGCCGGGGGGGGCCGGAGTTCGCGCCCAAGCGCTGACGCGTGCGGGCACACTGGCCGATGATTTTCAGTTTGTGCCTTCAAACAGGATGCTGCACGTGCTCAATGTCCCGTCCCCAGCGGCAACGGCCTCCCTGGTGATCGGTCGCTCCATTGTGAGCACGGCTGCGGAGGGATTACGGTGGCAGTAGCCGCGAAACAGGGCTTGTAAAGTCTCACTGGTGTCAGATTTCAGCCGGTACCCGGGACGCGGCCAGACCCATTCTGCTGGTCGGCTTGGAAGGCCTGGCGACGAGAGCCGGCCCCAACGATTCGACGGAATTGGGGACAGAAGCGCCCACCAAGTCTTTACGAAACCGGAAAACGTAAAGTACCACTTCAACCCGGCTTGATACCCCGAGCTTATCGAAGATGCGGAAGAGGTAATTCTTGACCGTGTGTTCGGTGAGGCCGAGGCTGCTGGCGATCTCCCGGTTCGACAATCCCTCAGCCACACAGCGAACCACATCTTGCTCCCGCTTGGAAAGAATAGCCTCACCTCCGGAATCCACCAATCGTATTGGTTCGGATGCGCGCAGGGCTTCCATCACGTAGCACAACTCCGCACTGTTCGCCCACACCTGACCTTCATAAACGCTATGGATGCACTTGGCGAGACTTTTGGAAGATTCCGTACGTGAGAAAATTCCCCGAGCTCCGCAGCGAAAGGCTTGAACTACGGCGGAGGGGTTGGAGGCGTCCATCAAGAGGATCACACGGGTGCTCGGCGCCACTGCGGAAATCTGCCGTGCCAAATTAAAACCCTGGGTACCGGAATCTTCCAACGCCGAACTGATCAGAACTACATGGGGCTTCTCCTGAGCCACAGCCACCAGTATTGAAGCTGGTCTGGGCTCTATCCCGGTGACTTCCAACTGGCCGTCCTGCGCCAACGCGTCGGCAAGCAGCTGGCTGTTCATGCGCGTGCTTTCGGCGGCAAGCACCTTGATCCTTCGGAATTTCTCCGATAATGGAACTGCGTGTTGAGCCATTCTGTTTCTCCTTGGACCTTGATCTGGACGCAGTAAACACACACCCATATCTGGCGCAGATAATTCGGAATGGCGAAGGGGGACCACTTAAACCATCAAGACGGGGCAAACCCCTGACACCCGCTTGATACGCCGCCTGAGAGACTTTAGTCTTCACAGACCGCGGCGGTAAATGGCACCGACGTGCCATCCTGGTGTGGCCCGGACGGAGTGAGAAATACGCTCCTATTGGACGCCCGTCGGGCGAAGTTTTGTGCGGGCGGCGCTGGTAACCATAGCGAAAATATTAGGCAAATAGAAGTAGCCGGTCTCTCGACATGCCGATCAAATACCCGTCATAAGGGAGCGAACGCAGCGCGTTGATTTCACGCTGCGGATTGATGGTGCTGGTCGCGCCCGTGGGTCACTTGGCGGATCGACACTCGCGTCCTGGCTTACGGCAATGCCGATGCGGGGAGCCGCAGGACTGGGCACGCTCATGAACACGCGCGGCCTGATGGAGTTGATGCTCGATATCGGTCTGGACATCAAGGTCATCTCCCCGGCATCCATGATGATGGTGATGGCTTTGGTACGACCTTCCGCTGCTGAGATGGTTCTGTCGGTACCGGATTTTGCTGGAACAATCTCACAGGATCCTTTCGCAGGAGCCAGCCGTGCGGACTCTGGCATCGCCTCCGGCGAACAACAGGATGCGGCGCCGTGGCTTTGATAGACTCGTTCCTGTCCGCCATCGATTTATCCGCACAAAGCAAAATGAGTGGCGACGAGACAACGGTAATTCGTCATTCGTGCAACCGACGAACTTCCCGAGTCAGATAGCGGCGTCAAACAAACGAGGAGTAGGCATGGGATTCGATATAGCGGGAAAGCGGATCGCCGTTTTAGGCGCCGGAAAAATGGGAGGCATCCTACTCAAGGCGCTTCTCGACAGAGGATTGCTGCGGCCGGAATTAGCGCGCGCCACGGTAGCGCACGAAGAGCGAGCGCGGAGTCTCGGTGAAACGCTGGGCATTGCAGTGGGTACGGACAACGTTGCTGCTGCCCGCGACGCGGATATCATTCTGATCGGCGTGAAGCCGCAGATGGTGGAAGAGGTTGCAAACCAGATCCAGCCAGTGGTAACGAGCGGACAACTTATTATTTCGGTGGCCGCTTCGGTTCCGACGGGCCACATTGAGCGCGCTCTTGGACTCGACGTGGCGGTGATACGGGCGATGCCGAACACACCATGTCTGTTGGGAGTTGGCATCACAGCCCTCTGTCGAGGCAAGTTCGCGACTACCCAACATCTGGAGACGGCCAGCGCTCTCTTCGCCGTTGGCGGAAGAACGGTCGCGGTCGATGAAAAGCATATGGACGCCGTGACCGCTCTGTCAGGGAGCGGCCCGGCATACATCTACATCATCCTGGAGTCGCTGGCGGAGGCGGGAGTAAAAGTCGGTCTGCCGCGCGACGTGGCAACACTGCTTGCGGCGCAGACGACACTCGGCGCAGCGACGGTAGTGTTAGAGACCGGCGATCATCCGGCTCTGCTGAAAGACGCGGTCACAACGCCGGCGGGATGCACGATCGACGGCATCCTGGAGCTAGAAGAAGGAAAGCTGCGAGTGACGCTGATCAAAGCCGTGGTCAAAGCTGCGCAAAGGGCGAAGGAACTGGCGTATCGATAAGGTGGCTCCGAGAAAAGGAAGCCTGATGCGAAGCAAGGCTTTGGTTTAAGGCAGCAGCATTAAGATGAGAGCCTCGATCAGGATTCGTGCCGCGAACACTTTGTGGCGGAAGGGGATTGACCGCCATCAAAGTTGTGGCATGGCCGACTGGATCACTACTTCGGAATCATCGGGGTTTGGTTCCGGATTCTTGAAAGCTCGAGCCTCCAAGAATCCGATCTACGATTTCCTTCTGGCTAGGAAGCAACGAGGGCCGGATTTCGGAGAAAGGAAGCCAGAGGGGCGATCCTTCCCACGAGTCGGCCAAATTGCCGCTGGTTTCTGCCTCGAAAACGCTCAGGATGCAGCGGACGTCGGCTGAAGTTCGATACTCGAAAAGTAACGACGCTTTCTCGATCTGCAGACCGGTCTCTTCAAGTAATTCTCGCCTCATCGTTTGTTCAGCCGTTTCCCATGGCCACGCAAGACCACCCGGAAACGAAAGTCCCCTTCCATCGCTGCGGTCGATGACTAAAACGAGTGGGCTATTTCTGACGACGGCCACCGAGGCGCGAAGGAATCCAAAAACGGGGACACGGGAATATACCGCGACCCCAGTCCGCGATAGCATGGCAAAGAGTCTGCGCTTAATATGTTCGAAAATAGTCAAGAGTGAGATTTGGACAGGGAGGATGGGGGACCTGTCCTACGCTCTAAGAGCTTATCAGCACCGAGCTACGGACGAGTAACGAACGGGTGAAATTCCGCCGCCTAGCGAGATCAGATTTGCGACGCTCTCAGCTATTTCTTAGTCGCATGCGGCACTGGTCAATCCAAACACGTCCAGTCTTCCCCGGGTATTGGTGGTGTCGGTCGGATCCATCGAGCCGAGATAGACCATACCATTGGCAATCGTGGGTACGACAAACTTGGTTGAGTTACCGGTCTGGTCCCGAGTGGGACACTGGCCGCTGTTCCACAACATCGGAATGGCCTTGGAAACTATATGTTCGGCGTCAAAGGCGTAGAGCGTAACTGGCGCCGGAGTGAGCGCCGTGGGCCAGCCATTCCCCAAAGCAGCCCACGCAATCCCGGTTCCCGCACTGGTGCCCGAAGCGGAAAGCGAGAGGTTCGTTCCGTACTGGAAACTGACCGCTGTATGCACGGTGTTGGTCGTGCAAATCAGGACCGAGGGGCAAGCGGGAGAATTGATTTGATATTTCGTCATCGTGCCAAACATGGGTATGGCATACATCTGTGAATTCCAATATCCGGGCGTCGTGTAGTACTGATGAGAGGAGCCCAGGAAATCCTGAGTATTCGCGTTGCTCCCTGTAGCCGGGCAAGTGGAATTAGTCGGAGGGGTGTATCCGCCGGGATCCGCCCGGTTCATGACAAAAATATGTCCCAGTTTGCTGGCCGCGACGCCATAGTAGGTGGAACCGCTATTGGGGATCAGCATTACGCCGCCGGAACCAAAATCCAGATCTGCAGGATTCATGCAAGCCTGCGCGAAAGGCGTGAAGTATGAAGCGGGCACCAGTCCGGCGGTTAGCTTCACAAGGCTGTCACCATAGTCGGATCCGCCCGTGTTCGCGGTAAAATCACCATCGCCGGTGGTAAAGTAGATATAGTTTGCGCCGCTGGGTGAATCGAGTCCCGCCGCCAGTCCTGCACCACTCGCCCAAATCCCGCCACCTTCTCCGGCTGGCGTGGCATTCCACTCGTAGTGCACAGCCGTGAGCTCCTTGGCATCATAACCAAATATCCAACCGCGAGGTATGCTCACGGCCGGGGTTCCACCGCCATCTGCCTCAGAAAATCCAATGTAGATTCCGCTGTCGCCATTGGCCATGGCGCCAGTCAACTCGAGCAGTCCGGGACGTTGAATGTGATTGTAAGAGCTAAACCCAACTTTCTGATAGCTGCCCGCAATCGCCACCGGGCCATCGAATTTTTCCGCAAGCGTCGTAAGATCCAGTGCGTGCAAGCGATGAATGAAGCAATTGCTCGGCTTCCGATTCGTAGTAGCTACACATTTCCCGGTCGTCAACTCGCTTTCGCTGACCACATAAATCGTATTTGTAGTCGGATCGATTACCGGGGTTCCCAGAATCCCAAATACGGGACTGACACTTCTGCACTTCGCCCCTCCCACGTCCTTGCACTGGACCGCTTCTTCGCTCGGCTCAAGTAGTGACACACTTTTGATCACGCTGCAGTCTGTCCCGTTCACGGAGTAAACCGAGTCATTCTGGGTGGCCACGTAGACCGTGTTTCCTCCGCCCGTCGAAACGACCAACGGTTGGGCATAAATCTGGCCATCAACAACCGCGGAGCAGATTTTGCCGAACTGTGCAGAGTTCACGTTGCTTTGGTTCAGAACCGTCTCGGTAGCGTTCAGACCATCGCGCCCAATATTGTTGCGCCAAGTCAGCACGTTGGTCTGGGCGCTCAGGGTTGCCGTGGAGGCAAACATTGCAAGGGAAACAATTACGTGGCGCGGGAATGCCTTCATTTTTTCCTCTTCCTTACGCGGTCACAAAACACGATTTGAGTCAGTGGGGGCGGGAATAGAACGGGATTGCTTACCAATTCAAGGGTTCTGCGGGGAGCAACAACGGGCGCTATTGTGGTGTATCGGCTTTATCTTGTCAAGGGAAAATGGCGTTTCAATCGGCGTGGCGGCGAAGGAAATTGCATACGCGATGGACCCGAGGAGCGCAGACTCTTCTCCGCTTGCATGCTCAAGTATGAGCCCACCCGAGCCGAGATTCACGATTGCAAGTTCTTTCATTGCAAGTTCTTTCATCTTGACACTGTTTCGTTTGAAAGGCAGACTGAGGGCCGGTGTAAGTCCGGTTCCCCCAAGAATCTCCCGATCAAGACTTCCCCAGAGCGAATGCCTTACTCCTGGCGCTTTCAGACGACTTGTGCCGGTTCTCGGTTGGACCCTTGAAGGGACGGATGGAACTCTTAGCAGACCTCCGAGTCTTACTCTGGGCCGCCTTAAACTACGAGTTGCCCCAAGGGACCGACAAATGTTCACTCACCCTAAGTGGTTCGAGCTCGCATTGAGTGGCTTGGTGATGGGGTCGGTCCTGAGTGCGTCAGCGGCGGGGCAGAGTTGCCTTAAGGTCACGCCGTCCAATCTGCAAATCAACTTTCCGACGCGGGCGATCAACACTCAGAGTCTGGTCGAAGACGTTGTCATCAGCAACACGTGCGCAACGAAAATGACCATTAACAGCTTCAGTTTTGGTCCTTCCGCGTTCAAATTGCTGGCAGGATGGGCGCCTGACCCCGTCACCCAGAACCAAGTGATGACCTACGAAGTTGTTTTCGCGCCTCAAGCGGCGCAAACCTACACCGGCAACTTCACCGTCAACATTGAGGGGTACACTCCGGTCGTGGTCACTTTGACCGGTACGGGACAACTACCGGGGGCTATCGGAAGTTTGAGCAGTTCTTCTCTCAGCTTTGACAACGCTCCCGTAGGAACCACCAGCGCGCCTCAGAATCTGATCTTGAAAAATACCGGCACCAAAGGCCTGACCATCGTAAAAATCTACACCGACCCGCCGTTTGCCGTGACCGGCTTTGCGGCAAATCAAGTGGTAAAGGCAGGTTCTTCGGTAACGCTCCCAGTAACGTTCTCGCCGTCATTTGCGGGGTCTTTCGACGGAACGTTGGTTGTGACGACAAACAACTTGCCTTCCATGGGAACGACTCTTTACGGAATTGGGCGGGCGGCGACCTCATTGGCGATCAGGACTTTTCCAACCTTGCCGGTTGCGACGCAACAAGCTGCCTATCTGGCCAGGCTCGAGTCCACGCACGGAATCGGCACGGTAACTTGGAGTCTTGCCTTAGGATCCGGTCTTCCGGCTGGGTTGAGCTTATCCAGCAAGGGCAGCATTACCGGCACATTGGCCTCGACGGTGGCCGTAGGAAGTTATCCATTTAGCGTAACCGCAACCGATTCGGCCGCGCACAAAACGACAACCCAATTGACATTGCCGGTCGCCAAGGCCACCGGTTCGGACTGCAACAATATCAAGTGGGATGCGACGGGCATGACTACTCCACTTGTTCCTCTAACGGACCTCGGCACGGGAACCTATTTTGGCGTGGAAGGCGGGCTTTACTTAAACGGAAGCAACGAAATGCCCCCCAGCCACGATGCGGCCGGAGTAAGCCTCGCTCAATCCATCCAACCGCTGGATGCAAACGGAAATCCGGATCCGAGTGGCAAGTTCGCGATGCTTTCGATCGGAATGTCGATTGCCTACGATAACTACCAGACATTTGTTACGGACGCTACTGCCGATCCTTCGGTCAACCACGAGCACCTCGTGTTCGTTCCTGGCGCGCAACCCCGGGTGGGCGCGGTGGCTTGGGACAACATTAAGCATCCAGCGTGGACCGACATCATGGATTACTTCCTGCCGCAGAGCGGGGTAACGGCCCAGCAGGTGGTTGTGGCATGGGCGGAATTGGTGGACAGTCAGCCGAAGGGTTCGTTCCCGTCGGACATGACCACGCTCCAGGCTCACATGGAGAGCACGGTGCAGAACCTCCACGCTTTGTTCCCCAACCTGAAAATGGCATTCTTTAACTCGAGGGAATACGCAGGGTATTCGAATGGTTTGGCGGGTCCTGGAACGAACGATCCCGAACCTTATGCTTATGAATCGGCTTATGCCGTGAGAGGAATGATTCAGGATCAGATCAATGGGGTTGCGGCGATGAACTACAATCCCGCGAACGGGCCGGTTCTGGCTCCCTGGGTGGCGTGGGGAGCGTACACCTGGGCGAATGGGATGCTTGCCCGCAGCGATGGCCAGGTGTGGACGTGCCAAGATCTTGAAGCGGATGGAACGCACACTTCGCAACCCGGTGGCGGAACCGAGAGAGTATCGAACATGCTCATGAACTTCATGAAGACGAACGATGCGACGGCGCCGTGGTTCCTGGCACCCTCGGCAAAATAACCGTGACAACGGCTGAACAAAATAATGTGGAGAACAGTATGCTCACGAGAGGGTCTGCACTGCGGCGAGTAGCTTTGTCCGCAGCGCTTCTTTCGGCCCTGGCGCCGGCCGCAGTGGCACAGGTATTTGCCGGCACTTTCACGCAGCACAACAATCTCGGCCGCACCGGGCAGAATCTCAATGAGACCCTCCTTACTACCTCCAACGTTCGGTCCACGACCTTCAACAAGCTGTTTCCGTATCCGGTGGATAACCAGGTGTATGGGCAACCGTTGTATGTGCCGAACGTCTCTATTCCAGGTCAAGGGGCGTCGAGCGTCGCGACCATTCCCCAACAGGCGTACGTGCAGGTCAGCGATAACGCAGTGGGAGGCGCGCTCATGCTTGAACTCGTAGGCACCGGCACCGGGAAGTGAGGGGCGCAATCAGGTATTCATTGAACGCTTGGCAACCATTTCCAGTTCGGGCAACTGGATTTCTGGCCGGACTTGATTCGCTCACTTTTCTTGGCGGCATGCTCCTACTCGGGGCGGTCTGCCTACCGCATCCTTGTTTGTCTCAGGCCACACCGAAACCGCTGCCTGAGGGAATCACCCTGGTCGATGTGACCGCACCGATGCACCTCTCGCTGCCGCCGCTGAGCAATCCACCCTCCGCACAAACGCTGCAAAAACCGATCGCCTCCGGGGAATACTCGCTTGCGTTCGCACGTCGAATTCTGATTCCAGCCATTGGCGGTTTTGTCGCCGCAGGAGATTTGGACGGAAGCGGATATCCCGACCTGTACGTGGTTGTGCCGGGAGGCTCGAACCACTTTCTTCGGAACTTGAGAAATGGCACTTTCGCCGAAACCACAAGGAAGGCGGGGGTGCCCGGCACTGGCAGCGATCTTTCGGCGACGTTCGGTGATTATGACCACTCGGATCACGCGAGTCTATTCGTTGCAGGACTGGGAGGCGTGACGGTTTATCACAACAACGGCGACGGAACCTTTACAGACGTCACAGAAAAAGTTGGGATCAAGAGAATGCCGGGAGAACTGGCGACGTCAGCCTTGCTGTTTGACGCGGAGGGTAATGGAACTCTGGATCTGTTGGTGACCGTTTACACGGATTTGAACGCTCCCCCCGCCAAGGCGTCGTTCTTGTTCCCCAACGACTTCGCCGGCGCGCGCAGCCATCTGTACCATAATCAAGGTGACGGAACCTTCCGGGAAGTGAATCTAGCGGACAGCTTGGACGAGAATCCGGGGCGTACTCGTAAAGCATTGGCCGCCGATTTTAGCCACAGCGGTCGATGGGACCTGTTGCTGCTCAGAGACAACAAGCCTCCGGCACTTTTTCGAAACAAGGGACAAGGCACGTTTGAAGACCAGACTTGGCAAGCGGGCGGAGAGAATTGGAAGTATGCCTACGTTGACGGGCAGCTATCGGACTTTGACCACGATGGCAAACTCGATGTCGCACTCTGGTCGACCATCGGGAACGAAGTGCTGATCAATCAAGGCGAGGGAAAATTCGAGCAAGAAAAAACGTTTCCCATCATATTTGCTGCCAACCACCCTTTCGGATTTCACGGGGCAACCGCAGATCTTAAGGCTGATGGATACGACGACCTTCTCGTAGTCGATAACAACGGCGAGTGGCATTACATCGTCAATCATCGCGGAAAGTTTGCGCTGGCTCAACTCAGGTTGCAATTGCTGGGGACGAAGGCCATTGGGGAGCGGGGACAGTCTGTATTTCCCAGTTTGTCGTGCCTGGTGCCGGTTCGCGTTCAGAAGTCAGGAAGAGTCGTTCTGATGGGAGTAAAAACGGATGGACAACTGGTCGCGCTCGAGGTGCGCCAGAATCAGAAAACGTCCACACCCCATCCATCCCGAAATTGAATTTATTTTCCGGGCGCGTCACGGTCTAAATCGACGATTGGTTTCGAACGAAAAGACGCCGAATATGGGTCTTTGGACTCTTGCCCAAAACCGCGGTGCCGTGTACTCTGGCCTTCCAGCTAAGGCCAGAATCAGGGCTGGTCCCATGCAAGAAATTGCATAGGACACCGTGATTGCAGAGCCCTGGCGATGCTAACGATCCACCTCCCCCCTTTTTGGCGCTCGCTTGCGAAATAATGCACTTTCTGTCCGGCGGTAGCCGTCCGCTGGCGTGTAAGTGGTTTGGACGAAAGACTTCTGCAATGGGGAGAACGGCGTGGTACGTGCGCTACGGCGAGCCGCGTACTCCTCCCACATCATTTAGGGGAAGACATGCTAATCCGAGTATTTTCGTGGACCGTTGCCGTTTTCGTTGCCCTTAGCAGCTTGGTTTCTGCGGCGCAGAACAACTGCAGCGGCTCGCCTGCGTACGGAACCTGTACAGCTCCGGCGCCTCCAGCGCAGACGTGGTGCGCCGCGAACAACAGTGCGAGCACTTGTCCGGGAGGCAAGAATTGGGTGGGCTTCGATACGACGTCGCCGGCGGCTGGGTCGTGGTCCGGCCAGCTGGAAGGGCTGGATGCGAGCAGCATCCTGGCGGTGCCATCTCAGCCTGGAGCGCAGGCGGATCCAGTGGGTGGGGTGGGGCCGACAAACGCGAATGGCGTGGGCCAGTACTTGGAGTTCGCCGGGAGCTATACGCAGGCCTTCGACCGAGCCACGGGCAGCGGCATCTTCGCCAGCACGGCCAATGGGACCGCCGCTCCTCAGCTCCTGGGCACATTGTTCGCGCCGAGCGGCTCCTCGTATTGCAGCAATCCGTCCTTGGATGGCTTCGCAAGTTATGACCGGATTGACGAAGTTTTCGTTCTGGGCAATATTTTCAGAGCCGCCGGAACGGGCGGAACAACCCTCTACTATCTTTGCTTCGGAGTAAGCGCGGGCGACGGCCCCGTTCCCGCAAGTAACCTGCAAGGAAACAACGGGAAGAGCTACTGGAACGCCTACGCTTACGAACTTAATCCTGCACTCCCCAAGAATTCTGCCGGAACCGCTTACTTCCCGGACTACGCGAGGTACGGCACCTGGTCGGACGGATTTTATGTCACTTGGGATCTGGAAGACCCGGGCCATAGTTACAACATTGTCGGATTCGAAGTTTGCCAACTCGACAAGAAGGATATCGTGGCGGGGCTTTCCTCGAACCCCCCGCAGTGCTATACCTACATCCCCAGCTACGCCGTCGGGACCAACGGAACCGACAAGACTTTGATCCATACTATTTTGCCGGCGGACTTCGAAGGGGATAACCCGATTCCTGCGGACACAGCGGGGGAATATTTCCTCGCACAAGTGAATCCCAGCAATGCCGGTACGAACGATACGTGCTCGGCCTCACCTTGCACCTCGAAGGCGCTCGCTTTCTGGACATGGTCTGGCCTCACCAGCGGCGCGGGCCCGACACTCATGCCGCTTAAGTTTCATCCCTACACTCCGGGTTGTTACACCCCGAAGAGTCCAGCTAACACCTATTGCATTCCTGAGCCATACGGCCGCGACATTGACAGCATCGGAGACCGGCTGATGTCGCGCTTGGCTTATCGGTACATTACGACCGGAGTCGCAGGAGAATACTTGGCGGTCGCTCACACGGTTCAGGAAGCCGCCACCAACCGACGCACCGGTATCCGCTATTACAAAATCCTGGCGGGCAAGACTCCTTCCACTGTGTTTATCGGAGACATCCAAGACCAGACGAATCACTACTTCATGTCCGCGCCCAGCGCAGCGATGGATGCGGTCGGCGATCTCGGCATCACTTATACCGTGACCGGAAGTACCGCCCACGGCAGCACCGCCAATTACGATCCTTCGCCTTACTTCGTTACCGTAAACACCTCGGGAACTCTGGGCACGCCGGTAGCGATCCTCTCCGATAGCGGAGCGAGCGGGCAGGACGAGACCGATACATACTGGGGCGAGTACGTGAGCGTTTCCTCGGACCCGGATGACGATGTTACGTTCTGGGCGGTGGACGAATACATGAAGGGAAACCAAACCGCCAATTGTTCCGCGAGCAGCGCCCAACGGCCCGGTTGCACATGGGCATCAAGGATCTTCACTTGTCAAAAGGGATCCGGCTGCTAAGAAGAAAGGCGCGCCAACCTCCCATTTTGTGGGAATGGCCTGGTTTGATCAAGCGTGGCCATTCCCGCTCGAACGACTTGACTGGACTGAACTTCCGACATACATTTTTGACAACCGTTGGTTGACCACCTCTGCTTCGAGGAGTTGCATCACCAGGCTGAGCACTCGCGCTGGCGGTGGTAATTGCGTGATCCCCGCACAAACCCTCTATAACCGCGCCCGGCAAGGTCAGCCAAGGCGGGAAAGCAACCTGAGGACCTCGTGAAGATTGCCATGGTTCACAACACCTACCAGCAGGCTGGAGGCGAAGACGCGGTCTTTGAACAAGAATGCAGAATGCTGGAAAAGGCTGGCAATCAAGTGGTGACCTACTGCCGGAGCAACTGGGATACGGATGGTTATCACGGAATGCGACGCTTTAGCCTGGCCAAGCAAACCATCTGGGCTTCCGATTCGCGACGTGAGTTCCTGGAGTTGTTACGGAAAGAAAAGCCTAGCGTGGTCCACGTGCACAACACGTTCGTGATGATCTCTCCGTCGATCTACTCGGCCTGCTACGAGGCCAAGATCCCAGTGGTTCAGACGTTGCACAACTATCGCCTGCTATGCTCAGCCGGTACATTTTTCCGCGACGGCAAGGTATGTGAAGAATGCCTGGGGAGTTCGTTGTGGCGAGGCGTGAAACACTCCTGTTACCACGATTCCTATTCCGCTTCCGCCGTAGTGGCCCTCATGTTGGCGTATCACCGCCTGCGAGACACTTGGAAGCGCGAAGTCTCCTGCTTCGTCGCCCTCAGCGAATTCGAACGGAACAAGTTTATGGAAGGGGGGCTGCCCGGTGAAAGGATCTTGGTCAAGCCGAACTTCGTTTCTCCCGACCCGGGCGCGCGTACCGGCATTGGTGATTACGCTTTGTTCGCCGGCCGGCTTTCCCCCGAGAAGGGCGTCAAGACGATACTGGCAGCCTGGAAACACCTCTCTCTCGCTGTGCCTCTCGTCATCATCGGAGGCGGTCCGGATCAGGAGCAATTGCAGGCCCAGGCAGAGCGCGAGGGTCTCACCCAGGTTCAATTCAAAGGGCAGTTACCGCGGAGCGAAACCCTGGCGGCCATTAATAATGCCCGCTTCGCTATCATTTCCAGCGAATGGTACGAGACATTCTGCATGGCGATCGGGGAATCTTTCGCTTGCAGCACTCCGGTCGTCTGCAGCCGCATGGGAGTCATGCAAGAACTAGTCGAGGATCATCGAACCGGACTTCATTTCGCTCCCTCCGACTCCCAAGACCTGGCGAGCAAAGTGGAATGGGCGTGGACTCATCCCGACGAGATGCACGCCATGGGAATCGCAGCCCGGGCCGAATATGAATCCAAGTACACGGCAGAGAAAAACTATCCGCAATTGATGAAAATCTACCAGCGAGCGGCGCACAATTTCGAGAGCGCTGCGCGTTGACGCACATCGAGAAGAGTCTATATGCGTTTCTCATTCATGCTTTTCCGATCCATGCTTGTCCCATCCCTGAAGCCTAAGCTGCTTTGGCTGTCAGTCATCGCATTGGCGTGTGTCGTGGGCGTCTCCGCTTCTTCCCTGCTAGGGCGATCGTCGGGACGGTTGAGATCCGAAGCATCGTCTGGACGCCTTAGCCTGAATCCTCCTGCGAGCCCGGTGCCCGCGGAGTTTTTCGGACTCCACATTCACCGTGCTTTCTCGACCACTCCCTGGCCGCCGGTTCCGTTCGGTAGTTGGCGGTTGTGGGATGCCAAAGTCCACTGGCCTCAGGTAGAGATAGAAAAGAACCGCTATGACTGGCGCATCCTTGACCGCGAAGTGGATCTTGCCGAGAAGCATCACGTCGATCTCTTGATGACATTCGGCTTTACCCCAGATTGGGCGTCGGCTGGGCCGGTGGAAGCGCCGATGGGCCGATTCGCTCCGCCCCATCACGCTCGCGGAGAAGTGGTCGGAGACATCGCGGACCTGGAGGACTGGCGAAACTATGTCCGTACCCAGGCACTACGTTACAAAGGTCGCATCCTTTATTACGAAATCTGGAACGAGCCCAATCTTCCCGGGAATCGCATCATCGGCACTCCCGAAAGAATGCTGACCCTGGCGAAAGAAGCCTACATGACATTGAAACAGGTTGACCCGAACATTAAAGTCGTTTCTCCGGCGCCGGTAAATCCCAACGGCATCGACTGGCTCGATCGTTATCTTGAGCTGGGAGGCGGACAGTATGCCGATGTCATCGGTTATCACTTCTACGTCCGCAAGCGCCCAGAAACCATGCTGAAGATGATCCTGCCCGTCAAAGACGTCATGCGGAAGTATGGGGTGATCGACAAGCCTCTGTGGAATACAGAATCTGGCTGGATCCGAAATCCCCTGACCGATCCCATTGATCCTGTGCAGCAGGCTCCTGGGTGGGCCGCGCGAGCCTACATCTTGAACTGGGCGGGCGGGGTGCAGCGTTTCTATTGGTACGCCTGGGACGACGACGGTGGCGACAGTATTCCTTTTACGGAAGAAGATGAGGCCACCACGACTATTTCGGCTCATGCCTACGCGGAAGTTCAGAAGTGGTTGATCGGCGCGCGAATGGATTCGTGCGAAAGAAACGAGAGTGGAAGCTGGGTCTGCAAACTGACGCGCGAATCTTCCGGTTCGGCCTGGATTTTATGGAACGAGGATCACAGTTCCAAGTTCGATGTGCCCAAGTCGTGGCAGATACAAAACTGTGCCAAGCTTTCTGGCGAGCGCTCGCCCTGCGGCGCTGGTTCCGTAGACGTTGGTGAGATACCTATCCTGCTGGAGGGGCCGTCGACTCAACATTAATCGTCAAAGACTCTTGAAGCAGTCTGTCGTTAGGGTCTGATTGCATTCTTGTGGGAGTCTAATTGCGCCACGGGCAGGTCGCTCGCGATTTGTGCTCGCAGGTTTTTTCGATGGAAAAGCAGCCCGGTGTCCAGCCGCCGTATTTCGGCGGCGAAACTTTCTGCCCTGCGAGGTGTTGCCATTATTCTGGGGCAATGTCCTTCCTAGGCAACGATCATGTGCGATAGGGTGTCAGAATGACGATTGCGCTGAGCCGCAGAATATGAGCACTTCGGGCGCATCTCGCGTCGGATCGCATCTGGCGGCGTTCAAAACCTGGTTCCCACTGGCCACGGTGTTGGTTTTCGCGACCTGTCTGGTTGCCTGCGGAGGAGGCGCGGGGACGTCCCCCGCTTCGAGCACGCCGACTCCTCCGCTGAGTTGCTCTGGATCAGCCTCGTCGGTGGCACCGGTTGCTAAGGCTGCTGCTGCCGCTTCGGCTCAGGCTCTCTCCCCGCTGTCACCGCAATACTTTGGCATGCACATCGATGTGGGGGCTATCGCCACCCCTCCCACGTTGGCGTGGCCTGCGTTCGGCACGAGTAATTTCATCCCTTTTGGCATGATCCGGATGCACTCAACCGAGACCCGCTGGAATGACATTGACCAAGGGGGTGGCGTCTACGATTTCAGTACGCTCGACCAATGGCGAACCTTGTACCAGCAGAATGAAGTTGGCAACCCGGCAGGAAACTACCAGCTTGTCTTCACCATGTATTCCACTCCGGCCTACATTTCGAGCAATCCTACGGATGCCTGCAACTTCTCCAACACCAGTGGCCATCCGGCAGGCTCGTGCGATCCGCCCGCTGACGTGTTTGCCGACGGCACGGGAACGGATGCGACCTTCACAAACTTTGTAACCGCCCTGGCGCAACACGTGAACCATGACAACCTGCCCAAGATCCACTACTGGGAAGTGTGGAACGAACCCAACAATGTCACCTTCTGGAACGGTACCCTTCCCCAGTTGGCGCGGATGGCTCAGGATGCCCGTTGCGTTATCGTGGGAACCAATTGCAACTCTCTCACTACCTATCCCGCGACCGGAATCGATCCCACCTCACAGATGCTGACGCCCCCAGCGGTGACTATTGCGGATGAAACGAACACCGCTTTAGATACCCCAAGCGGTTGGATGACTGCTTATCTGGCAGCAGGAGGAGGACAGTACGCGGACATCATCGGCTTCCATGGTTACGTTGAACCCGGCGATCCGGTGGAAGGCGTTCTCACGGTCTCTCAGTCGATCGAGCCGGTAGCATCCGCTGCCGGCTTCTCCTCGAAGCCGATTTGGGATACCGAACTCGGCTATTCATCAGCCGATGTCTCCGACCCGTACACGCAAGCGGGATGGCTGGCGAAAGCCTACCTGCTGCAGGCTGGCTTAGGCATCCAACGCGTAGCTTGGTTCGAATACGGAGCTACCAACGTCGGGACCCTCACCCTCGCCGGCGGCGGACTGAATCAGGCCGGCATTGACGACTCAACGCTCTACAACTGGCTGGAAGGCGCCACGGCGACCGGTCCCTGTACGTCATCGGGAACGGTCTGGACCTGTGGCTTTACCTTGGCCGGTGGCGTACAGGCGGAGGCAGTTTGGGATTCAGCTCAAAGCTGCAGCGTTGTGAATCGCAGCGAGAGCTGCACCTTTTCGAATTTCACTCCCAGTTCCGTCTACACCACCTACGAGGATTTGCAAGGCGGCACGCACTCGATCACGGCTTGCTCGACCCTCTCCATCGGCGTGGAGCCAATCCTTCTCGAAAGTCCGTAGTGTGCCCGCTGCGGAAGTTCGCTGCGCTGAGTTTCGTCGTTCTGCCCTCCGAAAACTTAAAGAAAGACTTAAAGGGGTATACGTCAGGTCATGCCCAAGTGTGCCCCTTCGGCACCTAGTTGCAATCGTTCACCCGCTTCTAAAGTGGGAAGGAGCGCAAAGCAGATAGTGTTGAGGATTGCCATGTCCCCCGTGTCCATTCTTCAGGCCCTTCGCAGGGCCTTTCGCCGGCCCACCCAGTTCAAGTTCCAAACGCTTGCGCTTTGCGCAATCATATTTTGCGCTTTCATCGGTACCGCCCGGAAGCTTGCCACCGCGAGCCAGACGAATCAGGTTTATATCACTCCGACTACGGCAAGCGTTGCTTCCACACTGACCCAGCAGTTTACGGTAAAGATCACGGGGACCACTGATCTTTCCGTGAAATGGTCAGCCACGCAAGGATCGATTTCCAGTTCGGGTCTGTTTACCGCCCCCAAAGTGACTTCAGATACGACGGTGTCGGTGACGGCAACCAGTGTCGCCGATGCCAGCAAGTCGGTAACCGCGGTAGTGACGGTGACACCGCCGGTGAGCGTTACCATCAGTCCGATCAGCCTAACCATGAACGCCTCAAAGCAACAGGTTTTCGAGGCCACGGTCAGCAACACTCAGCAAACGCGAGTGACGTGGACAGCTACAGCGGGAACGATTTCCGGCGGAGGCATGTTTGCTTCGCCGAACGTGACCCAAAACACGACGGTTTACGTCACGGCCACGAGCGTCGCAGATCCGACGAAATCGGCAAAGGCAAGTGTCACCGTGATGCCGCCACTCCAGGTTACCGTCACTCCCGGCACCGCAACGGTCACCTCTTCCTCGACTCAGCAATTCACTGGAGTGACGGAGAACTCGACCAATCCTGCGGTTACGTGGACGACGACGCTGGGCACTATTTCCAGCAAGGGGCTATTTACAGCTCCGTCGGCGTATGTACAAGCGTGGGCCACAGTGACGGCAACCAGTGTAGCGGACCCCAATCGAGCGGCGCATGCGAAGGTGACGATTATGCCTTCTGCATCAGCCCCGCTCAGCATTGTGACTCCGGCGTTGCCGATCACGCCTGTAGGGGCTCCGTTCTCTTTCGCGATGAGCGCAACTGGCGGATTTCCTCCATATTCGTGGAGTTTGCTCTCCGGTCCGCTGCCGACGGGACTAAGTCTTTCTTCCTCCGGCGTCATTTCCGGAACATCCACGCAAATCGGAACCTTTCCGCTCACGATAAAAGTGACGGATCGGGGGACGAATCGCAACCAACACAGCTTTCACTTCACGGTCAGCGGCTCGGCCGTCGGCAAAGAAATCCCCCTGACGTTCTTTGGTCTCCACATGGACTATCCCAACGCGCCATGGCCAAACATTTCCTTCGGCGCACAGCGGTTCTGGGACAGCGACATACAGTGGGCACAAATCAATACCGCTCCCGGCGTGTTCGATTGGACGCTGGCCGATACGCGCGTCAACACGGCGCTGGCGAACCACGTCGACATCTTATATGACTTGGCGCGAACTCCGCCCTGGGCACAGTGCGCAGGCAACGATAAGGGATGTGGCTCCGGGGAGGGAGACGCGGTGTGCGGCTTCAACCTGCCCGGCCAAGGAGGTCCTGGTCAGTGTTTCCCGCCCGCGGATCTCAAAGTGGATGGCACCGGCACGGATCAGCACTACATCGATTGGGTGACGGCTCTGGCTTCGCGATACAAGGGCGAAATTAAGTATTACGAGATCTGGAACGAACCTACGGCGCCCATTATGTGGCAGGGTACGACCGCCCAATTAGTGAGAATGTCGCAAGATGCACGGTGCATCATTATCGGGACCGGATGCAGTTCGCTGAGCACCTATACGCGGAAGGCGATCGATCCTTCCGCTCAGATCACAACGCCCGCCTACGTGACTGACACCGGCATCAACGTCGCTACGGCGATGAGCAGCTTCCTGGCCGCTGGCGGCGGGCAGTATGTGGACGTGATTTCCTATCACGGATATGTGCAATGGCCACAAGCGCCTGAGGATGCGATTACGGATGCCGCCCCGTTGCAGAACGTGCTGGCCGCGGCAAATCAACAGGGAAAGCCGTTGATCAGCTCGGAGGGAGGGTTCGGAGCGAAGGTCACAATCACCGATCCCGACCAGGAAGCGGCGTGGATTGCCCGCTTCGAAATTCTTATGCAATCGATCGGTGTCGCACGATCCTATTGGTACGCATGGGATGGGGCTACCACGCCGTTCTGGTCTGAGTCGACCGGTACCCTGATCGGCGGAACGACTTACAACGAAATGACCAATTGGTTAGTGGGAGCGACCTTGAGCTCCCCCTGCGTAGCGGCGGGTACGGTGTGGCAGTGTGGCTACACGCGGCCGGGCGGCTACCAGGCGATCGCGGTATGGGATTCGTCGCAGTCGTGCAACGAGGGAAGCTGTACTACGTCAAGCTTCACCCTACCGGCCGGCTACGATTACTCTCTCGATCTCGCGGGCGTGAAGGCCAAGACAACCGGCTCAACCGTGCGAATCGGGATTAAGCCGATCCTGCTGGAGAATCAGTAACCCGTTTCTGGTTGCTACTCCGAGTCCACTCCAAGACAGCCGCACTCAGCCTGACTAACCTGGGGTTTTAACGTTGGGAGCAGAGATCGCCCGGTGGGCGTTTCGTGAGCAGCTGGTGGGGTTTGGCGCGAGGCAGGCGGCCAGGTGTAAGGACCTGGCAGTTCAGATGGGTGAAAAGGCAGGAAGAATTCTAGGTGGAGACCTTGGCGCCGGAATACTCTAGCGTTTTAATTCGGCTTTGGAACGGAACTTTAGTCAGCAGAAAGTTGTTGATCATCAAAGCATCGATGCCGGAGCAGTTGTAACTTCGAATTGCGTCGAGCGGACTCACAACCAGCGGTTCCCCGAAAAGATTGAATGACGTATTGATAAGAATCGGCGCCGGAGCGTATAAGCCGAAATGTTTCAGCAATCCCCACAGCTCGGGATTCGCGCGCCTCTCCACCAGATGCAAGCGCACAATATTCCCCGGCAGCACAAAGGCCTCCGGCAAGCATTGCACATCGGGACGCACTCGCGCCATCGAACTCATCGAGCGGCAAAGGCGGGAACACTCGAAATAGTTCGGGGCATCCTCCTCTGGGATGGAAAGTGCAAAGGGGCGGAACCATTCCCGATGCTTGATAAAGTCGTTGAGATTCTCTTTGACATAGGGAGCCCAGGGGGAGGCCAGCACACTGCGGTTGCCCAGCGCGCGCGGGCCGAATTCCGCGGCACCTTGAAACCAAGCGATGATCTTGCCCGCTTGCAGAAGCTCTACCACAGCATCGGATCTGCGCTCTTCCGTGGTCTGCAGCGACGCTCTCGCCTTGCAGTTGTCCAGGATGTCTTTGATCTCGTGACGCGTGTAGGAAGGCCCGAGATAGACGCTATTACTACTCTCCCTGCGCGGCGCGCCCAACAGGTGATGATGCAGAAGCAGAGCAGCACCCACCGAACATCCGGCGTTTCCAGAGGCGGGTGACACAAAAACTTGATTCAGTCCCAGACCTTGTTCGAGCGCGTGGACCATCAGTGGATTCTGAAATAAACCACCGGAAAGACAAACCGCATCGATTCCCTGCTGCTTTCGAACCTTCTCCAGGCTCGCCATAACGATCTCAGTGCAAACCTGCTGAACAGTAGCTGCCAAGGCGCGCCGCTGCCCGTCGCTCAATGGATGGTCTTGGTCCGCCATCCCGATTCGGCGACGAAACTTTGATGACAGCACAAAGTGCCCACCCGCCCCATGGCTGAGGTAGCTGCGATCAACGCGGGGCAAACCATCGACGCTCTTGCGCAACATGTCATGAAAAACGTCCCGGTATTCCGGCTTGCCCTCGAGGCTGAACCACTGCGTCTTATGCTCGTCCGCATGCGGAGTGAATCCCAGAAGTCCGGTCACTTGCGAATAGAGCCAGGCCAGGGAGTGCGGATATTGCATGCAGCGGAGAGTTCGAATGCGGTTTACCGTGCCCACCGCGAGCATGGCAGACCTGCCATCGCCTTCTTCATCCATGGTAAGAATCAAGGCACGCTCAAACGGCGACTGAAAGAAGGCGTTGGCGGCATGGCAGAGGTGATGTTCGAACTGGACAACCTTTGCAGTATGGACTTCGTTGGGATGCCGTAGAACTCGGAAGTTGCCCAACTCTCGCGCCACCCGGCCGACTTCGCTGACCTGGCAATAGGCGGCTGCTATCGGGGAGAAAGGAAGAATTCTTGCGCCTGCCAAGGACCGGCGTCTCCAGCCCTGCAACGGCCGACTGGACACGGCCACATAATCGAGATCGTGCCAGCTTGTGCCCCCGCTCCGCAGACAGAATTGAATTGCAGCATCCGGTAGGCCGCTCGTGCTCTTCGTACGCAGGAGTTTGCTTTCTTCCAGGGCCGCGCGAACCACGCCATCCTCAAGCAATGCGGCTGAGGTGTCGTGGGTAAACGACGATAAACCTAGGATGCGCATATCCCCTGACGACCTACTTCATTCCCGGCACTTCCAGGCGTCGCAAAGCCTCCGGGTTTGAGGAGGGTTGGGCTGAGGGTGGGTGGTTGGCGTCAATCTGATAGCGCCGACGCCTGAATGAACGGTATCGATCCAGCCAGCTGAGGGGAGCGTAGCAGTACACAAAAGCCGTGAATCCGTCCAGTATCCGCAAAGCGCGAAACAAAGCATCATCGAGAAACCGCTGGGCTGCGGTTGGGTATCCGGAAACCGCTTGCCATTCCGGATACTGCGGCCAGACATCTCCGTATTTGTTCTTCCAATAGCTAACGTATCGTTCGATTTTTCGCTTCAAGCGCGGCGGTAAGACTTCCTCGCGCTTCGTGGAGGACAATATCTCCTCTTGCTTGACCAATTCGTGGTGGGCACCTTCGTGGATTGCGGAACGGTCGGAACCTTCGAGAGAACACATCGTGGGATCGAAGGGTATCCCGAGAAACTGGCAGACTCCAGCCATCACCTTCGCCGAATCCTGCACCATTTTCTCGTATTGAATCTGGTGCACGGGAATGCGCTGACTCAGCAGCGCATCGCACTCTTGCTTCAGCTTGTGAGAACCAAGAATCGCTCTGTGCGCCATTCCAGGCTTGGAAAAAAACGAAGAGCCCTTACGCGCTCGAATGATGCTGCGGCAAATGTCCGCTGGATTTCTCCAGAGGATAATGAAGCGGGCTCCGGGAAACTCGTGCGCCAGCGTCTGCAAGGAATCGCAGTAATCTGGTGATTTTTCTCCGAAGATCGCCGCGGTGCCGGCATACTCTTTCCAGACAGCCATCGCGCCGGTAGGGAGATCGGGGACGATGGCGGGGATTCTGTCGGCAGGGATGCGGTGACGGGAGAGGGCGGAATTCCAGAATTCCCATCGCGCCAACCAGTCCTTCTTGCTGCCTTTGCGGGAAAAGAGCGGCCGCAATAGCGGCAGATCGCCCTCATACAGGAGCGCGATCTGGGGATGCTGGTTGAGCAGAGTGTAAAGCAGCGAGGTTCCGGAGCGCCACATGCCGATGACGAACAGGGGTCCGGATTCTGTGCTACTCGACGTATAGGAATCCAGGCGGCTCATCATTTGGCGTCAGCGGTAACCGGAGCAGCTTGCTGAACCTGAGATGCGATCCAAGGATAGGTGTTCGCCAAGCCTTGCTCGAGGCGGATGGACGGCTCCCAGCCCAGCACTTCGCGCAAACGCGTGTTGTCGCTGTTGCGCCCACGTACCCCTTGCGGTCCGGTGAGGTTGTGACGTTTGTTGATTCTCTTGCCCGCCACTTTGGCAACCAGATCGACCAACTCATTGATCGTGACCAGTTCATCGGTGCCGAGATTCAGCGGCTCGCGATAACCCGAAGCCATCAGACGAATCAGGCCCTCGACGCAATCGTCGACGTGCATGAACGAACGCGTCTGCTCACCATCTCCCCAGACTTCAATCTGATCTCCATTTTGCGCCAAGGCAACTTTGCGGCTGATGGCTGCAGGCGCCTTCTCCTTTCCGCCCTCATAGGTTCCGAGCGGACCGTAGACGTTGTGGAAACGCACGATCGAGGTTTCGAAACCGTAGTCCTTGTAGTAGTAGCGGCAGAGCTCTTCGGCAAACAGTTTTTCCCATCCGTACCCAGGCTCGGGATCGGCGGGATAGGCATCTTCTTCGCGCAACGCGGTGACGTTGGGGTCTTTCTGTTTGGCCTGGTTGTAGACGCAGGCAGAGGAAGAGAACAGGAAGCGCTTGACGCCGTTTTGCCGGGCGGCTTCGAGCATGTGGGCGTTGATGAGAATATTGTTACGGCTGATGTCGGCATGGAACGCCGTGATGTAGCCAATGCCGCCCATGTCGGCCGCGAGATTATAGATCTCATCGATGCCGTCACGCGTCGCCAGTTCGCAATTCTCGACCTTGCGGAGATCCAGGATCTCGAACTGATCCGCCGCACTGGATTCATATTCGGGATATTTAATATCGGCGCCCCGCACCCAGTGGCCATCCCTCTTCAGTCTTTTTACCAGGTGATGTCCAATGAAGCCTCCCGCGCCCGTTACCAAAATCCGTTTCTGCCTGCTCATTCCCCTAGCCTCCTGACTGATTTAAGAAATCTGAATCGACAGCGTTTTGTTCTTCAAGTACTTGCGCTCATTCTGGAACCTGAGTCGAATCGGTTGCCGGTCTCCGGAATATCCGGGGAACGATGTGCTCCAACCACACCGCCCATGCAAACCGGGAGCCTTCGAGGAGATATCGGCGCCACAGCCGGCGCGGCTCAATCACCAGACGGAAGAGCCATTCGAGGCCGCTATCCTGCATCCACAGTGGAGCACGCCTCAGCCGGCCAGTATTCATGTCGAACGCTGCCCCCACCCCTAACATCACTGGCACTTGAATTTTGTCCCGGTGTTCGTACATCCACTTTTCCTGTTTCGGCGTGCTGAGGCCGACCCAGAGAATATCGGGATTAGCCGCTCGGACCATGGACCGCACTTCCTTCTCTTCGGCTTCCGTAAGCGGGCGAAAGGGCGGGCAGTAAGTTCCCACCACTCGGATTCCGTGCCGCTCCTGCTCGGTTCTGGCCAGCAGATCGGCGACGCCCGGCACGCCGCCGTAGAAAAAATGGCTATACTTCGATCCGGTCGCTTGGAAGAACGCTTCCATCACTTCAGATCCGGGAGTGCGGCGCTTCAATTCGCCGTGCCCCTGGAGGCGGCCAAGCCATACCAGAGGCATGCCATCTGGGATCACCAGGCCAGCAGCATTGAGAATGTCGCGAAATCGGGGATCGTTCCTGGACTCGGCGACGCCATGCATTCCGGTAACGGCAATGTAGTTGCTGGTGTCCCGATCCCGCACCCACCGTTCGATGACTCCGATGATGTCGGGAATTTGCACGGCGTTGACCCGAACTCCCAGCACGCGAAAGCTGGGAATGCTGGGCTTGCGATCCTTGGCCTCAGTGGGTTCAGTCGTCGTCGTGGTGTCGTCGATTTTCATCGCGGTTCGAACCAATGACCGACCTAGGTCTCCGACTTGTCGAGGAGGAAGTTCTCCAGAATCAGAGAATCCATGCCACTCTTCGAAAATGTGCTGAACGCATTCGCTGGAGTATTCACGATCGGCTCACCCTTCAGATTGAACGAAGTGTTGAGCACGATGGGAACACCCGTGGACTGTCCGAAGCGCTCGATCAGCGAGTAATAGCGCGGACTATGCTCGCGGAAAACGGTCTGCAAACGCCCCGTTCCATCCACGTGCGTGATCGCGGGCAGGGTGGACTTCTGCTCTTCCCTCACGGGCACGACGTACAACATGTAACGTGCGGGATTTTTGTGCGCAGCGTTCGGCAGTTCGAAATATTTTTCCGCGCATTCCGCCAGCACGGATGGCGCGAAGGGACGGTAAGGTTCGCGAAACTTTATCTTCGAGTTCACGATGTCCTTCATGTTCGGATTGCGGGGATCGGCCAAAATCGACCGGCTGCCGAGCGCTCGCGGGCCCCACTCGAAACGGCCTTGCGCCCACCCCACAACTTTGCCGCTGGTCAACCGTTCCACCACTTGATCGAGCAACGCATCCTGGCAATCAAAGTGAGCGTGCGGAATATTGTTTTGCTTGAGGAAGTCCCCGATTTCACTATCGGAGTTCGACCGTCCCCAATACGCATGCTGCATGGTGAAGTTGCGTGGTTTTCCGAGCAGTGTGCTGTGCACCCACAGGGCCGCACCAAGCGCACCGCCTCCGTCCCCGGCCGCGGGCTGAATGTACAACTCTTCAAACGGGGTTTCATTCAGGATGCGGGTATTCGCCACGCTGTTCAGGGCCACGCCACCTGCCATGCATAGCTTCTTGAGTCCGGTCGTCCTGTAGAGGTTCCGTGCCATGCCCAGCAGCAGCTCTTCCGTCACCTTCTGAATGCTGGCTGCGACATCGGCGTAGTGCTGATTCTGATCCGACAGTGGCTTGAAGTTTGCTGGCTTAGCTCCAAAATACTGGGGAAAGCCCGTGCCTTCCGTGAAAAACAGCACCTTCGGAGGGCGCGGCTCTCCGAACAAGGTACAGAATTTGCGACTGTACGTCCGGTCGGTCGAATGATGGAAACTGAAGTAGTCCATGTCCAGGGCGAACGATCCATCCTGGTTTTGATGAACCATCTTCCATACTTTATCGACATAGCGCGGCTGGCCGTAGGAGGCCATGCCCATCACTTTGTATTCGCCTTCATTTACTTCGAAGCCGAGAAAAGCAGTGAACGCGCTGTATAGCAAACCGATCGAGTGCGGGAAGTCGATCTGCTTGGTCAGCTTGATTTCATTTCCCCGCCCTACGCCGCAGGTCGATGTGATCCACTCACCCACTCCGTCGACGGTCAGGATGGCAGCCTCGTCAAAAGGCGAACAGAGATACGCGCTGGCGGCGTGGGAAAGGTGATGTTCGCTGAACAGAACTTTGTCTTTGCTTACTCCCAGTTCCATTTGCAGGGTCGATGCTACCCACAGCTTGTCGACGATCCAGGTGACCATGGACTCACGGAAGACCTTCCACGATTGCGGGTAGGTCTGCAGCACCGACATGAGAATGCGGTCCAGCTTGCGAAACGGCTTTTCGAAAAAGACAACGTAATCGAGATCGCTGCCCTGAATTCCAGCCTGATCCAGGCAGAACTTGATGGCCTGCTTGGGATAGTTGAAATCGTGCTTAATCCGCGTGAAGCGTTCTTCTTCCGCCGCCGCCACCAATTCGCCATCCCGCAACAGCACCGCCGCTGCGTCATGGTAGTAACAGGAAACTCCTAGAATGTACACGGTTACTGCTTTCTGGCCCACGCCATGTCCGTGGGCTCGTCGGGGTGATTGAGCCATTCGGTCGGGCGCTTCTTAATGTGCAACGGGTCCGAAAATAAACGGGCAGCTAGTCCAAATGGCAGCACCAGCACCGCATAAAAGACGGTCAGCAGGACCCGGGCCTGGAAATTGCCGATCTTGTGCGCAATTTTCTTCCAGCCCTCCCACAGACTCTTTAACGCCTTCAGCATTTTTCTCCTAGAACAACGTATAGATGAACGGAGCGATGGCTGAACTCTGGGCCACTACAATGAGCGCTCCCAAAAGGAAGAGGCTCAAAATCACCGGCAGCAGCCACCAGCGCTTGTTGCCCACGAAAAATGAAAGTAGTTCGCCCGCGATGCCAAAGCGTCGAACTGTACTTTGCACGAATTTCATGATCTCTCCTTCGAATCGATCGTCCCCTTGCCAGGATTGCTTAGTGGTGTCCACGGAGTCGCACCGCCTGCCAGGGGCGGAAGCATTCCGTGTTGTTGCAGTTTCTCGAAAATTCCCTGAGCTACGACGGCATGCCCGAGCGCGCTGTAATGAGGATTGCAGGTAAACGAAAAATAGGGCCATTGCAGATGATGCTGGTCGCGATAGCTCTGCATGTAGGAGGTAAGAAAGTCGTAGGTAATTCCATTCCTCCGATAGATGTCTTCCAACCGCTCCCGCGCCTTCGGAGGATTAAATTCAGGCGGCAGTTTTGTACCAATCTCTTTCTCCAGACGCGGGCGCCAATTCGGATCCACTTCCCAAAAATCCGCCCAGGTTACAGCCATAAATTTCGCTCCATCGGCCTCGACTGTTTTCTTGGTCAATCCCATGACCTTGTCGGTAACCTGCCAGGCCTTGGTCCAGTCCGGACTCAGAGGATCTCCATACGAGCCGTAGAAAACGGGGATTCCATCCCATTTGGTAGGAGCGTAGTCGATGCTGAACCAAATCCGCTCCAGGTAATAGAGCAGCACTGAGTGATTCTCGAGCCAAGTGCGCGGTCGGTTGAACCAACGCTTCTCGACCGGACGAAAAATCAGATTTCCCTCTGGACCCAGGTCGTAATACGGTGCATGCCAGGTTTGGATTCCATACACTTCCGGCTGAATGATGGACGAGTTATTCATCACATCATTTGAAGTAAACGTCAGCAGCACAAGGTCAGGATGAAACTGTCGAACTTTCTCTTCGTAAATCAAAAGCTCCTGCGTCGTGCCAATTCCCTCAACTCCGAAGTTCAGCACTTCAGCGTTGTAACCCTTTGCCCGCAGGATTTTCTCCAGCTGAATGTTCACGACTTCGTCCGGCTGCACGTGAACACCTTCGATCACGGAGTCTCCCAGCATGGCTATCCGAAACTCACCGGCAGGCTTGTCCAAGCTCCTGGCGCGGTCACGCATGCCGAAGCTATTGGTCTCAACCAGTCCCTTAAAGCAACCCTTGTTGTGATGAATCGTCTTGTCGGGAACCAGGGCGATCCCAATATTCGGGTCATACTGGCGGAAGGGAGAGCTCTGAAACTTTCCCATCGGCGCCACGCGCAAGAAAACTTCCCCGATGCAGGCCAGAACAAACATCAGGAATACCCAGGAGATCAGAGAGAAGACAATTTTCTTCTTCAATGAAATGCCAGGAGCCTGAGTTGTGGGTTCTACCGGCAGGGGCGACATTTCGGATAAATCTCTTTTCGTGTTCTAAATCGACATCGCAGGTTCGTGTGCAACCGCATTGTGTGAGGTGGATTTAGAGCGGGCTGAGTCCCTCTATTGGAGGAACTTGCCGTGCAAAATGCTGAGACGAAAGGTGAGCCGCATGAAGGAGGAGATCAAACCAGCCCAAGCAAGGTTCCAATATGCCAGCCCCCCATAAGGTGTCAAGGAGTCGTTCTGCCCTATAGCCCTATTTCGAATCTTGACAAGTCATTACCAGCGGTAACCGCCTGTATGGTTACAAAAGATTGTTTCTCTTCGGAATCAGGACAAAAATTGTAGGGGAGGGCTTGTCAGGGCTGTAACAAACGCCTGTACGTTCTTATCGACTCACGGATTCGACCTCTGCAAATCCGACGCGGGTCAAGACGCTGCCGGCGTACAGCTCTACGAGCTCTGCCTGGGTTTCAGTAAATCGCTCGCGCCAGCCGCCCACGGCCCCGCTGCGGATAAAGCGTCCCCGGGCGGAAGCCTTTTGCGGATTCACCCTCTCTTTATCCTGCATCTTCTCCACTGAATTGTTCGCGACTGCCCGGCGAATGGTGTCGCGCTCGACCGGCACATTGAGAAACGCCATCATGTCGACGAGGGAGTCTTCAGGCTGGCTCCGCATCTCATCAAAGCGCACCGGCAACACCTCTGCTTGCCCTTTATCTTTCGCATCCATCCAGGAATCCACGTGGGCGGTCCAGGACCCGAACGGGTTCACTTCTCCCCTAAGAAATCGGGGCAGATAAGCTTCGAAATTGTCCTCGGCCAAGCCCAGCGCTTTCTGATAGGCAAACTCCGAAAGGGCAACGTCGCGAGCGTCTCGAACCAGATAGATGGCCTTGTGATACAGCGGAAGATAGGCTTCGTGGGTTTTGATCAACCGGCCGTTGTATGCAAGCACGGGCCATGCGTTCCCTTGTTTGCCGATATCCGGAACCAGATGATGGACGTTGGTGAAAGTTGAGGATTGTCCAACCAGAATTTCATACAGCATGAATCTCAGCCAGGTATTGCCAGATCTGGGGTAAGAGGCAACGAACACGTCGGTCGGGCGAAGCCCGCGGTGACGAATCCAAGTCAAGGGTTTGTGTATCGGGCCCTTGGCTATCTTGTGTCGGACCTTGCGAAGTATAGACATCCTCTTATTCAAACCTGCGTACTCGATTCAATCCCGAAACTCGAACCGGGGAGGCAACGAGCGGGAGCAGGCGCTCTTCCGCCTGCGACACTCGCGCTGGAGAAGACGCGTGCGACAGTCTTAGCAGCTGGCTGCTGATCACCACCATCGCGATCAGCATCAGGTAAGAGCAATCCGGGCGTCCTCCGAATGTTGCATTGAACATCGCATTGATCAACAGATTGATGTAGGCGGCCATGGCTCCCACGGCCAGGTAACGGAGTTCTGGCGAGGCGGAAGCGCGCACGGTTCGCCAGAGATTTCGCACGATCACGTAGTTGATCATGAGGACCAACACGAGCCCGATCAGTCCGTTGTTGTAAAGAGTCTCGAGAAAACTGTTGTGCATATGGCTGCTGCTGAATGGGGTATCCGGATGAATCACAGCCACGAATCGAGACGCTATAAATCCCTGTCCGAGGATGGGATGCTGCAGGATAAAAGGCATGACAAATGCCCATAAATCGGTACGGCCGGTGAAACTGGATGCTTGCTCCAGTTGAAGATACGTCGAGGCATACTCCGAAAGAGAAGTAAACTTCAACGCCAGTGCCAGAATTGCCGCGGTCCCAGCCACGAATCCCAGGACTGCCTTGAAACGCTTCTGCAGACCAAAAAACAAAATGCCCGAAATAATCCCGGCGCCGATACCAGTCTTACCGCCGGCGATGACCATGATCACCAGGGACCCACCGCCAACCCAGAGAGCCCATTTCGGCTTCCCCTTCGAGTAAACCATCAGACATAAGATCGCGAGCAGACCGGCAATCCCGGATATTTCCGTCGGAGCTTCTCGAAAGCGCTGTTCCAGGGCCCCTGAACCGTATTCGCCCGTAGGATCCGGGACAAATATGGAGCGCAGTGTCGGCAACACAGTGAGAAAGACGAAACCCCAGATCGTCACGTTGATGAAGGTCGTGAGGTCACCGAGTTCAGAGATTTGTTGTGAACAGATGTGGACGACCAGTACCACTAACGTCAGCTTAAATGCCCAGGCCAGCGCGAATGCGGGGTTGGGTGAATAAGCACACGACAACACGCTCACCAGGGTGAGCCAGCTGACCCACTTGTAGTCTCCCTGAAATAGGCCGCGCAAGGATGGAGGATATTTGAGAACTAAAACCAGTAGCGCGATCAGGGCAATCACCCAGAGGACAGCCTGGTCGTAAGCCTCAGACGCAAAGTTGGCTCCGCTCACGGTGACGATATCACTGCGGTAGGAGAACACTTCTTCTGAAACCAGCAGCCCCCACCAAACCATAAAGCTGAGCCATTTGGCCGGCGGCTGATGGGCTCGGCCGTAGCCGACCGCGAATACCAGCATCCCAAAGAAGACCAGCGCGGCGACGATGATCGTCGTCGTGTTTTGATCCGCCAGAAGGCCGCCCGCGGTAGTAAATAGGAACACAGTTCCCAAGGCCAACGCCCCGATCAAGGCGACGGTGCCGAGGCGGAGGCCCGACTTGGTCGGAATCTGGAGCTTGTTCGGTGCTGTGTTCATCGTGAGGCCGAAGTAGAGAACAATTGCAGGTCCGTTTAGCTGGCGCCCGATCCTTTCAGAACAGCAGGAATGGTCTTGAAAAGGATTTGCACATCGAGCCAAAGAGACCAGCGATCGATGTATTGCAGATCCAATTCCATCCACTGCTCAAAAGGAATGCAATTCCTTCCCAGCACCTGCCAAAGGCAGGTGATTCCGGGCCGTACGCTAAAACGACGGCGTTGCCAGTCTTCGTTGAATCCCTCATAGTCGCGCACTGCCATAGGCCGGGGTCCGACCAGGCTCATGTCACCCTTCAGAACGTTAAACAGCTGCGGCAGTTCATCGATGCTGGTACTGCGAAGAAATCTTCCAATGGCCGTGATACGGGGATCGTTCCTAATCTTGAAAACAGGGCCGCTGAGTTCATTCAGATGCTCAAGCTCTTTCATCCTGCTTTCCGCATCCAGGGTCATGGTTCGAAACTTATAAATCTTGAAGCGACGCTTGTTTAAACCGAGCCTCTCTTGCAGGAAGAAGACCGGCCCGGGTGAGGTCAGTTTGATCAGTAGCACAGTGATCAGGAACAGGGGAGAGAAGAAAATAAGAAGTACCAGGGAGATGGTGAAATCCAACAACCATTTAACCACCGCCGGCCAGCCGGCAACCACGGTGCCCGTGGTGTGGGTAATGTGAGACTCACCTTCGAAATCTTCGGCCTTCGAACGGGCATGCTTCAAGTCAAAAATATTGGAAACGACACGCACCAGAATTCCCTGTTCTTCACAGAGCTCCGCAATTTCGGAGGCATAGGAGTGAAGCGACCGTAGCGGCAGAGTGACTACCACTTCGTCGACCACGTTGGTGCGCAGAAAAACGCGCAGTTGGTCGAAACCGCAGCTGACAGAGTAGCCCTGCTCCTTGAACTTCACCAATCCCGGCCACTCATTGTCGACGAAGCCCAGAATGCGGTAACCGAGCCAGGGGCTCTGTTCGATCTTGTGCGCGAATTGTAGGGCCGCGTCATTGCTGCCGACGATGAGTATATTGCGCAGGTTCTTCCCTTTGACGCGAAGCTGTCGGAGGACCAGCCGTACTCCCAACCGATCAGAGGCTGTAATCGTAATCAGGGAAAACCAGAACACCCCCGCAAACACGTAATTGATCATGTCGACGTGGAAAGCGAGAGCGATCGCATACATCAAGACCGTACCCATGGAAGTTGCCTTGAAGATATCGAGAATCTCCTCTCTCTTGCGGGAAAGACGCCTCGATCGATACATGTCGAAGAAACGAAATACCTGATGCCATAGCAGTAAGATTCCGAAAAAGATAATGATATTTTGAATCTTGATTCTCAAGGCGAGGAATTCGCCAAAGGATACTCGCTTACTGAAGATGTGCGACACCGTCATGGTGGCTAGGCCAAAGCACAGAAGTACGATGACCATATCGCATATCTTCACCACATTTGACAGCGTTTTCCGGTGATCGGTGCCCAACTTGGAGAACCTCCAAATCTGTTGCGATAGTTCAGTTTGGGGGATCGCAGTTTAAAAACTAATTCCGCGTGCTCGCTTCTTGCGAAACCGCTTGGAATGCTATCTCTAATCGTCTTCCAGGGAGTCCATCAGCGCGGTCACCGTCCCGGGCACGGTGTGGGATTGAGATGCGTGGCTCCCGTTCCGACCGTTCCCGTTGCCATTGCCGTTTCCGTTATGGCCGATATTGACCTTGCTGCTGTAGACACTTCTCTGTGGCACCGCCGCCAGTACCGGAATGTTTAACTCCGACATAACCTCGGACGGCGTCCGCAAGGACGGATCGAGGTACTCAATCATAAAAACCACGCCCACGCTGAGCGTGGACGCGAGCAGAAGACCGATCAAGGCGTATTGCAATCGATTCCCTGTGGGCAAAGAGGGTACCGAAGGGTTATCGACGATGGCGACATTGAGAATGCGCTGTTCGTCGAGTGCATCTGCCATGCGAGCTTCTTCCCGTTTTCGCAGATAAAGCAAGTAATTGTCTTCGTCAGCTTTAGCGGTCCTGGCGAGGTCGTGCTGCGCCAGATCCTTTTCTTCCAGCTGGCGGGCATTGTTCTGATACATGGCGACGATCGCCTGAGTTGCCGCTTCCCGGGCCTGCATCCCGCTGTAATCGGCTTTGGCCTTAGCCAATTCCGTTCCGATCCAAGAATAGGTTGGATTCTGGTCGGTCACGGCGTCGCGCAGTGGCTTGCTCTCTTCACTGGCAATCGAAGTGCGCGTGTCTGCAATCTGCTTGTCCACCTCTTGCACCAGACGATAGCTGGGCTGGTACTTGGTTAGCAGCTCCGTGCGCTTCAGTTCGAGAGTGAGAAGAGCACTCTTCAGCCCCTGCAGAACGCTGGCATCATCGGACTCTTTCACCTGCGTGGTCAAACGCTCGGGTGTGTTGCCGGCTTGTTTTTCGAGATCGTGGATGCGATGCTCTGTGGCCGCCAGATCCGCTCGTGTCCCCTGCAAGCTCGCATTGAAATCGTTCAGCTTTTGCAGCGTGATGTCTCTGGCGAGTAATGGCGCAACGCCACCCTGCTGTTGGGCAAATTGCCGGAGTTGATTCTCTGCCTTGTCGAGGTCCTGGCGGTACAACTCAGTCTCCTGCTCGAAGAACTTCAACTGCCCGGGTGGCCGATGAACCTCAAGATGTTTGTCGATGTACAATTTGGCTAGAGTCGACAATACAGCCGCCGCCTGTTTTGGATTGCTGGATTCATAACTGATACTGATGAGGTTGCTTTTTCGGACCGGCTCGACTTTGAGATTCGATTTCAGAGCGTCCACGGCTTTCGCGATCTTCTCATCTTCGCTTCGTCCGAGCAGCCAACCGGTGAAGCTTTTGCGCCGCTGCAAGCGACAGGTCACTACCGTGTGTCGCAGTACGTCGTCACTCAGGATGAGGGCAGCTTCTGAGTTCAGTTGCTCCTCGGTGACTTCGTCACGGCCTTGTGCGGGTGCGCTCTGCTCCGAGGACACCACTGGATCGACGCGCTCATGTTTAACTAGGATGCGGGTTTCCGCTTGGTAGTTCGGGGGCATTAGTAGTGCAGCCAGCAGTGTCCCCAGCATCACCCCGCTGAAGCACAGAACCAGAACCCGCTTATGCCGAAAGGCAACGGCGAAAGCATCCCGCAAGGTAAAGGCGAAAGGGCCGGCGCCTCGTGTCGAACTGAACTCGTAATTCGTCATATCTATCTCCTGCAGCTAGTGGACCGACAAAAGCGTTCAACCCCTAAGGGGCCAGATTTCCGTACGCGCCGACGCCCGAGTTCGGGATAAACGGCTTGATCTTGGACAAGGCGTTCTTGGGCACGAAGAGCTGATCGCCAGGACGAAGGGTTGGATCTTCCCCAAGTTTGCCCTGCTTCATCATCTGCTTTACGTTAAAGATCTTCGCCTCCAGCCACTGGTCATTCACGCGGCGGAACAACAACACTTGAGAGTGTTTTGCGCTGTCGTTGAATCCGCCCGCCATCGCGATGGCTTCGGTCAGGGTCACGTTTCCGCGCAAGTCGTATTTTCCCGGGTGGTTCAACTGTCCGCTCGCGGTAAAGTACGGCTTTTCGAAATCCTTCAAGACCACCGAGATGAGAGGATCGTTCAGAATCTTGTCGTAGGAATTCCTGAGAGTCTGCGTCAGTTGTGGCACCGTCTGTCCGGCGACATGAACATCTCCAACACCCTTTAAGGTGATGAACCCATCGGGCTGAACTATTACCGTCTGGTTAAACTCCGGACTCAATTCAAAGTTGACGTCAAAAGTATCGCCGGCCGTAATGCTGTAGCGCGGGTTTCGTGACTGAAATTGCGGGTCGCTCTTTACCTCGGCTGGAGGCCCCCCTGCACTCGCACTCACGACCTGCGCCGTGTTTTGTCCCCCACAGAGGACAGCGGCCGCGAGCATGAAAATTTCCAGTCCTAGTAGCATTCGTTTCATCATGAGCATTCCCTTTACTTGACCCGCCTAATGCAAATTCGAGCGCGATCGCGCAATTCCGGTCTAGTTCAGCAGGCGGAGCGCGCAGCCCAATATAGCTCCGCCCTCTGAGTCACATCTCTCCCCAGAAACGCGCGGGGGAAACGACTGGCAATGCAAATCGAACCTGCCTCGACTTGAATGCCGGCGATTCAATCAGAACGTTTGCGTTGTTGTGTGCTTTGGGGGGAAGCCACAATCCTTCGGGTGCGTGGCCGATGTGACTCGTGTGAAGGTATACGGCATTGTAGATTCTTGCAAGGGGCCAAATGCCCTAGTAACAAAAGTCTAAGCCAGTTGGGTTAGTTACTAGGACAAAGACTCCGCGAGATAGAGCCCTAAGTCTCTAGACCAGAGGTGGTGATCTTGCACTTCACTTGTGCCGAATCGGTGGTCACGAACCCATTTGTTATGGCTGCCTACTGGGCGTACAACGGTTCCTGAAGATTGGTATCGGGAGGTTTCAGTTCCATAATCTTTCGTCCGAACAAGATGAACGCGACTACAACATACAGGAAGTTAGCGCCAATCATGCTCCAGATCACTCCCTGCAGGCCGAAATAGCGGGTCGCCGGAATGCCGATGAGCACGGCGACTATGCTCGCAGCCCCATTCGCGATGAACAGCGAACGTGGAGACTCCATTGCCCGCAACAGAATCGCTGGTCCGAGGCTCGCACTCCAGATGGTAGTTTCCAAAGCAAACAGCGGGATCAGATACGCCGACTCCATATATTTTCCCTTGTACAAGAAATGAAACAACGGCTGTTTGAGCGGGATCAGAATCGACCAGTAAGCGACCGAGCCGGCGACGAATAAAAAAGCTAGCCTCCGGTTGAGTGAGGCAGCCGCTTTCCGACCATTCCGATTTTGAACTCGTGCGGCGTAGGGCAAGAACAACATGGAGAGCGCGGCGTACGTTTGTAAGACGGGAGCAGCAAGGTTCATCAGAGCGCGAAGTTCACCCGCCGCAGCCATTCCCGAAAAACTGCTGACCAAGGGAATGTAAAAATAGTTAGGAATCCAGCCCACGACACACGTGGCTAGCGCCCAGCGACCGTACTCCCAATGCTTTCCCCAGGTATCACGCAGCCTCGGACGCCCGGTCTCCGGAGCCAGCACCGCATTTAACTGGAAGACCATGATGACGCAGCTGACCAGCGCCGCCAAGCCCATGATCAGGAAAGCTGTGAACGACGAAAGCCGTCCCCAGCGGAAAACCAGAAAAACTCCGCCGATCACCAGGGCGCAGTAAAAAGTGGAGGCGAAAGCCGCTGGTCCCGGCGACAATCTTAGATAGAAGCTTCGCTTCGCCAAGCCATGCATGAGAATAAACGGCGTCGCCACCGTCATACCGGCGAGCGCCACCGCCAGCACCGGGGAGTGTCCAAACACTCTAGCCGCGACTGCGGCTAGGCCCAAAAGCAGACACATTGCGAACGAGAGTTCCCAATGAATCCACAGGGTGGTCTTCAGATAGCCTCGAAGATTCTCGCGAAACAGGGTTCCGGAAAAAACTGATAGCGGTTCCAGCAGGAGCGATTGGTAGAGAAAACCTGCCAGTATGAAAAAACTGAACGACAGCGCATAAGAGCCGTACTCTTTCGGCGTCAGCCATCGCGCCAGCAAGATTCCCAAAAGAAAATTAGACCCTGAAATGAGCCCGTAATCGATTATCGCGAGCCCGCCCTTAGCAGCCCATTTGCGAAACATAGCGAGGACAAACTCGGCGCTCGACCGCTCCCGGTCCCCGTCCACAGCGGGTGGTTCGGCCAATGCCTGTGCGCTCTGCTGCCGACTGGAGTGAGGGACGGCAAGATCGACCGCGCCGGGCTCTTTTGGTATTTTTGTTGGATTCATAAGATGAGACGATGAGATGGGTTTTGCCCCCAATCAGTTTGGTTGCAGATCGGGTTGGGGCAAAGGTTCGCTCGTGGAAACTCGAGAAGATTGCTCCGACTGCGTGCGCTCTAAGCAATCACGAAGCTCCCGCGCGAGCGATTCCACGTTGGGTTCGTTCAGGATGTCGCCGTGATCGCCATCGATCTCATGCACTTCAACCCCGCCAGCCACGTATTTATGCCATCCGCCGGTCGGATCTTCCAATCCGCGCAGACCTTTGTCGCTGGCGCGGAACAACAAAATCCTGCCGGAATAAGCTTGTAGCCTGTAGTTGTTCTCGGCCACGGCTAGGGTTCTGCGAACATTCTTCACGGCCGGCGGAAGAAACATGAAATCGATTCTCCTCTTGATTCCCTTATGATAGCGTCGCGTTCTTCGGCTTAAGTAAGCGACCTTCTGTTCAGTCGAAAGCGAGAGGAATCGTTCGAATAGGGATTTCGCTTCTCCGGCGTAGGTATCGAGCAGGACGAGCGTTCTTATTTCGTCCCCTTGTGCCAGCAGACGCCGGGCCATTTCCAGTGCCACGTAACCGCCGAAGGAATAGCCGCCCAAGTAATAAGGTCCCTCCGGTTGAGCCGACCGCAAATGCTCCAGATAGAGGTCCGCCATATCTTCGACGCGCTCGAGACAAGGCTGCGTTCCGTCGAGGCCCTGGGCTTGTATGCCGAAGAATGGTTGGTCGGGAGCCATGTGACGAGCCAGGTCGCGAAACCGCAGAACGCTCCCGCCCAGCCCGTGTACGAAGAAGAACGGCGCTTTCGATCCCAGCGGCTGCAGGGCAATCACAGCAGATCGCGCTGCGGATGGCGTCTCGAGCCGCACCAACCGAACCAATTGTTCGATGGTCGGAGCCTGCAGCAGGTCTGTTAAGAGCAGTTTCTTACCGAATTCCTTTCCGACTGTCCCCATCAGGCGCGCCGCCGCTAACGAGTGTCCACCAATTTCAAAGAAGTTGTCGCGCACCCCGATCGGCCGCTTCCCCAGAACTTGCTCCCACCGGCGCGTCATGATCGACTCAAATTGGTTCCGAGGAGCGACGAAATCCCCTCCTCTGTTTGAGCTGGCCGGAGGCCGCGGCAAAGCCCCTCGATCCACTTTGCCATTGGGAGTCAGCGGCATCGTCTCCAGAAAAATAAAGTCGGCCGGAACCATGTACTCCGGCAGTCGGTCCTTCAAATACTTGCTCAGCTCCTGGCCGGTGGGCTCCGGATCGGCTGCGATCACGTAACCAGCCAATCGCTTTTCTCCATTCGATTCGTGGGCAACCACCACTGCGGTGGCGACACTAGGATGTTTCTCCAGAACGGTCTCGATTTCTCCGAGCTCCACTCGAAATCCGCGGATCTTCACCTGGAAGTCAGCACGCCCCAGAAACTCGATGTTTCCGTCCCCCAGAGAACGAACCAAATCCCCGGTCTTGTACATTCGCCTTCCCTGCTCCGAGGTAAAGGAATCGACGATGAACTTCTCCGCCGTTAGTTCGGGGCGGCCTAGGTAGCCGCGAGCCACGCCCGGCCCGGTGATATAGAGCTCTCCCGGAGTGCCTATCGGCACAGGGTTTCGTTGTTCATCTAATATATAGAGCTGGGTATTTGCGATGGCACGCCCGATAGGCAGGTTCTCGGGGATGGGATGCGCCGGATCCGGTTCGTACGAAGTCACAATGATGCTCGCTTCGGTTGGTCCGTAGGTATTCACCCAACGCACGCCGCCTCCGCTGCACTTTACCCAAGCGGCGAACGCCGAAGCTGAAGCCTTTTCACCGCCGACGATCAACAAGCGCAAACTCGGTGGCAACTTTTCTCCCGTCTCCATCAGTGTGCGTACCAATTCGTGCCAATACGCAGTGGGCAGATCCAGCAAGGTAATTCTGCGCGCACGAATCCATTGAAGAAAATCTGAGCCAGCCAGAGGCATTTCCTGTGTCCGCAGAAGCACCGTGCCGCCCGCGATCCAGGTGGGAAAGATCTCTTCGATGGCGATATCGAAGCTGAGGGAGGAAAATTGCAGAGTTCGATCGGTCGGTTGCAGATCATACAGCCGGATCGCTTCCATATGTTGATTCACCAGACCGCGATGCTCGAGCATTACTCCGCGAGGCTGGCCAGTCGATCCGGAAGTGTAGATCACATAGGCAAGACTCAACGGATCGGACGGGCGGCCGGGATTCTCCCCACTACATCCTTCCAGAATTTTCCAATCCGACCGGAAATGCACTACCTCAGGTTTTGCATCTCCCAGGCGAGGAAGTAGTCCGGTTTGAGTCAGGAGGAGGGGCGCATGCGAATCCGCCAGCATATAAGCAAGGCGTTCGTCCGGGTAATCGGGATCGAGCGGCAAGCATGCACCCCCAGCCTTCATCACGCCCAGCAACGCCACGGTTAATTCCACGGAGCGCTTAAGGCAGATTCCGACCGCTACGTCCTTCCCAATACCCTTATTTACCAAGTAATCCGCCAACTGGTTGGCGCGCTCGTTTAATTCGCGGAAGGTCAGTTGCCGATCACCGTGAATGACGGCAATCGCGTCCGGAGTTTTCTCCGCTCGATCCGCAACCAAATCGTGCACGCACTTGTGCGCGGGATACTCGATCTCGTTCAATTCCAGTTTTACTTCCTTTGCGAAATTTGGGCTCTACCGGTCCAGACGAGAGTGCGGATTATCCGGCTCTGAGGCAGCATACAACGGATGCGGTCGGAAGGACGATCAGAAACAGTGGTGGAACAACAGACCGCATTCAGCGGGAGTTCTATCGGCGAGGTCGGAGTCATAGCCGGCGCCGCGAACCTACCTTAGTACCGGCGATGGCCTGCGCATGAGTCTCCTCCAGCATGGGTCGGATCGAGCACATAAGCGGCCGACTTGAGTGCGGCATTCGGAATCGGGGGTTTATGCTAACTTCCCCGATCACACACGGCGGAGGGCGGAATCGAATGATCGGCGAAGCGCGTCAGGCTCGTGCTATTTCCTGCTCTTGCTCAGCACGAACTGTTCGATTATGTTCACGCTCTCCAGGTTGTCGGCGCTGATTTCTTCGTCGCCAATTTTTACTCCAAAGTTTTCCTCCAGGAAGGTTACCAGACGGAAAATACCCAGAGAATCGACAACCCCGTTTTCGATCAGCGATTCGTCGTCGCCTACCGAGGCAATGCCTTTGGCGGCGGCCAGTTCCTCATTGACGAATTGGCGTACTTGATCTTTCACGGTAGTTTCTTTCGTGGTCATTTGCTGTGGTTCCCCCTGGAATTGGAATCATGGATTGCGAACAAAACTTTTGGGCGGTGGTTTTTCCTCTGCCGCTATACGGCGAGAGGCTGGCTGTAGCGCGACAACTCAACCCGATCCACCTTGCCGGTAGACGTCTTGGGCAAACTGCCGCGAAACTCGATAAACTCCGGAATCATGTACTGCGGAATCCGCGTGGCGCAGTGCTGCTGTAGCTCGGCTGCCTGGACACTGCCGGGTCCGTGCGCAACAACCACGGCTTTGATGCGGTTACCGACCACTTCGTCGGGCACGGCAATCGCGGCAGCCTCGCGCACCACCGGATGGCTCAGGAGCGCGCTTTCGATCTCTCCGAGTTCAATGCGGTAGCCGCGGCTCTTAATCATGCTGTCGCGCCGGCCAATAAAATAGTAATTGCCATCTTCGGCGAGCGTAACCAGATCTCCCGTGCGGTAAATCTTCTCGTCGAAGTTAGGCTGGAAACGGTTCGGCACCACCATCTTCGCCGTTTTTTCCGCATCTCCCCAATAGCCGCAAGTCACCGACGGCCCACGCACATAGAGTTCGCCGCTTCCGCCGGGCGCGCTGACGATCTCATCCTGGTCGGTCACGGCGAACACTTCTGTGTTTTCGCACGCGATTCCGATCGGCAATTTATCCATGCTGGGCAGCCGCTCGCGATCTACCTTGTAATATGTGCAGACGTTGGTTTCGGTTGGGCCGTATAGGTTGTCCAACTCTACAGCGGGCAGAAGCTCTGCCAACTGTTTGAGGTACTTCATGGGGAAGACCTCGCCGGCAAAGAGAATGGTCCGCAGATGCGGCAGCTTCTCCGCTTTCAAATCGGCGTGAAGCAGAAGCAACACTAAAGCAGAGGGGACGGAGTACCAAACTGAAATCTGATGCGTCTCCATGAACTTTTGCAGCGTGGTCGGAAAGAGCGCAATTTCCTCGGTGACCAGGTAGACAGTCGCTCCGGCTTCGATCGCGTTATAAACATCGAAAACTGAGAGGTCGAAGTGCAAAGGCGCGTGGTTGGAAAGACGGTCATCCTCCCTGATTTGGAACTTGTCGGCGCACCACTCGACAAAGGTCAAAGCGTTTTGATGAGTCAGCATCACGCCTTTGGGCCGACCAGTCGAACCCGATGTGTAGAGGATGTACGCCAGATCGGTTTCGGTTAGATTGACCTGAGGTGGATGCGAGGCAGGGTACTCTGCCAGCCTGGACCAGGGCAAGACACCGGATCCGTTGCCCGCCCCCCGGGCTTCGTCGAGGACCACACAGCGATCCAAGGACTGCCGTGTAGCAGCGTCCAGGGTGCGGCGTTTTTCGTCCAGCGTGATCAGCACCCGGATTCCGCAATTGCCAATGATATATCCGATGCGATCGACGGGAGCTTGCGGATCGAGCGGCACATAAACTGCGCCCGCCTTCAAAACCGCAAACATGCTGATGATAGATTCCACGCACTTCGGAAACAATAGTCCGACCCGATCTCCCTTGCGCACTCCGCTCTGTGCGAGAGCGTGCGCCAACTGGTTGGATCGCTCGTCCAGTTCCCGGTAACTGATGCTGCGACCACGCGCCCACACCGCGGTCTTTTCCGGAAACCGGGCCGCAGTGTTGCTCAACAGTTGTTGAAGGATGTAAACCATCTCCCGCCCCTTGGAGAAAACTGCCACAGGAATTTAAATTAGAAGCCGTGCAATCCCGAGATGATCAGCTTCTGCATCTCCGACGTGCCCGAGTAGATCTTGCCGGAGATTGCATCACGCAGTTCGCGCTCGATCTGGTAATCCGTCATGTAGCCGTAGCCGCCATGAATCTGAATGGCGTCGAGACAGCTCTGGATGCAAGCTTCGCTGACGTAGAGCTTCGCGATGGAGGTTTCGCGCAACGGATGCTTTCCCCGACTCTTGAGCCAGGCCGCCTTGTAGAGCAACAGTTTTGAGGTCTCCAGCCGTACGTCCATATCGGCGATCATGTTGCCGATCGCCGAAAACTTGCCAATGGGCTGGCCGAATTGGTTTCTTTCTCGCGCGTACTTCACGCAGTTTTCGAGCACGCGCTGCATCAATCCCAACTGGCTGGCTAGAATGCACGTCCGCTCCCATTCCATGGAAACGGTGAAAATAGCCTGGCCGGCGCCTTCCTTGTCGAGCAGATTCTCGACCGGAATCTCGCAGTCGACCAAAGCCACCTCCGACATCGAGGAAGTGCGCAGCCCCATCTTGTGAAGCTTCTTGCCAACGATCAGGCCCGGCGTACCTCTTTCCACCAAGAATGCGCTGACGCCATTCGCCCCCTTCGCAGGATCCAGAGTGGCGAAGATGATGAACAGAGTTCCATGCTCGGCGTTGGTGGTGAATGTCTTCGTGCCGTTCAGCACATAACAGTTTCCTTTGCGCTCGGCCCGGGTTCGCAAACTGTAAGCGTCGGAACCCGACATCGGTTCGGTCATGGCGTGCAGGCCGATCCACTCGCCACTGATCAGCTTCGGTAAATAGAGCCGCTTCTGAGCTTCCGACCCGAACGTCATCAAGGGGATTTCCGTCGTCCACATGTGAGCGTTCAGGGAAAAAAGAAAGCCGTTGTCGCGGCAACCGTAACCCAAAGCCTCAAGCGCGCACACGGTGGTCAGAATATCGGCACCGGCGCCACCATATTCTTGAGGCACCGGCAGACCCTGGATACCGAACTCGGCGCACTTTTTCCAATGGCTCCAGGAAAACTCTTCTTCCCGATCCCGGCGGATCATGTCGTCGTTCAGTTCCTGCTGGGCAAACCGGACGACTTCCTTGCGAAATGCGGCCTGCTCTTCTGTCCACGCGAAATCCAAAGTTCTATCCCCCGGGTTCGTTTAGGCGTTGATTTTCTGCTGTGGCTCTGGCTTAGGCGCCGACTCAGGGTTCGCCTTTGCGCCATTGGTCTTCGTTCCATTTGCCTTTGCGCCATTTGGGTTTGCGCCGTTCGTTTTTGCGGCCTCCTGCGGCGCACCGTTCTTGTTGGCGTCCATCGTTCGCCAAGGCATCTTTCTGAGACGTCCCCCCGGCACCTTGATACGCGCCGGCACTCCCATGATGGTCGTGTTGTCCGGAACATCCGTCAGAACCACGCTGTTGGCGACCACGAGCACGTTATTTCCAATCTTGCACTCGCCAACAATCTTGCAACCCGGTCCAAAATAGCAGTTGTTACCGATACTCTTTACTCCAGTACCGATCAGTACCTGGGAATTGAAAGTGCATCCGGAACCGATTTTTACCGGTGCGATCTGCAGGCCGTAAGCGGTGTGCAAAATCATGCCGGGACCAATTTCTGCATCCGGCGAGACCAGCACTCCTGCCAGGATGATCTGGTTCCACCGCTGCCAGAGCAGCGCTACCAAGATCAGTATTTGGCGAACCACGGGAACGCGCAATGCATGTGCCCAGTGGGAAAACCGATACTGCAAAATGACCTTCGTTTCTCTTCGGATGATTACCCGCCATCCCCGCTCCAGTCTGCGATGAGTGGCAGCAGCCTTCAGATCAGCTCGCAAGTTTTCGAACATTTTTCCTTCCCTTGGGTGATAATCGCGAAATACAGCTCTTGATGGTTTGAAGAACTCAATCGAGATAGCCCAGCCGCAACTCTTACAACCGGTTATAAATCGACTCCGGTATGGGGAAGGTTCGTTGGTTCAGTACTGCACCCAGAACACGCACGTGCGCAGCTTGCAAATCGTGAACTTCCTTGCGCAGGGTTTCGCGACGCGAGGAGTTTGCTTTCAGCACCAGCACGAGTCCGTCCGAAGCCGCCGCCAGAGCGGTGGCATCGTTGGACACATTCATGGCGGAGGCATCGATGAGCACATAATCGGCCCGCGATCTCAGCTCCGCGATCCTTTGACGCATACGATCGGTACTCAACCATGGCAGAGCCGCTTCTGCAGATGATCCGCAACTAAGCAGCCACAAGTTGGAACGAGACATGGCGCGGGCGAACTTGAGCACCGGCTCGGACCCTTGCAGAGCGTCAGACAGTCCATAATGATTATCAACACCGAACTGCTGGTGCAAGCCGGGCTTACGCAGATTGGCGTCGACCAAACACACGGAGCCGGTAACCTGGGCCGCTAACAACTCCGCTGCGCAGGCGCAAATCGAACTGCATCCGTTCCCAGATTCGCTCGCCGTAAAGACCACCACGCGAGGGGCATCAGCGCCGGGGTGCAGAAAAACCCGCTGGGTCAGCTTGGTAAGTTCCTCGCACTCCTTCGGCTCCAAATGCAGATGTGGCTGCCTTACCGCAGAAACCACTGGCTCAGGAACGGACGGGGGGATCTTCTGGTCGATCGCGGCCACCGGGGTCGCGTCATACAGCACTGCTTCTTTTCCTAAGTTTTGTAGCAATTCGAAGTTACGGCTCATTTGGAAACTCTTCCTCTTAACTGGTCTGCGTACGAACCATTCGCGAAAAGCCAGCCGGAAACACTTCGTGAGTCCAACGCTGGCGGTCACCGCGCCGCGCATCCTGACCCAGTTTCGCCGATGCGATTCCCGTTAAGCTTACTCTTTCAGCCACTGGCCGCAAAGATCGTGCTTCCTGCTATTCCTAGGGCATTATGCTGTGCTGGCGCAGTTTGTACAGCAGACCGCGATAGCTGATGCTCAACAATTGAGCCGCCCGCTTGCGGTTCCATCCGGTTTCCTGGAGAGCTTGCCGGATGGCCAGGACTTCCGCCGCTGCGCGCAAACTGCGCAAGGTTGGTTTCGAATCCGACGCTGGTTTTTGAGGACCAGGAGATTCGGGCGCGGCCTCGTTTGGCCGCTCGGCCCTCGAAGCCGAATTTTGCTGTGACCATAGATTGCTATTCATGGATGTCTCGACTTTTTCTGTTCGCCGGAGGCGAAATGTTTTGTGACCTGGAATGTCTATAGCTCCGCCCTCTGAGTCACATTTCCTGGTTCCCTCAGAGGGTTCGACCCCTTCTAAACGAAACTCTCGCGCCTAAAACTTCTGGCCTATGATCGATTTTGGAGGTAGTAAGGGGGGACCACCCGGCGTCCTTTTGCAGGCGGCGAACAAGCTACAAAACGTACACCCAGACTACGAGAAGCTGCAAATTCCTGCAAGAGGCCGAACGCCTCACTAACCAAAGTCTCTAGGACTGGCCGCCCTTCAGCGAGCCTGCAACTCGTTGCAAATAATCGCGTGCTTCAGTGGGCGTGAGCGTTTCCTTCTTGCCCTTCCTTCGCGAAAGAGGGTCGAAAGGTCCGGAAGCTCCGGGGACGCCAGTCTCTCCTGGCCCGGGCGCAGACCATTCAGTCTCCACTTGCCCGTCTTCGGTTGCCAGCGCCGTGCTACCGGTTATGTCCACACCCGTCCGAGAAACATGTTGAGTGATATCCAGGTCGGAAATGACTTCCCTCACAATCGCAGTGTCGATCGTCTTCTGGCGCAAGGCACAGGCAAGAGACATCGCGTTGAAGCACAAATTGTTGATATTGCGTGGAATTCCCTGGGTAAACTCAGCCGTTTCCGCCATCGCCTGTGGAGTGAACAAACTCCCACCGAGGTAACCGGCGACCCGCAGACGGTGCTGGACGTAGTTCCTCGTCTCCTCCTCGGAGAGCGGCTTCAGGCTGCTGACCAGCGAAATTCGCTGGCGGAGCTGGGCGAGGTGACGGCTGGCCAGTTTGTCGGCCAGTTCGGGCTGTCCAGCGAGCACAATCTGCAGCAGTTTGGCCTGTGGAGTTTCAAAATCCGACAACAGCCGGATGGTCTCAAGTACCGATGGATCCAGGTTCTGCGCTTCGTCCACGACCACGATGAATCGATTTCCGGCTCTGGCCTCGCGCAGCAAATGCTGGTTAAACTCCTCGTGCATGCGGACAAAATCATGGTCGCCGGTCTCGTATCCCAGTTCAGCCAGCAGGAAGCGCATGAACTCCCGCGAGGTGCATTGCGTCTGAAACAGAAACGCGGTTCGAGCCGAGGTGCGGAATTTTTCGAGCAGGTGAAACAGCAGAGTCGTTTTCCCCATTCCGGGTGGGGCAATGAGCGCCAGAAATCCGCGCTCCGACTCAATGCCATAGAACAATGAGGCCAAGGCTTCGCGCGGGCCTGGGCTCAGATACAAGTAGCGAGGATCCGGCGTGACTCCGAAAGGATGTTCCCTGAGTCCAAAGAATTTTAAAAGCATCCCTGATCCCCTTTAGCCTGTTGAACGATTTCCGTCCCAACCTCTTGCTTCGCCCGGCAATGCTTCACGCTGGCTCTAATTCATATCCTTGAATTCGAACGGACAGCGATCTCTGGATCAAATCTAGTGAAACGACCAGGCTCTGACTTTGGTCGTGCGAGGAGAGAATGCCCTCGATCCCATCCAGAGATCCGCCTCGAATTCGAACCCGCCGCCCTACACGTAGAAAAGCTCGCTCTTCGAATGGAACGTCGCTCGCCAGAAGCGTTCGAACATCCTGAATCTGACCATCCGGAATCGGCAGGGCGACATTCTTCATGCCCACAAAACCCACGACCCCGTGAGTTTGCAGAACCCCCAGGCGCTCCGCCGAAGAGAAGACCATGCGCACAAAAATGTAACCTGCAAATACCGGCAATTCCACTTCCTTGGTGCGGTCGGTCCACTTGTGAGAGCGTTTTACGACGGGCAGGAAGCTTTCCATTCCCTGGCTTCTCAGGTGCTCCGCCACGATTTTCTCGTGACGCGAGCGGGTCCGAATCGCGTACCAGTGCGGCTGGTGGGCTGGCTCCATGATGCCGGTGCTGGCGCCCGAAATCGTCGCACCATATGCCGCGCTGAAAGTTTCGCCGACCATATTTTGGCACCGCGCGATTCTAATTGGGCAAAAGAAATGACACCCGTGACTTGAACACCGTTGGAATGGCCCTCGTTCGGGGGAGAAACTGCATGAAGAACTTACAAGAAGGAAACAGCCTTCTCTAATTCAATCGCCGGATTCTAAACCGCCTATGCAAGTTTCTGCAAGAGGGCTAAAGTTAGGGGTAGAAAGCCCCGCCATGGAGTTCATGAAGTCGAGCAAGGAGACTCTCCTAGCCTATTGCTGCACATAAGTTTATATCTCCCGGGGACCGACTTCATCACCCCCATCTCGGACTGACGCAACGCCCGGCACAGCACGTCTAGAACGCGGAGAAACCTTGGCAGCGCCGCGATCTAGCGCTGTAATCTGAAGTTTAGGGTGATGGTGGTTTCCATTTCTACAAATTGACCGTGCACCGCATGCGGTTTGAATCGCCATTGTCTGATAGCTGCGATTGCAGCCTGCCCGAGCACGGCCTGTCCGCTGACCAGCCGTACCTCTTCGACCACGCCATCTGAATCGATGTGAATGTCCAGCTTCACCGGACCCTCAATGTGCTGTTCCCGGGCTGCCTCCGGATACTCTGGTTCCACACGGTAAAGCAGGCTGTTCTCCGCCATCCCAGAGGGCAATTCGATGGCAGGGTCGCGCTCGACTTCGGAGGATCGCTCCATTCCGGATTCTTGGTCGGTCGATTCACGATTGCTTTTGGCGGGGTTCATGCGGAAAACTTCTACGCCGTTCTCGTAGACACGCAGGCTTCCGGCAAGGGGAATCGATTGCCTGCTTTCGGCTCTGTCGGAGCCGGACTGGACCGCGGAACTGGCGATCGTTTTCTGCACTGTTGCTTGGTCACCGGTTGCGGCCGAGGTCGGCGCGGGCGGGCCGGTGTCGCGCGCAGCATAGCCTTGCTCGCGGCCTTCACTCTCTGGGTTAATCACGCCTGCGGACGTCTTGCTGTGCGTCATTTCCGAGGTTCGCGGTATCCGTCCGGAACGCTCAACCAGCCGCGCTCCGAGTAAGAGTGCACAAGTAAGTACGGTCAAGCCCAGGACCCAGGTGACGAAATCGGCTCGAGGCGTTGGCGCTGGCGTGATGTCGCTGAAAATGTCATCGTCAGAATCACGGCCGGGACCTATGCTGGTCAGCGAAATGAGAGGATGCTCAACCGGCGAAGGCAGAGGCGGAGGGACAGAAGAAAACTTTAGGGGGTTCTCCACACTCTCGAGGTTCTTGATCACTCGATGTGCCAGTGCTTCCAGCGTGTGCTGGTCTCGTTCCGAAAAGGCCGCCGGGCGAATGGAAAAAATTTCGAAGAGGCCCACGAGCTCCGCATTGCGCAGGAGAGGCAATAGCATCACGGACCGCGCCCCCAGGCGGAGGCAGGTTTCGATATCGACACGTGGGTCAGAGTGCGCATCATCGCATCGCTCGACTGTCCGGCTTCGGATGCACTCCCCAGAGAGACCGGATACGCTATCGAATCTCGCTCCCAGTTCGGGTGCTGTGTCTCCGCTGCTGGCTCGGCAAACCATCTCTCCATCCCGCAGTAAAATGATGGCTGCTCCGGTCGCTCCCGTGGTCAGACAAGCCTGCTCGACGATTTCGTTGAGCACGATCTCCAAAGCCAGCTCCGCCGAAAACTGCTCCGAAAAGCGGCCGGCGCCGTGCGTCGCAAACATTGCGGCGAGACGCGCGAGATCAGATTCAGAGCCAGAGCTCTGCGGCTTTTCCTGCTCCGGCCAAGGCAATCGATCGGAGGGGGCACTTTTCACAGCCTCGGTTTCCCGTATGGGATCATCCGGCATAACAAATCAAATTCCGGCGAAAGGATCTTTATGTAGCGGAGTTTCACCCCAAAAATGGAGGTTGTCAAGACGCATTCGGAGTAACATCTTCTCTCGCCGGTGCAGCCGAGACCGGGTAGCGAGATGCGCATACTTTGCGGTGCAATCGGCCAGTCCAAAAAGCGGCGGCAGAATCTGTCAAGTAAATCAGTTTGAGTCTTCCCTGCGGCGAAGCAATGTTAGAATCAACCAAAACCTTGGGACGAGTTGGCATAGATAGATTCTTGCCTCGAACCTTCCCGATTTTGCTGAGACGTCTAGCGTCGCAGTCGTTTCCAGATCTCGACGGAGTTGAAAATGCGCATTGCTGTGGTTGGTTCCGGATACGTGGGATTGGTCGCAGGCGCCTGCTTCGCCGACCTTGGTCACGACGTAGTTTTGGTGGACAACGATGAGCGCAAGTTGGCCGCTCTCAAGAATGGGCAAGTACCCATCCACGAAAATTTCCTGCCTGAATTGCTGAACCGCCATCGTGGCCATTGCCTCACTTTTTCCGATGACCTGCGGGAAGCCGTCCGCGCCAGCGCGGCCATCTTTATTGCTGTCGGAACGCCATCCACCGAGCGGGGTGAGGCCGACCTCTCCTATGTGGAATCGGTGGCGCGCGAAATCACCGGCGGCGTCGATGAGTACAAAGTCATCGTCGAGAAGAGTACGGTGCCGGTCTACACCAGTGAATGGATCCGCAAGATCATTCTGCGCAACGGCGCTGACCCCGAGTCTTTCGATGTTGCCTCCAATCCGGAATTTCTCCGCGAAGGCACGGCCGTCACCGATTTCCTCTTCCCGGATCGCATCGTCGTGGGCTGCGACAATGAGCGTTGCGCCAAGGTTCTCCGCGAGGTGTACGCGCCGCTCACCAGCGGCAACTATTACGAACGCGGTGACGCGATTCCGCAACCCGACCGCACTTCGATTCCCGCCCCTATTCTCGTAACCAGCACCAAGAGTGCGGAACTCATCAAGCACGCCTGCAATGCATTTCTTGCCATGAAGATTTCTTTCATCAATGCGGTCGCTTCCTTGTGTGAATCGGTGGGTGCGGACGTCAATCAAGTCTGCCATGGCATTGGCACGGACTCGCGCATTGGCCCGCGCTTCCTGAATCCTGGTATCGGCTACGGCGGCTCCTGCTTCCCGAAGGACGTGATGGCCTTCCGCGCCGTTGCTCGCGAATGCGGATACGATTTTCGCTTGCTCGATGAAGTGATGCACATCAACGAAGATCAGCGCGCCCGCTTCCTGCGCAAGGTCCGCGGTGCCTTGTGGACGCTACGCGGCAAGCACCTCGCTGTTCTCGGGCTCGCCTTCAAGGGTGGTACCGACGACATTCGAGAATCGCCCGCCATCCTTATTGTGCAGGCTCTCCTGCAGGAGGGTTGCAAGATCAGCGCCTTCGACCCGGCTGCCATGGACCGCGCGCAGGAGGTCATGAGCTCGGACCTCAGGTTTGCTAACTCCGCCTACGACGCGGCTGCCGGCGCCGATGCCCTGCTTATCCTCACCGAATGGGAAGAGTTCGCCAATCTCGATCTCCAGCGCCTGAACCGGGAGCTCAAATATCCCATCGTGATTGATGGCCGCAACCTGTATGATCCCGAAGTGATGGCCGCCAAGGGCTTCACCTATTACAGCGTGGGACGGGCAGCCTCTCATCCGGATGGCATTCCTGCGGCGTTGAGGAACGGCACCAAGAAAGCATGAGCCAACAACGCGCTCTGGTCACCGGCGGCGCCGGTTTCCTGGGATCTCATCTCTGTGATGCTTTGCTCGGCGAAGGCTGGAGGGTAGTTGTCGTAGATAATTTGCTCACCGGCCGTGGTTCGAATCTGGCCCATCTGAGGAACGATTCGCGCTTCGAATTTATAGAGCTCGACATCTGCGAGCCCTTTGACGTGGGCGAGGTCGCTTACGTCTTCCACTTTGCCAGCCCCGCCAGTCCGGTGGATTACACCATCCACGGCATTCCCACGCTGAAAGTCGGATCGCTCGGAACCTTTCACGCCCTCGATGTCGCCTATAAGTATGGTGCCAAGTATCTGGTGTCGTCTACCTCCGAGTGTTACGGCGATCCGCTGGAGCATCCCCAGAAAGAGACTTACTGGGGGAATGTAAATTCCATCGGCGAGCGCTCGGTCTATGACGAAGCCAAGCGCTTCACCGAAGCCGTTACCATGGCCTATCACCGTTACCACCAAGTGGATACCCGCATCGTCCGGATCTTCAATACTTACGGACCGCGCATGCAGTTAAATGACGGTCGCGTGGTACCCAACTTCATGAAGCAAGCTCTGCGCGGCGAAGACCTTACGGTCTACGGTAGGGGTAGTCAAACGCGCAGCTTCTGCTACGTCAGCGACGAGATTGATGGCTTCCTACGCCTTGCGAAATCCTCGGAGCATCTGCCGGTCAACCTGGGTAATCCGAACGAGTTCACGATTCTCGAATGCGCCCAGCAGGTCATCAAGGTGACAGGATCGAAAAGCAAAGTTGCATACGAACCACTGCCGCTAGATGATCCCAAACGACGGCTTCCGGACATCACGAAGGCACGAGGATTGCTCGGCTGGGAGCCCAAAATAGATCTGGAGACAGGTTTGCGAATGTCACTGGATTATTTCCGGAATGCTGTGGCCGATGAACCTTCCGTGGCCAAATAATTGCCGCTTAACGATCGTTATTTCCACCCGCCGGAAATAATAAAGGGGAGTAAACTCGGGGATCAACCGGGAGATATAACTCCCAAATCTGCTGCAAAGGAGTTCGGTTATGCAGATCTTCCCTCCCCGTCGAGTGTCTCTACGCATAAGTAGTTTCGCGATGATCGGCGCTACTCTGGCGGCATCGCTTCTGCACTCTCCATCCGCCAAAGCCGCTACGCCACGCCATCGCACTCCCTTCCTGTCCGCCGCGCTGCCAACCTCCTCCAGCCAAGTTAGCTTCGGTCCGAACGTCTACCTCTTCAATCCCAGCACGCCGCTAAGCGAGATCCAAGCGACGGTCGATTCCATCGCAACCCAACAAGTCTCCAACCAATTCGGAACTCAACGTTATGCGTTACTGTTCGAACCCGGCACCTACGGATCGAGCACCACTCCGCTCAACTTTCAGGTCGGCTATTACACCACAGTGGCAGGTCTCGGCCAGTCTCCGGCCGATGTCGTTATCAACGGGTCCATCGACGTATACAACCAGTGCTTTGACGGAAGCTGCGTCGCGTCCGATAATTTCTGGCGATCGTTGTCAAACCTGACCATCAATGTAACCAATCCGACGTTCGGCTGCTACTCCGGCGAATTCTGGGCCGTGTCACAAGCCGCCCCGGTTCGACGGGTCCTGGTTAACGGAAACGCCACTCTCATGGACTACTGCACTGGCCCGTCTTACGCCAGCGGCGGATTCATCGCTGACTCAGAATTCGCGGGAGGCAGCATCGTCAGTGGTTCGCAACAACAATGGATCACTCGGAACAGCCAGATCGATGGCTGGAGCAATGGCGTCTGGAACCAGGTCTTCTCAGGCGTCGTCGGCGCGCCCGCCCAGTGCTTTCCAGTTCAAACCTCATGCGGCGGACCGTACACCACGCTCGCGACCAGCCCAGTCACGCGTGAGGAGCCCTATCTCTACCTGGACTCCAACGGGCACTACAACGTCTTCGTGCCCGCCGTACAACATAACTCCCTGGGCACGACATGGGCTGGCGGTCCCACCCCCGGCTCGTCCATTCCAATTTCAAAGTTCTTCATTGCGCAGCCCACGAACTCCGCCGCGCAAATCGATGCGCAATTACTCTTAGGCAAGAATCTCATTCTCACCCCCGGCGTCTACAACCTGGATCTGCCGCTCCTGCTCACGCGTCCCGATGCGGTCGTGCTCGGTATCGGCTTCCCTACTCTGATCCCGCAGAACGGAATTGTGTCGATGATCGTCCTTCCTTCAAAGGGTGTCATGGTTTCGGGAATGATTTTCGACGCCGGAATTCCGAAATCTCCGCTGCTGCTTCAGTTTGGAACTCCGTTCGGCGCAAGTTCCAGTTCGGACCCGTCGGTGCTGCAGGATGTCTTTTTCCGCATTGGCGGGGCGGAGCCAGGCCGGGCGACGGTTAGCCTGTCCGTCGGCAGCGACGACACGATCCTTGATGACATCTGGGCTTGGCGGGCCGACCACGGCAGCGGCGTGGGTTGGACCGACAACACCGCCGACACGGGCCTCGTGGTTACCGGTAACAACGTGACCGCGTATGGCCTTTTCATCGAGCACTACCAGAAATACGAGGTCCTCTGGCTGGGCAACGGAGGTACGGACATTTTCTTCCAAAACGAGATGCCCTACGACCCACCCAGCCAAGCCGCATGGATGGAGGCTCCTGGCATCGATGGCTGGGCGGCATTCAAGGTCGCCAATCAGGTGACCAGCTTCAGCGGCTACGGGCTTGGCAGCTACAGCTTCTTCAACCAGGACGTGAACATTTACGCCGCCAATGCATTCGAGGTGCCCGCCACTCTCACCCCGTCGAGCATGCACGACCTACTCACGATCTTTCTCAGCACCGCCGGGTCCGGTGGCATCCGGAACGTGATCGACAATACTGGAGGGTCTTCGACCATCGCGAACCCGGACACCCCGGTCACCGTGGTAAGTTTTCCTTGACGGATGACGCTTCCTTCGCTCCGGCCAACCGAACTCTCGAGAGCGCCCCCGTCCAAGCTTTTCGCTTGGGCGGGGCTTTGATCTGTCTTGGAGAAATGGGCGAGGAATTCACAACCGGAGATACTGGGAGAGGCGAAAGAATTCAGAAGCGAGAACAGCCCTCTAAGAACTTTGTGCCGTAGCCGCCACGAAATCGATCAACTGCTGGACCCCGTGCCGTTCCTCCTTGGTATTCAGATGGAACGACACTCCCATCCCGTAGCCGGGATGCGAGGACTTCACTTGACCGCTTAAGCGCAACTTGATCTCATGGGTGCGCACCACAATTTCGACAGGCACGCCGGCGGCGAAGGCCAGCGGCATTTCGAGGTAGCATCCTCCCGGACTCAGATCACTGAGATGACAGTAGTTTCGTACTGAGCTTCCTTGCTGATAAACCTCCGCCCCCAGACGGCATGCATATCGCGTTTGGCCGCGGCGATTGCCCGGCTCGTCGCGCAGCCGAGCACCAGCTTCGCCATCACGGCCGTTCGTTTCCTGCTTCTCCAGGCACTCATCGGAATTCTTACTGGGCCGGATAGAGTGTTCTACCTGCACTTCTTCGGCCGCCAGTTGCTGCCTCGGCGCATCTGCCAGATTGATCTGCAGCCACTCCCGCAGCACTCTGCGCGAAGCTTGCGGCACATCGACAAACTGGATTCCCGCACGCCCGTTCCAATCCTGCCATACCACTTGGCCCGAGAGCCGCACGCTGGCGGTTTGTCCCGGCAATTGAAACTGGAAATAAACCTTGCAAGTGGGCGGCAATTTTTTGCCAAAATTCACCGCCATGCCATCTTCCGCCAAATCGACCAAAGTGGCTCTTGCCTGCTCCACCCCCGCGTAGTCGATCGTCGCATGCGTGTGCACCGCGGCCCGGACCTTGCGGCGCTTGTCGCGGAATAACACATTCTGCGCCGCCCGCAGGCTGCTCAGCGCCCGGTCGTAGGAAACCGGCTTGTAGAGAACAAAGTTCACGCCGAGCGAAAACATCTCCCGAATGTTCTCCTGCCCCGCCACCACGGCCACCGCCAAAGTGGAATCGTTGAGACGCGAGGAGCGGCTCTCGTGCAACAAGGAAGTTACATCCGCCTGCGTTTCACAGTCGAGAATGATCAAGTCGAAGCGCTCCTGCGCAAGTCGCACGGCCGCGCGCACCGCTTCGGAACACAACTCCACTTCAATGCCAAGTTCTTCCAGGACGCGCCTCAGCACTTCGACTGAAGCATCGTCCACGCAAACCAGGAGTGATGAGAGAGTCATACCTGCGAACCATCGTAGGGTCACCGCGGTTCATCCGACAAGTTACCGGAGTCATGCCGGCCGCACTCGTCTTCCGCGGATCCATTCCTAACTGCACTGCGCTCAGTCTTGTGACCATAGTCACCATGCGGATTACAAAAGGCCAATAGTCCCGCGCTGAACCGTAGTGCTTTGACGCTGTCTCATCCCCTTCCTAGTATCAAGAATGCCGGACACTCTGCGGGTCGGTTTGACCTGTATTGCGAAGGGCCACGGGTTTTCTATGCGGTTGGCTGTGTAGAAGCCTTTGATAGAGATTCAGTTAAGCGTCACAAGAGAGCGACAACGACCCTTCCCCGCACTGAAAATTTATGGCATTGCGAAAAGACCACGGGTTGTCACTGCTGGAAATGGTGATCACGCTGAGCATTGCTCTGATTATGTGTGCCGTCACCTTTATCGCCATGCGGCCCATGATCAACCAGAGCAATGTTGACTCCGCCTATGACACCACCTTGATGGCGCTGCGCAATACGCGCAACCTTGCCATCACCCAGAGTCACGAATACATCGTCACCTTTACTGCCGCGGCTGGTGTCGTGCCGGGCACGATTCAAGTTCAATACCAGCCGCCGACGGTTGGTGGCATCGCACAACCGATTGAGCAGGTGATCAACTACACGATCCCACCAGGCGTGAATTTCCAGATGCAGGCAGGATTCCCGGCCAGTACGCCCGATGGCTTCGGCACTGGCATCAACGCGATTGACTTCGAAACTACGCCAGGCGTTCCCCTAGACTACGTCGTCTTCTACCCGGATGGATCCGCGCAGGACCTCCTCGGTAACTACAGCACCGGCGTGGTTTACATCACGCGCCCCAACGACACCATGTTCAGTTCGCGGGCGGTGACCGTGTGGGGAGCTACGGGCAGAATCCGCGGATGGCGACTGGCGCAGCCGGGAGGGGTTTGGAGCTGGGTACAACAATGACGCAGAAAAACAAATCCGTCACCAAGCAATCAGCGGAAGGCGGTTTCACACTGCTCGAAGTCATGATTGCCATCATGGTCATGACGATCGGCCTGCTCGCGGTTATCGCCACTTTCGCCACCGCGATCTCCGCCACAGCTTCGGCGCAGGAAGATCTGGTAGCGCGGCATAAGGCGCTCGATGCTATGGAAAGCATCTACACCGCCCGCAATAGCCAGCAACTTCCCTTCGCGTCGATTAACAACATCGCCAATGGTGGGGTTTTCAAAAGCGGAGCCTCGCCCCTGCTTTGCGCCGGACCTGACGGTCTGGTTGGCACGGCAGATGACGTGGCCTGCACGGCTCCAGACACCGGCGCAGCCTGTCCCGGCGGGGTGGAATGTCTGGTACTCCCCGGCCCGGATGGCGTGCTCGGCACTGCCGATGACATCACGCAAAGTCTCAGCAATTTCACTCGCACCATCACCTTTGGTCAGGTGCTGCTGCCTGCTAGCCAAGGCGGCGGAGTCAACCCCAACCTCATCGCCGTCGCGATCACCGTCTCCTACACGAAACCTGGCTGGCCGGCGCGCGCCTATACCGTGAACAGTCTGATCTCCAGCTATCACTAATCCGGATGAAAACCATGAAGATGCGCCTCACAAAATCGCAACGCGGATTCAGTCTTCTGGAACTGATGATCGCCGCCACCCTCGGCGTGCTCCTCATCCTGGCGATGACCAGCCTCTTCCGGACGGGTATGAATACTACTTTCACGGTGACCCAGCGCGCCGAGACCCAGCAGAACATGCGCGCCGCCATCGAGTTGTTGACCAAGGACATCAGCTTGGCGGGATCGGGCCTGCCCACAGGCGGCCTGCAGCTAGCGACCGCCGGCGGGGCCACCAAGGTGGCTTGCAATTATCAAAACGGAACCTGTTATGTCCCGGCCGACGTATACAACGGCAATTACATGACTGGTATCCTGCCCGGGTTCGGCAATGGAGTGCAGAACAGCGCCGTCATCGCCGCCGCTCCCGCCGCGACCAACGACAGCATTACTTCGATCTACTGCGATTACAATTTCCCGCTCAATAATTTTACGTTCGCTTTTCCCACTTCTACCTCCGCGACCGCGACCGTGATCAATGCGGCAGTCACTCCCAATAACATTCTTGCCCCGGGCGGCCTCAACGTCGGCGACCTGATGCTGTTCACGGTCAGTTCGGCCGGCAACGGCACAACCAGCCAGGGCACCAGTTCGGTGCAGACCGCTGCCGCCGTAGGCGAGATCACTGGCTTGGCGGCCCCGGGTAACATCGCCTTTGCCTTCGGCGACGCGCTGAATTTCAATCAGGCCGTGGGTGATGCCAACAGCCTCGCCTACACCATTCAGAATTCCATGGGCGGAGGCACCACCGTCACCGCCTGCCGCCTGGAAGCGGTTAGTTATTTCCTGGAGGTCCCAGCGGTCGGGGGCACGGTGCAAACTCCGCGCCTGATGCGCCAGGTCAACGCCCTTCCCGCCGTCGCCGTAGCCGATAACATCATCAACCTGCAATTCAGTTATGACGTCATCAGTTCCACGACGGGTCTTATGAACGCGAATCTAGCCAATGTGATCGCGGCTGGAGATTCCCCCGCCCTGATTCAAAAGGTCAACATGTGGGTGATGGGACAAAGTCTGATTGCGAGCGGAGACAAATCCCAAAGCATGTATTTGGCAAGTTCGGTCAGCACCCGCAACATGAGTTTCTGCAATTCCTATAGCAATAGCACCACGGTTTGCCAATGAGTGCCTGTGTGAGATTTGAGGGGGAGAACATGAGGAACAGTACACGAGATTCGCGAGGCTTCACGCTCATCGCGGCCCTTTTGTTGACACTGTTGTTGTCAGCGATGGCCGTGGGCCTTTTGTATATGGTCAGCAATGAAGAGCGCATGGGAGGCAACGACCTCGAGGGCAACCTCGCGTACTACGGCGCGGAATCCGGCATCGAAAACCTGACGGCCCAACTCTCGCAGCTGTACCAGCAGTCGCAGAGCCCGAACTCGGCGGCGATTCTGGCCCTCACCAACGCAACCAACTGGCCGACCGCGATTACCGGCTCGAACATCACCAACATGGGCTATGCCGAGAGCATTACCTGGCCCAGCACCCTACCCAGCGGGAAACCTTGTCCCAGTCCCCCCAACCCCTGCGGAGCGTGGGATATTGTCGGCTCCGGCTCTGACCAGGGCATGGTGGCGTCTCTCATCCAATTCAACCTGCAAGTTACCGCGACTCGCGCTACCTCCGGGGCCCAGGCCACGACCAACGCCTCCTATACGGCGACGGGCGCATCCGTCAACCTCACCCGTACCCTGGAAGTCGCACTGCTTCCCGCTTTCGAGTTCGGCGTGTTTTGCGACGGCGACTGCGATTACTTCGCCGGTCCTCCCTTTAACTTCGGTGGCCGGGTTCATGCCAATGGAAACCTGTTCCTCGCCTCGGGCGGCAGCACTTTGACTTTCACCGACAAAGTCGCGGCCGTGGGCCAAGTCATCATGGATCAACTCGAGAACGGGTGGCCGACCTCCACGAACTATACGGGAAGCGTCTACGTACCAAATGCCGCCGGCGGCTGTCCGGCTGCCCCGGGAGCCGGACCGGCAGCGAATTGCGTAAAGCTTCCCGCCGGCAGTTGGACCGGCGGCTTCCCGCCCACGGGTGCTGCGAATCCTGGCTGGAAGGGGATCTCCACGGGTGCTGCCAGTAGTTCGCCAGCGCAGTTCGCCGGCTTTATTACGAATGGATTGACCGGAGCCACCAAGCTGCAGCTGCCCTTCGTGAATTCGTCGAAGGTTGGGGCAATCGATATCATTCGCAGGCCGACACCAGGCGATACAACCCAGATGGCCGACTCGCGCCTCTACGGAGCTACCGGCACCAAGGCTCAAATTCGCATCCTGCTGGCGGATACGGAAGGCGACCTGTACCCGGGGCAAGTCAGATCCGATCCCGCCCAGGACATACAGCTCGGAACGCCAAACGCTACCCCGTACATTACCCTTCCCGCGGCCAACGTAGCGACCGGGAACGGAGTAGCTGCGGGAAACATGTACTTCGCCTCGGCCCAGCAGGGTGCGGCCGCGAACGATTGGACCGCGAAAGCGCCGACGGGATGCGCCGGCGGTCTTGCGTCCTGGCCCTTGCACGGCGAGGTCACCACGGGCACCCCCTGCCAAGGCGCTTGGCTCCGCGTGGAATATCTGAATGCTGCGGGAACCTGGGTTGGAGTCACCACGGAGTGGCTCGGATTTGGCTTCAGTCGCGGCTACGACGCGCCTCCCACTCATCCCTACAACGCCTCCACCGCTACCGCGCCTTATTGTCAAAATTTCTCCACCGCGAGCTATCCAGCGGGCCAATGCCAAAACGGCATCAGCCCAGCCATCCTGATCCTTCAGCAGCTGCAAAGCAGCGTGGGCCCGGGCGGGGCGACGGGAGCTGCCACCACCCAGTACAATTGGCTTCCCATTAACTTTTACGATTCTCGTGAAGGAGAGCCGCGCGACAGCCGGCCGGCAGGCGACACGGGCGCCAACTGCAGCCCCAACGGGATTATGAACGCGGTTGAGCTCGACGTAGGCAATTTGTGGCTTTGGCTGCAAGGGGCGGCTGGAACCCCGTACGCCGGCAAAAGCGGCCCTCTGGTGAGCCCCAATGCCGTCTTCAATGCCAATGGCTACATCCTGTATTTCGCCGACCACCGGGGCATGATCGCGGACAAGTATCCGTTAACCACTTTCTACAATAACTTCTCCGGCATGTCCGGTCTGAACGACACCGTGAATAGCTCGTCGCAGCTTGGCGTGCCCGATGGCGTGCTGGAACCGATTACCTACTACGCGTACAACCCCCCCACCGTCCCCGTTGGGTATTCGCCGGAAGACACGGCGGTAAAGGGTGCGGCGGTGAATCTCGGGAACGTCGACAACTGGGGCGAGAAATATTTGGGCGCCGGTTTCGGCCTCTCCGGCGGAGCTATGAGCGAGCCCTACTACATTCAAGGCACCATCACCAATAACGCGATCCAATGCTACACAAACTTAACGACCACACCGAGCGCTTCGCCTTTCCCCGGCACCGCTGAATGGAACATGGTGGCTGGCCCGCGGCATGTGCTGCGCCTGGTCGATGGCGGTATGGATAACAAGGGAAACAGTTACGTACCACCCACGAACGGCAATCCTAATGTCAACGGGGTCGGCTTTACCGTCGCTTCCGAGGAACCGGTTTATGTATGGGGTGATTACAACACTGGCTCCGCCGATCCCTTCTGGCCCAGTGAAAACACGACGACCACGCCTCATTCCGCCGCCGCCATTATTGCGGATGCGGTTACGCTGCTCTCCAATCCTCCGACCACAAGCAATGCCCCAGTGATCAAGACGGGCTGGACAGATCTGGAAAGCTTCGTAAATCCCAGCCTGGCCAATAACCGTCCCGGGAATACCAGCTACTATCGCATGGCCATTGCCGCCGGTAAGAGTATTCCTTTCCCCGAACCGGGATGGGCCACTGCTGCCGGCTTGCAGGATTTCGGAACCGATGGCGGCATGCACAACTTCCTGCGTTACATCGAGAATCGTGGCGCCAACAGCGCAACCGTCAACTACGCTGGTTCGCTGATCAGCATGTACTACTCGCAGTATGCAACCGGCATATTCAAATGCTGCAATGCGGTCTACGGCGCTCCTCAACGTAACTATTTCTTCGACACGCAATTCCTGAACCCGGCCAACCTGCCTCCCGGAACCCCCATGTTCCAGGACGTAGTGAGTTTGGGCTTTCACCAGAGCTTTACTCCAGAATAACTCGCAAGCAGTGCAACCCAGCACCCCGGTCCAGCTCCGCGGATCGGGGTTTTTTATTTTTTTGTACTATTCCCCGCCTGGTCTCTCTTCGCTTACAGTAGCGGCACTAAAATCGTCCGCGCCAAAACTCATGCATGAGCTCATCTCCTCCATCGACGCCGCGGCTTCCTCCTCGCAGCAGAGTCTCGACCTGGCTGTGGTCAGCATTCTCGTTTTCTGCGCTGGCTGCTGTGGCCCTGTTTCTGGTGCCAGCTTTGATCATTCGTCCCTTCCGCTATCAGGCGCCACGCGCGCTTGTCGTCGCTATGGCTCTGCGCCAGCACGCTCCGTTAGGCACGCTGCTCGCGGCGCTCGCCTGCTTCCTCCTCGCCTTGCCTCTGTGGAGAACGGTTGGCCGCTGGCGTAAGTCTGTTCTCGTGCTCGCCCTTCTCCTGGTCACGTTTTCCGCCGTCATGGCCCACATCAACTACTTTGAGTGGATGTTCCATCCCATCGCCGGCCCACAATTTCTCGCGCAATCCGATAGCAAGCTCGACCCGAAAGAAATGGTTATGTCCGTCCGCCTCGGCGGCGACGCTCGCGCCTACCCCATCCCCCAGATGGCCTACCATCACATCCTGAATGATGTCGTCGCAGGCGTGCCCATTGCGGTTACCTATTGAACGCTCTGTCACACCGGTCTGGTGTGGACGCGATCCATCAACGGACGAGTGCTCCATTTTTATCTTGCCGGCATCAACAACCAGAACTTCCTGATGCGCGACCGTGAGACTGGAACCTGGTGGCAGCAGATCACCGGCAAGGCCATCTACGGCCCGCTCGAAGGCACGGCGCTTGACCTCGTCCTCAGCGACGAACTCAGCTTCGACCAGTGGCGTAGGGAATCCCCCTCCGGCCAGGTACTCGCGCCTGTCGCTAAATACAGGAAAGAGTACGACCCCAACTGGGAGCCCGACGTCGCCAAGCTTCCGGTCGTCATCAGCTTTCCCGGCACCGAGCTGAAATCGCGCGATGTCGTCATCGGACTCAGCATCGACGGCGCCGCCCGAGCCTATCCCTGGGAAACCTTTGCCAAGCAATCTCCCGTTTTCGATCGCGTCAAGGGCACGCCGCTGCTACTGGTCCTCGGCCCCGACAGCAAAAGCTTCCGCGTCTTCCTCAGCCGCATCGCTGGCAACGACACCGAATTCTTTCTGCAAGCTGACGCACCGAAGTGGGCGCTCGTCGACACGCTCACCGCCAGCCAGTGGAATTTCCAGGGCTGCGCCACTTCAGGCCCTGCGCAGGGAACGTGTCTCACCCGCGTCCCCGCCCTCAAAGACTATTGGTTCGATTGGCGCAATTACCATCCCGACACCACTGTCTACAAACACTAGGCCAATTGCTTAAAATCGGATTGACAAGAAAATGAGGAGGGATTTATCCGTGTCTGCGATTCACGCCATTTTTTGGGACGTGGGAGGAGTTCTGCTCAGCAACGCTTGGGACCACACCGAACGCGCCGCGGCGCTTGAACATTTTCGTCTCGATCAGGAGGAGTTTCACGCGCGGCACGAAATGGTGGTCTCGTCGTTTGAGCGCGGCAAGATCTCGCTCGATGAATACTTAGATCGCACCGTCTTTTACCGAAACCGTTCTTTCACGCGCGATGAGTTTCGCGACTATATGTTCTCGTTGTCCCGGCCGATGCCGGAAGTCCTTGCCTTCGCGCACGCTCTGGCTTCTTCCAAAAAATATTTCATGGCAACCATCAACAACGAGTCGCGCGAGTTGAACCTTGACCGCATCGAAAAATTCGGCCTGCGGGAAATCTTCCGCTTGTTTGTCAGCTCCTGCTTCGTGGGGCTGCGCAAGCCGGAGAGCGGGATTTATCATCTGGCGATCGAGATCACGCAAATGAATCCGGAAAAATGTTGTTTCATTGACGACCGCGCTCTGAACCTGGAGTGCGCGGCCAAGCTCGGCATGCATACGATTCAGATGCAAACCCTCGCTCAGTTGCAGGCAGACTTGGGCACGCTGGGAGTGAAGGTCTAAGAAAGGCCGCTCTTGGGCATTAGATCCTCGGTCTTGCGCCCAACACCTAAGACCTTGGAACTACAAACAACAGCTAGCTTCTTCTTGGCTGCGCCTTCGGCGCTGCCGAAGCAACCGCTTTAGGAACATCCGATTCGGCACTGGTCAAAGTCAGGTCGCTCGACCAGCATTCGGAGATCAGCTTCCACTCACCGCCACTTTGCTTGGCGAAAACCCACAGATACTTGCCGCGCTCTTCGCGGCGCTTGCCGGTTGTACCGGGAACCAACGCGCTGTATCGTCCGACTTCATGCGCCAGGTCGCCAAGCACTTCTACGCGGATCGGTTCCACCTCTACTTCTCCCAGGCCGGATTCGAGCGCCGAAAAGAAGAATTCGCGCACGGCCGCCGCTCCGCGAAGCAGGGGAAGATTCGAACGCAGCACTAGCGCATCGGGTGCGTAGAGATCGAGCAGTTCATCGAGCTGCCGCGTGTTGCACGCCAAAACCCATTCCTGCGTGAGACGCCGCACCGCAGCCTCGCTGCGGCTCATTGGTTCCCCCTTCGCAGCCGCGGCGATGCGCAAACGGTCAGCCTCGCGGGCGCTCTCGGGAGCGTTGACTCGCGGCGCTGCAACGCCGCCTTCCACTCCACCCTCGAAATAGTGGTGATGGTAATGATGGTGATAGTGATGCGTTCCGGACCCCGTCCCCTCAGGCGGATGAACCTCTTGCACGACCTCCGGTCTGGGTGGGGGAATTTGAACTGGGGGCTCGTCGTTGTTGATCGCCATTTCACGAGGCGAGGGTTCGAAATTCACGCGAGCGCTGGATGGCGATTCGTCGGACGCGGCTCCGGTCGGAAGTCCGCACATGCCACAGAACTTGTTGCCTTCGCGATTGTGATGTCCACACGAAGGACAAGCCATCGACGCGGCTTGCGGCGCAGTTTCTTCCACCGCGGTTTCTGAATCCATCTTCATGGTCAGCCGCTGCATGGCGTGTAGAGCTGCCGCAATCGCCTCCTGATTCGGTTTAGGCCGCCGTATCTCAGGATAGAGGCGCTGATAGATCTCTCCTAATGCGGGGTTGTAGGGACCAATGCTGGGCGCTGCTTCGTCAGAGTCAGGCGCCGGAGCAGCACCAGATGGCTTGCCGAGTTTCTTGTCTCTATCCACCATTCAGATCGCGCCGATTGGCTCGGACGTACGGCTTATTCTAGCCCAAGCGGCCACATTTTATTAACGCCGGGAAAACTCGATTTTGCCTTCGGCTTCGGTAGGAACTCCGTTGCAGGTTGCCGGACGATATCGCCAAGCGCGAACCGTTTGCAGAACGTTGCGGTCCCTCACCAGGCCGGCGCTCTCCAGAATAAGAGGACTGTGTACACGTCCGTCGGCGCCGATGATGAAGCTAACCTTGACCTTAATGTCCGCCGTCGACAGCACCATCAGGGGATCGGGCGTGGTGAGAGCCTCGGGCGGCTGGGTATCTTCACAACGCGCACGTGCGCTCGTATGCGGCACCTCACTGAACTCGGAGGCGCGGACCGGACTCCTCCAGAGTTGATGCTCACGCTCCACTAAAACTGCCTGGCCAAAACGAATGGAAATGGAAGAAGACGGCACAGACGCGGCAGCGGGAATGGCGCAGATCAGTAACCAAAGCCAGAGTCGATGAAGCATCTTGCAGCCCTCGATTGGGGCGGGGGCGCTCCCGTATAGCTATTGGGCGGCAAGTTTGTGGCCAGCGACCACCTATGCAACCAGCCTATTATCAATGGTTTAGGAACGGTCTAGGGCACCCGAACCCTAGCCATGTGAATTCAATTGCACAACTCAATCCGGCTAGCCGCGCGAGGGGCTTCGTAGGGTCAACAGAGTAATTTCGGGTGGACAATTCAAGCGCAGCGGAATATTCACCGTTCCTAGCCCGGCGTTGGTGTAGAGACTAAGACCACCCATACGGTAGGCCCCCCATACGTACTTCTTTGCCATTTCCGGCAAGTACAGCGGAGGAAGCAACGGGAATCTGACCTGCCCACCATGCGAGTGTCCAGAGAGTTGAAGGTCGATGGGGAATTTGCAAGCTTCATCAGCGAAGTCGGGCTCGTGGGCGAGCAAGACAACGGCCTCGCTGGCGGGAATGTTGCGCAATGTTTTGGTAAGATCGGCGCTCCCGAACATCACGTCGTCGACGCCTGCGAGCCAAACGCGTGCACCGTCGCGTTCGATCGTAACGGACTCGTTCACCAGGACACGGATCCCCTCGGCTTCGAGAGCGCGGGTCACTAGAACGGGATCCGTATCCAAATCGTGATTCCCCAGGACCGCCCACAAGCCGTGGGGTGCGGTCATCTGGCGAAGCAGGCGAGCGCAGGGTTCGGCGGCGGCTGCTCCCTTCGTCTCGTCTCCGAATGGTGGTACGGAAACGAAGTCTCCTGTAAGAACGATCAGGTCGGGACGAAGGCCGTTCACCAGCGGAATCGCTGCGCGCAACGGGTGCACGGAAAAATATGGGTCATAATGAAAGTCGCTGAGCAGCGCGATGGTGAAGCCATCCATCCGCTCGGGCCAACGGGGCAGTATGTAATCCCGGCGGACGACGCGAGGTCGGTTCGGTTCCAGCAGGAGTGCGTCTCCAGCAATGGCCAGTGCGCCCACCGTAGCGGCGCGGTAGAGAAACTGACGCCTGGTGGTGGGAATCAGTGGCAAACGAAACTTGCTCTACAGGTATTTAGGAGGTTCATGTGCATGTATCTAGAATAACCGACCGGAAAGAATCGCAGTGAAAGAGGAACTCCAAATTGCGAAACACGCCCGCAGAACTAGAAGCTGAAGGTCACCTGCAAATCGATGCGGCGAACCGCCGCGGAGTTAGAGAAAGGTCCGCTCGACGGAAGCCCGTTCGGGGTATCAAAGAACCTCGAGCCCAGAATGCCGCTAGGGTCTGCGTAGTTCACTTTGCTGAGAGCGTTGCGCGCGATCACGCCGAAAGTGAGATTGTAGCGGTGATCAGAACCGCTGGGTATTCCACCCGGCCCACCGCCAAAAAGAGGACCCCGCGGACCGCCACCACCGTGTCTACCACCACCGCCTCCGGAGCCGCCGCCGGGCCCCTGATTCCCTGGCCCTCCAGTCTTGGGACCGAAACCGAGGGTCTTCGTGAGGCGGAGATTCAGGGTGAACTGCGATGGGCCGGTGCCATAGTTGACAGGAACGATTTTTTCGCCGGCAGTGGGCCGAGCGTCGAAGGTCCCGAGCGGCGTGCAATAGCTGGTCGAAGGGGGCGTGTTTACGGTCGTAGGACACGTCGCATTGGAAATGAATCCCGGGCGGTCATTGAAGATGGAATCGTCGTTGAGGTCGTTGGTCGTGGTGAGGTTGAAGGGAGAACCAGAGCTCGCAATCATGAATGGACTAAGCCGGAAATTGTAAGGAAGAGCGAAAGAACCTCCGAAGAAGAGTCGGTTGCGAATGTCAAAGGAGGAGCGGCCGTAGTCGGCGCTGATATTGTAGGAGTTCGAGGGAAAGCTGGAAACACCGGAGGTGTCGCTGTTGGCATAGTTGAGAACGTAATAGCCAAAGACTTGAACCTTCGATCCGACTCGCACATTAGTGTTGGTGATCAGCTGATTCTGCCGGAAGACTGCTTCGGAGACGTAGCGGTACAGATTTTCGCTGGGCGGCGGGCAGGTGGGACTGCACGGGGTTCCGGGAAAAGGAGCGTTGGCGTTGATGGTGAGCAGTTGGTCGAAGCCGCGAGAGTTTAAGTAAGTTAGGTTTAAGGTTGCCGCCTTGGTTAGTTGCCGTTCTACGCTGATGGCGGTTTGCAGCGTATAAGGCGCGTGCAGGCGCGGGCTGATCTGGTAAATCGTAGGCGTCACGGGGACGACGGCGCCGGTGCATGCAGTGAAATCCGTGAGAGACGGGCATACGGGGTTGTCGACGACGAATTGTTTCTGGATGATGCCATTCAGCCGGTCGGCCTCTAAGATTTGGGCTTCCAGAAAGCGGTCATAGAAAATACCGAAGCCGCCGCGCAGCACAATCTTAGGCGGAGCGCTTTTGCCGCCAACGCCCCAGGCAAAACCCAAGCGGGGCGCCCAGTCTGCATGATCCTGAATCCCGGTCTGAGTTTCGAAACGCAGCCCGTAGCTAAGCGTGAGGTTCGGCCGCGCCTTCCAATCATCCTGGTAGTAAAGGCCCGCGTCGAAATTGCCCACCACCACCGCCGGCGTACCTGCTGTGTAAGTGAGTTGGGTGGCGATCGGCGTGGTAAGGCTTCCGTTGTTCTCGAGAGCCGAAGCGTAAGAGATTGGGCACGGCGCTTGTCCCGGAGTAGGCACGCAACTACCGCTCCCCGTACGGTTCAGCAGTGAAGAGAAGGTAAATTCGCCGTTGAATCCGGAGGTCTGGCTGTTCGCGTCGCGGATGCCGCGCAGCCGCGCTCCGAACTTGACGGTATGATTGCCGTGAATGATGGAAGTGTAGTTCTGCAGTTCGTAGTGGTCTTGGTGGTCGACAATATTGCCCTGATTATTGCCACCGCCATCGAAGGATCCCAAGACCGTGAGAGTTGGCTGGGTGTTCAGCGCGAACTGATTGTCGAGCTCGCGCAAATACTGGAATCGCGTTTCATTCACAATCTTCGCGCCAATGACCTGCGTATCGCTGATTTGCAGGGTGTGCTCGGTGGAGGCGGAGTTATAACCCTGAGAAGGCAAATTGAATAAACCGATGCCCTCGTTGTCCTCCGTGTCCCGATAGTACTGATAGCGCACGGTCAAGGTGTTGTTCTTGGCGAGCTGATAGTCGAGGCGAGGCGTGAGGTTGGTTCGGTGCCTGGGGAACGGCACAGCCTGGATGAATGGCGTCTCCGCTAGAGTGGTTGGGTCGAGCGTGATGGCGTTGACGGCCTGGAGGTCGTTGATATTCCGGCGTTGGGCATCGAAAAAGAACGATGCCTTCTTGTTGATCGGACCGCTGACATTTCCGCTGAATTGCGTCGAATCGTAACCGGGTTCCGGACCTGCAAAGGGATTGGGCGAGTTGAAAGCAGAATCATTACCGTCGATCAGAAACTGCCCATGAAATTTATCGCTGCCAGGTTTGGTGAATACCTCAATCCGTCCGTAGCCCAGCTTGTCATACTCCGAAGAGAACGGATTCTGATTGATGCGAATCTCGCGAATCGACTCCTTAGGAGGAAGCTGGCCGGCAGTAAAACCATCGATATAAAGCTGGCCGCCGTTCGGGCCTGCGGAGGGTCCAGCCAGGGCCTGCAAATCGGTGAGCAATTCGTCGGGATCGTCGGGCAATGCCTCGAGTTCTTTGCCTGAGATGGTGATGGCTCCAGCGTTGTTGGCGGGATTCACATCCACGGTTGGCGCGGTGTCGGAAACTTGTATCTTCTGCTGCTCGACTTCGATGGCCATTGCGACGTTGAGGAGCTGCGCCGGACCGGCGCTAACCATCACATTGTCGTTTTCGTAAACGGAGAACCCCTGGGCAATCACATTCAATGTGTACGGTCCAGCGGGCAGCCCTTTAAACTCGTACTGGCCCTGTCCGTTGGCTTGCGTTTTGATCGGCGCCGAACCGGAGGCGGCCGGCGTGAGGACAACACTGGCGTTCGGGATGGCGGCGCCTGAAGGATCACTCACTTGCCCATGCAAATTTCCTGAGGCGGGCTGCGCCGCAGGAGCCTGCGACAAGGCGAGCGGTACAAACGCCAGAGACAACAGGACAACGAATATAAAACAAAAACACTTCGCTACCTTCATCCAGATTCCATCCATGATTAAGAGTATTCATCAGGAGTTCGGCACAACCTAGCGTGGTCGGCGCATGATCACAAATGCTAGGGTCCTCCGGCGTCTGCGGCAGGGGCGCCTAGGCTCCACGGCGTCAATATCGAGGAACTGCTGGCGCCAGGAGCGGCGCGCAAAATAGGCTCCACGCCGCTCAGCAGGGTAATCAATGTTCCTCCGCCCGAGGTTCCCTCTGTTGAGACCATGACAACGGCGTCTCCCTTATGGAGATCGGAAAGCGAAATCGCGGGAATGCGGCTGAGCATCTGCTGCAAATCCGGGGCGCCGCCAGGGCGCCCACCCGCGCCATTGCCGCCAGAAGCCATGCCCCCGGAGGTTCCGGCTGGGCGCGGAGTTTGGTCGCTGGTCGCGGCGGAGCCGGACGCGGCACCGGCCCCCGTTCCGGCAGCGCTATTCTTCAGGCGCATTGCAATCCTTTGCGCCATCTCGGGAGGCAACTGGCGAAGCTGTGAATCGGCCGTGATCTTGATGAGCAAGGTTTTCTTCGACAATAGATCGTGAACGCTCAGGGTAGATGAACTTGCATCGACAGAATCGACGGTGCCCGCGATGTTACGAAACGATCCGGAAACAACTTCTTCGGCCGCCAGTTCACTTCCATCGGCGCTGCGGTCGCCACGCGCGCGCACTTGATCGCCAGGATGAATTTCGGCGAGCGTGCTGGGCCTGGCGTCATCAAATTTTACGGAGTCTGGCGGATAGCGGCGAATCACGGTGCTGCCGGAGGTATGAATCACGACCGGCTTGTTTCGCACCGTGATGGTGATGGTTCCTGCCGCTGGATCCACCGCCTTGGCGAGTCCATCCAGGCCACGCTTTTGCCAGTCCTGCCGCTCCTGCTCGTGCCGCGCCGCCAGGTCGGAACTCTTCATTACGACGATGGAGGAGGCGGAAAGCGACAGGTTATCGTCAGAGAGTTTGCCGCCGACGAGTATGCGATCGCCAACTTGAACGTCCTGCAACTGGATGGGCGTGGCATTTTTCAGATTCTTTTCGCCCGGCGCAATGCGGACGATGCGGGTGGTGGGTTCCACCGCGACGGTCAGGTCGGGACCCGAGTCGGGCGTCAGCGTGATCGCCGTGCCGTTGAGCGCTTTGACGGCGCCGATGCGCCGGCTGGCAGCGCCTTCCTGAGCCGCCTGGCTGGCCGGAGCCGCCTCCCCAGTCGACACCAAGGGAGCGCTGGTCGCGCTCAGAGCGCAGATCACGATCGCCAGAAACCGACTTGTGGTTGGCTTCATACCTTCCATTAATTTACATCGCCACAACCCACAAATCGGGGGATTTACAAAGTTTTACTTCAGCAGGAGCAGTTTTCACACTGGCGACACAAATCATCACAGTATGTCAACCGGCACGCGGACGACACGAGCACACGGACGACAGTGGTTATTCGGCGATCAGGAGATTTTCAGCGAACGGCCACTGATCATCCACCCATTGGACGTCGCAGCGAAAGCCAGCGGTGCGGGACATCTGACGAACCTCTTCCAAGGAGTATTTATGGCTGCTTTCCGTCCAGATAGTTTCGCCCTCGAGGAACTCGACGGTAAGATCGGCGGCGGGGATAGTTACGGTTTGGCGTCGCCTCGACCGCAGGTGCATCTCTACACTGCGGCATTCGCGATTGATCTTTGCCACGTGCTCGAAGTGAGCGAGATCGAAATCACCTTCCAGTTCGCGATTGATGCGGGCCAGCAGGTTCAAGTTAAAGGCAGCGGTGACTCCCAGTTCGTCGTCGTAAGCCGCGATCAGTTGAGCGCTGGATTTCTCCAGATCGGTCCCGAGCAGAAGAGAATCTCCGGGCTGCAAAATGCGGCGGACCTGGTTCAGAAATTTCAGTCCGGCCATGCGATCGAAATTACCGATCGTACTACCCAGGAACAGAACGAGAAGATGTTGACCGGGACGGCGCTGCGCAGCCACTTCAAGCAGTCCATCCAGGTATTCGCGCTCGTAGCCGACGATGCTGATGGAGTCAATGTCGCTGAGTTCACGCTCGCACATGGCCAGAGCGGCGGGAGAAATCTCGATGGGATAGTAGCGAGTGCGCTGGCGCCGACAAAGGGCTTCGAGAATCTGCCGAGTTTTCTTGCCGCTGCCGCTGCCGAGCTCGGCTACGGCTACGGGAGTGGCCACACGCTCCACGATATCGCCCGCGTGGCGGCGCAATAAACGCTCATCGGCGCGGGTGAGACCATATTCCGAGAGATGGCTGATCACTTCGAATAGAGCGGAACCAACGTCGTCATACAGGTATTTTGATAGCAGTTCCTTTTGGCCGGGCCGGGTGAGACCCGTGCGAACGTCAGCGGCGAATTCGTAGGTTAAGTCGGTGGTGATAGCGTGAACGAGCATTTTTATCGCTCCTTAAGCGAGTCAGCGGCTGACGCAGCGAAAGCCGGTGTAGATAAACTGGTAGTGTGCCTGAAACCAGTTGCGGAACGTAGGTCGCAGCGTACACGCGGCGGTACGCGCCGACCCGCCTTTCATAACGAAGTGTTTTCCATCGAAGAAGTCGGCGGAGTATCCCGGATAGAAAGGGAACGGTTTGAATCGCGGGAAGGGGGCGAATTCGGTGGAGGTCCACTCCCAGCCGTTGCCGACCATGCCTTGAACGCCGAAGGCAGTCTCCCCGGCGGGATGAGCGTTAACGGGCATCGGACTCCAGCGCTGGAAATCAAAGTTGCCGAATTCGGGAGCCGGCGATGCGCTCCCCCACGCATACGCGCGCTCATCGCCGTGCGGAGTAGAGTATGCCGCACGCTGCCACTCGGCTTCGGTGGGCAATGACTTTCCCGTCCAGTGGACATAGGCCTTCGCCTCTGCCTGACTCACATAGACAGGCCAGTCGAGCGGAAGCGGGACATCGTTGAACATGGTTCGATACAGCCACTGATCACCATTGCGCTTCCAAAAAGCAGGGTGCGAGATTCCGTGATTCGAAATCCAAGACCAGTCTTCCTCCCCCCATAAGCTTTTAGTTTCGTAGCCGCCTGCGGTAACGAAATCCAGATGTTGACGATTGGTCACCTTATATCGGTCGATGGAAAATGCGGGAACATCTACGATGTGGGCTTCATACTCGTTGTCCCAGCCGAATGAATTGCCGGCACGCGCCAGACCGACTGTGACCTGCCCGGCGGGAATCTCGACGCTGTCATGATCGACTGGAGGAGTGACCGGATTGAGGGGCTCAAGCTGCCGGATTTTTCGATTAAGCGGCAATTGATGCAGCATATAAGCCAGCGTCTCGGCATGCATGAGCCGATGTTCGATCGCGACGTTCAGCAGTGTGCTGAGCGGGAACCGATCTCTCCAGGAGGAGCTAGAAGCCGAGAGCGCGTCTGAAAGCTTATCGTCGAGCAGGGATCTGATCTTTCTAACGTATTGTTGTACAGCCACAATCGATGGCCATTCTGACGGCTGATCGGTGGGCAATCCACCCCCGACTGGATCGATGCCAAAAGCAAACAAGCGGTCAAACTCGGGATGGAAGCTCTTCAGTCCGAAAACGCGATCATGGAAAAGGTTCCAGTCGAAAGCTTCGAGATGACCGATGTAAAAGACGATCCGATGGCGTTCCGGGATAGGACGTTCATAGAGTGAATCCGGAGTAACGATGGCAAAGAGATCATCGCTTTTCTGCCGGGCATTTGCTAACTGCTCGATCAGTTCGTGACGAACGCAAAGGTTGCTGATGGGGATAGACATGCTGATCTCCTAATCTCGAACGGCGGAATTCGGTCCGGGCGAACGGCTCCAAGGCAGTGGGATGATTCTACCCACCTCCCGGACCAAGTACCATAGGGCTATGTCTTCTCCGGTATTCCATGTAGACGCCTTCACCGCGACCCCCTTCGCAGGCAATCCAGCCGCGGTGTGCCCGCTCGCGAATTGGTTAGATGACAAGTTATTGCTCGCGGTCGCTGCCGAAAACAATCTTTCTGAGACGGCCTACTTCGTGCCGCGCGGTGACATCTACGAATTGCGCTGGTTTACGCCGCGCTGCGAGGTGAAGCTCTGCGGCCATGCGACCCTAGCCTCCGCATTCGTCCTGATGCAAATCCTTGCACCCGGGCGCGACTCGGTGGGCTTCGAAACGCGTTTCAGCGGAAGGCTCAGGGTTCGCCGCAACGGCAAGTTGCTCGAAATGGAATTCCCTGCCCTGGTGCCCTGGGATCGTAAGGATCCGCCGGCGGCGTTGATTGATGGCTTGGGCAAAGATCCGGCCGCGCTGGTCGAAATTGAGGACAATTACTTCGCGGTGTACGAAACTGAGGAACAGGTGAAGCGCATCCAGCCCGACTACAGGCTCCTGGAGAACCTTCATCCCTTCGGAGTCGCGATCACGGCTCCAGGCACTGACTGTGATTTCGTCTCTCGCTACTTCGCCCCGAGCTACGGCATTCCGGAGGATCCCGTGACCGGCTCCACGCATTGCTCCCTCGCGCCGTACTGGGCCGGACGGCTGGGCAAGACGTCTTTGCACGCGCGTCAAGTTTCGGAGCGCGGCGGTGAACTGTGGTGTGAGGTCAAAGGGGATCGAGTGCTGCTCCAAGGCAACGCCGTCCTCACTCTGCAGGGCGAGTTACTCATTTGAAGGACCGCCCTGGATCTCTTCAAAGGTTACCTTACTGAACCAATCCTTTACTCTGCAGGAATTCGTGGGCAACATCTTTCGCGTCGCGGTGCTGACCGTCGAGTGCGTAATTTAACTTCTGCATCTCCTGATCGGAAATCTTGCCCCCGAGCGCAGCCATCGCTTGAGACACTTCCGGATGCTGCTGCAAGGTATGCTGCCGGATTACCGCAACCGCCTCGTAGGGAGGAAAATAGTGGCGATCATCTTCGAGGACCGATAAGTCGAAGGCGAGAATGAGGCCATCGGTGGCATTGCCCGCAGCGATATCAATCTGATGCTCTTTTAACGCCGGGGCGAGCAGCCCCAGATCCATGATCCGAGGTGGAGCGGCGAAGCGGAGGCCATAAGTTGCCGCTAGTCCGCGATATCCGTCGGGACGCTCCATGAACTCATAGCCAAATCCAGCGCGCCATCGCGGAGCAAACGCGGCTGCCTGCGATAAGGTTTTCAGTTTCAGGCGGCGCGCGTCCTCGCCACGGATTTCCATGGCAAAGGTATTGTTGAATCCCAATGGCGGACCGAGGGTAAGGCCGAAGCGCGTTTCATACTCGCTTTTGACCTGCTGATACACCTGTTCCTTATCGCCAACCACCGTCTGCTTGAGGATGGCGGTCAGGGCGGTACCGGTGTACTCCGGATAGATGTCGATGCGGCCCGCGAGTATTGCCTGCTGGCAGATATAGGATCCGGCGAGATAGAAGCGGCGTTCGACTTTCAAATGCGTGCGCGATTCGATCAGCTGGGCCATGAGCTCGCCCAACATCAGAGACTCGGTAAAATTCTTGGAACCTATCACCACGCGGTCAGAATATGATGGCGCACACGAGGACAAAAACAGAGCGAGCAGAATTATGCAGAGCGTGCTCTTTCGCCAGGGTGCGGGAGACTGCGCTGGCCGATCCGGTTTCATCGCGGGCGCAGACGCCTCTCCATCCATCCCAAGCCGAAATCCGCAGACAACGCCAGGATGGCGGCAGGAATCGCTCCGGCCAAGATGAGGTCGTTGTTCACCATCGCGAGACCGCGAAAAATGAACTCGCCGAGTCCTCCTGCGCCGATTGCCGCAGCAATGGTGGCGAGTCCAATAGAGACGACTACCGCGACCCGGACGCCCGAAAGAATCACACTCACCGCCAGCGGCAACTCCACCTGGAACAACAGCTGGCGATCGGTAAGTCCCATTCCACGCCCAGCTTCGACAACGAATGGATCAACTCCGCGGATTCCCGTGTAGGTGTTGCGAATGATGGGCAAGAGCGCATAGAGAGTGAGCGCCAGGATTGCCAGCCGATCGGCACGGGCACCGATCCAGGGCACGGGCAGCAAGAAACCGAAGAGCGCAAGACTTGGAACCGTCTGAATGATGTTCGCAGTTCCCAGTACCGGCTTGTTCCAAACTGGATAGTGAGCGCTCAGTATGCCCAGCGGGATGCCGATCAGTACCGCGAACAAGGTGGAGATTCCGACCAGCCACAGGTGTTCGAGTGTGAGTTCCAGAATCTCTTGGTGGTTCTGGAAGAAGTAGTGAACGACGTTCATGGCGTGCCTCGATTTATTACCGAGTCCGGTGGGTCTCCGAATGCTTGCACATAAGCGGCAGCGAGTGGGTCTTTGGACTGCAAGAAATCCTGCGGGGAAAGAACCGTAACCAAGCCGCCAGCCTCCATCAGCGCGATCCGCGAACCCAGACGCAGCGCTTCGCGTAAATCGTGCGTGACGAAGAGTACGGTTTTCTGCAATCGCTGCTGGAGGGCGCGAAACTCGCGCTGTAACTGGTCACGGGTAAGCGCGTCGAGGGCGCCAAAGGGCTCATCCATCAGCAGGATTGGCGGATTGGCGGCTAGAGCTCGAGCCACTCCCACCCGCTGCCGCTGTCCGCCTGAGAGCTGGTGGGGATATCGCGAAGCGATCTGCGAATCGAGCCCGACCAGTTGCAACAATTCTTCGACGCGTAAACGAATGCGGTCAGCCGGCCAGCCTTCGATCCGGGGAACAAGACCGATATTGCGTTCCACCGTGAGATGCGGCAATAAGCCAACGTCCTGGATAACATAGCCAATGCCGCGCCGCAGGCGAATCACATCGCTCTCCGCGGTAAGGCCACCGTTCACGCGAATTTCTCCGGCGCTCGGGGTTAACAGACGATTGACCAACTTCAGCGTAGTGGTCTTTCCCGAACCGCTGCGCCCCAGCAAGACCAGAGTTTCGCCGGGTTGCACTTCTAGGTTCAGGTCGTGAAGCAGCGGCCGCCCACTCGGAAGCGTATAGGCTACGCCGCGAAATTCAATCACCGGTCCATTGGCAGGAACGCGTTCCATGTTTGATCGTATCGAAAGAATACCGGAGTTGGCTGGCCCAGCACAGCCATGCGTCCGGGGCGCTGCTCGCTCTGCGACCGCCGCAACAGAGAGCCATAGACGATCGGGCCCCCCCACTACGATCTTCTCAGAATAGTGCCGAAACCAGCTTAGGTATGAGTGTGTCCGGATCACGTAGCGTTATTTCCTGCATCATGCTTCTCCTGCTCCCCCTGTCGCTCGTGGGTGCCGACACTAAGTTCGGCCATATTGCACAGTGCGGGCAGCGTTTGGCTGAACGGCTGCTCGAGGCTCAAGAAACTGCCTTTGAACACCAAGGGGACAAGCCAAGCGCGACGAAACACAAGCTTGCGGAGCCGGACGTCCTCCCGAGAGTCCGGCCAACGGGCTGAACCAAGAGTGGCTGCAGATCACGAGCAAGGGGCGAAGCAATGTCAGCCCCTCGCAGCTGAGAAGCCGACAAAGCACGACACCCCGAGCACTGCGCCGCCGGCGAGCCATAGCCAGAAAATATCCTGGATGACTAGTTTCCCATCGCATCGCATCCCCGGCTTCCTCTCCGAAACCTCAGCAATATTTAGGAATGGGGCGTATACTTAAGCTCTTGACCTCGAAGACACCCTAACAGCACGTTGCGCCTTCGCGATTGAGAACACTCTCTGAAAGGCGACCGACGTGTTCAACCTGAGGATCTCCCAAAGTCCCTCCCCTCGCTTCTTGGACAGCGGTTTCACTGAACGGCAACGCAGAATGGTTCAAGTCTGAGTTGATAGCTCTTCGTTGTGAGCTCCGCGTGCCGCCGAGCCTTACCAGCGCGGGCGAGAAGTCCGCAGGAGTAGCGCAGGTTTCTAACCTTAACCAGAACGGCAGGAGAAAGAAATGTCGGGAATCAACGGTGACAAAGCTAGGTTTAACCGGCGCCGCAGGCAGAAGATCAGCCGCCGCGTAAGCAATCAGAAAATGCTGAAGGCTCTGGCGGAGAAGCACCTGACACCCCCAGGCGGGGCGACCAATCTCAAGGAGAAAGTGGCATGACCACCCCCGTCGTTGCATTGCCAATGTCGGCCGCCGAGGGCAGTTCCGTGAAAAAGAAGCGTGTACTCCTGCTGGACACGTCGCAGACAAAACGCGATTTGCGGGCCGACGTAATGAGAAAACTTGGCATCGAGGTCGATTGCGCGGCCGATTTGCTCGAAGCCCGATGCTGGTGGCGAGCCGATTTGTATAATCTGGTACTAATTAACGGCATCGAGGAAACGGAGGATCGGGATAAATTCTGCACCGACATTCGAAGTGCGAATCCACCGCAAAGAATCGCCTTCTTCGTAGGCGGACCGGAATACCTCGCGCTCGCGCCGCATTCTGACGGCGCCCTTGCGGGAGAGGAGGCCGACGCTCTTCACAAGGAAATGGTCGCCGCTCTGCTCGCCCAGTCTTCGCAACATGCATCGCAGCGCTGGGGAATCCTGGAAGCTTGCAAACGCATTTCCTCGGTTCGATCCGTCAGCGAAGCTCGCTCCCGTGCCATCCGGGAGACGCCGCGACCATCGCGCTGGGCCGAAGCCATCGAACACCACTCTGCGCCCGAAGAAATTCATTCTCAACCCACGTTTGCAAGAACCATCACAGCAGAAAGAGAAGGACTCGTATGAAGAACCTGTATGTTGGCAATTTACCCCACAGCACAACCGAGGCGGAACTTCGTGGAGTATTTGAAGCACACGGCGCAGTCGAGAAGGTAAGCATTGTTACCGATCGGGAAACCGGCCGCGCGCGCGGCTTCGCCTTTGTCGAAATGACGAACCCGGCAGAAGCAGACAAGGCCGTGGCCGCACTGAATGGCAAGGAGCTGGGTGGGCGCGCATTGAAGATCAACGAAGCTAAACCAAAGACCGATTCGCCGCGCGGTGGTGGAGGCGGAAAGCGCTTCGGTGGTGGAGGCGGCGGAAGTCGCGATGATTATCAGGGCCACGCACGCCAGCCCCGCGAACCGCGCTGGTAGTACGCAAAAGCAACCTACAAGCTCGGGAAGTGTGCTGTCTGATCATTGAACGAGCGGCTTGCCGTGCCTTGGGCTTGCATGTGAACGGAATCGAACGGGCGCTAGCTGCGGTTGCAAAAATTTGATAACGGGAGATGGGCAATGCCAGGACGAGGACGATCAAGCTTTACTAAACGCCAGAAAGAACACACAAGACAACAAAAACAGCGCGACAAAGCGGAGCGCAGGATTCAACGCAAAACCGAGGAACCCCTGGGAACATCGAGCGATTCGAATGAACTGGATTTGAGCGAGTTGCAAAGGCACGCCGCCGAGCAGGCCGCTCTTTTCCAAATGGGCGCCGACGAAGGCGATATTTCGAGCATTCCCCGCGAACGCAGTCCGGAAAAGACGGAAACGTAGCCCTGTTCCTTAGCGTTCGAAGATTGAGGGCGCGTCCCGCGGACGCGCCCTCTCTTTTCCCAGACGATTTCCTTCTTGGGCCTCAGGCAAAAACTTCGCCGGGCATCTTGGTCAATGTTCGGCTGGCCAGCGTATTTTGTACAGCGTTCTCCCGCCGCTCTGTGCGCGACCAATCCACCTGCTTGCGCTCGATGCGCAGCTTCAGAGCGCGCTCGATGTGACGGAGTTCGATCACCTCGCCGCCCGCCACCAGACTGGAGGCCAGCCCTTCGGATCCGGCTCGGCCAGTGCGTCCAACCCGATGGATAAAATCCTCGGCCATCTTGGGCAGGTCGTAGTTGATTACGTGAGCGACATCATCGATATGCAAGCCACGGGCAGCAACGTCGGTTGCGACCAGTATCTGGTAGCGTCCCTGCTGAAACCCGCCGAGCGCTGCGTTGCGTTGGGACTGCGAACGGTCACCGTGAATCATCGCTGCGGAAAAGCCCTCGCGCACCAGTTCCTTCGCCAGTCGTTCTGTGCCTCGTTTGGTGCGGGCAAAGATGAGCGTCTGGCCCTTCTCAGCGTAGAGCAACTGCCGCAGGACATCGGGCTTCTCGGCGGGGCGTACTTCATAAGCTTGCAATCGAACACTTTCGACCGGCTTCAATACCGATCCGATCGCTACGCGCACCGGGTTCCGCATCGCATCGTTGACCAGACCGGCAACCGATTGCTCCATGGTAGCGGAGTAGCACAGGGTCTGCCGTTGCTGCGGCAACACGGCGAGGATCCGGCGAATCGCGGGCAGGAATCCCATGTCGAGCATGCGATCGGCTTCGTCGAGCACAAGAATCCTGATCTCGCGCAAGTCGATCAGCCTGCGGCTGATAAAGTCCTGCAAGCGACCCGGGGTGGCGATCACCAATGAGGAACCGCTCCGCACCGCTTGAATCTGTGATTTTTCGGAGACCCCGCCGATGACCAGTGCGGCCTTCGAGAGTTCCTTGCCCCGAAGTTTCTCGTATTCTTCGTTGACTTGAATCGCCAACTCACGCGTGGGGAGCAGAACCAGTACGCGCGCTTTTGGCGACGGCTCGGGCTGCAACATTTCGATCACCGGGATTAGAAATGCCAAGGTCTTGCCAGTACCGGTCTGGGCCGTTGCCAGCACGTCTTTGCCTTCAAGAGCACAAGGAATCGCCTGCTCTTGAATGGGCGTGGGAGTAATAAATTGAGCTGCCGCCAGCCTCTGCTGCAAAGCAGAAGATAGCGGTAGTTCTGTAAAGCGTATCATTCGTAATTTCTTTCTGGAGAGGCTTGATTACACTCTGAATACACGTGTCGCGAGTACCCATGCCGCTCTTGGTTTTGATTTGGCGCTGAATAAACGGCGGGCAGGAAAAGCGGAGATGAATCTTGATCCAGCAGGATCACCGCGTCACGAGCAAACCGTGGCAGTAGCGTTAGAAAGAATTATAGCACAGATTAACTATTTCGATAACAGTTACGAAAGATGGAACTTCGCACGCAGCTTTATAGGTCGAAGACGCGATACACCGACGATGGTTCTTGCGCCTGTAGCAGAGAGATCGCCACATTGTGCACGGCCACGCCACTGGTGGTGTGGCCGTCGGTTTTCCCGTGGTGGGCGTGGCCGTGCACGACCAAATCCGCTCCGTGACGATCCACCACTTCCGCCAGCCGGGAGGTTCCCATGAAGGCAAATATCTCGGGCGACTCACCTTGCACGGTCTCTACAATCGGCGAATAATGCAGAACGACGATCCGCTTCTGCGTGCGCAATTGGGACATCGCGCGCTCAAGTTTGAGGGCCTCGTCAATCGACGCCCGCACGAAGTCCTTGATCTCACGCTCCCCGAATGCGGTCAGGATTCCTCGTCCAAATCCGCCCACGAATCCCTTCGTTCCGGCAAACCCGACTCCGTCTCTCTCGTACGCACTTCCATCGAGGAGTTTAATCCCGGAAGCGATCGCCATACGAGCCAGTTCCGCCTCCTTCCCGCTTTCGTAGTCGTGATTGCCCAGCACTGCGATGGTAGGCAGACGCAGACGTACGAGGACGTTCAGCAATGGCTCCATCTCTTCGGGTTGGCCGTAGTTCGTCAGATCTCCGGCCAGAACCAACACATCAGCCTCGTCGCGCACCCGCTCGAACTGTTCTTTGAGCTTGGCATAGCTCTGTGGTGTGAAGTGCAAATCCGCGGTGGCAGCAATTCTCATGAGGTTCAGTTAGACCCGTGCTGTCGGTTTAAGCACACTCTGGAATGTCTCCGATTTGCGCCAACCGTTCCTTGCGTTTCTCTTCCAGCAAGTTCTCTAATTGCCACTCGTTGACGTCGATCGCGAACATATTTTCATCCACGAGACTTCCTCGGAACCTGGCGTTGGATTGCGGTTGTGCGATGTGACGATCGAAGCGCCGCAATAGCCGGCGCCATATGGTGGCAGGAACATGATGAGTATGCGCAGGATATACGTATCGGAAGAGCAGCAAAGACCACAAGAGCATTTCCCAGTGTTCGCCGACCAGTTGCAATTCCCGCTCCCAATCAAATGAACCGCAAGTCCCGTAAATCACATGAGCAATATCGGCCCCGTCGAAGCGTTCTCGCTTTGCCACAAAAATCTTGGAAGCCACTAACTCCTCGGGGGCCAAGACTCGAGTCCGCACTTGGTGAACCACCGCTGGCCTGGCCCGCTCGATCCAGGAATCTTCCACCACAATCACTCCGTTGCTCATCCCGGTGATCATATCCACGAAGAATTCGCCTTTGCGAGCTTTTGCCAGCCACACCGGATCGCTGACCACGCAATCGAAGCCGCGCTCGCGGAGGTAGGGAAAAATCTCGCGAGAAGTCTTCGCGGTCATAAAAAGATCAAGATCTTTCGTGAAGCGGCAGATTCCGGTGTGCGCGCGGAGTGCAAAAGCGCCAGAGACGGCGTAGGGAACCTGCTTTTGTTCCAGCGCGGTCAGAACCTCGCGAAACAGGGCGGCTTGTTCTTCGGGGACATCCGTGGGAGTCGAGGACGTCACGGGAAGGTCCTCAGATCCCTGCGCCGCCATGGAGGATTCAGACATGGAACTTGGATGTGCCTCTCCTGGCTGCGGTTGTTAGGACGATGGGTTAGGAAGGATGAATTCAAGTTGAAGTGTCGTCAACCAATGGGGAATCTGAGGGTCAAAGTCCCGGAGGTCCATTTTGCATCAGCCGCAGCCTTTCCCGAATTTCCACCACGATTTCCGAGGGAGATCTATCGACATCGATTACCGCGGCACACTTCGGATCCTCCCAAGTCTCCAGCTGACTCGTGAGCATTTTTTCCGTCATGAAATGTCCCTGCCGCTCCCGCAATCGCTGGTGAAGCAACTCTGGCGTTGCCCGCAGATAGACCAGATGTACTTCCGGCGCAACCAGTAACTCTTCGCGATAGGCACGCTTCAATGCCGAACAGGCCAGCACCACATTTCTTCCGGTTTCAATCCAGCTCACAATCAGCGCACGTAAAGTCGCCAGCCACGGGGCACGGTCGGCGTCCATCAGCGGGATTCCCTTCCGCATCTTCTCCACATTGCTTGCGGAATGGTAATCGTCCCCGTCCACGAACTCCCATCCCAGTTCAGAAGCCAGCAACTGCCCGACGGTCGTCTTCCCTGCTCCTGAAACCCCCATCAGCACGATGACCACGCTTTTCCCCCACAGTTCAGCACTCACCGCGCAATTTTACCGTGGCGGCGTAATGATCGATGCTTGTGCGGTCGGCGTCGGATCAGAAGGAACGTGTCACCCTATTCAAGAAAATCCGAAATGGCGGTAGACTAAGCCATCGGTCGAAATTCGGCACATGTGGGTAGAGGTCGCCAAACCGGTTACTCTCGTTTTTTGCATTCTATCTTTGTTGGCGCTATTCCACGCCGCTTTCCTGGCTCCCGCAAGCGATATGCATCAGAGGATTGGTGACACTCTCAGCCGGCTGGCGCTGGCGGCCGTGATATGTATGGTCAGCGGATTGATTTTTCGCAAAGCAACGCAAGGCGCGCATTCGGGCAACGCACGGCTCACCGCCACACTTCCCGTCCAACTGTTCTGTTGGGCGTCGGGCAGCATGCTCGTTCTTTTCATCGTTTCCTGGTACCTGGAAAGCCACTGCATTTTCTATCGGGATGTGCGCTTCTGAGACCAGAGTAGCCCGCCGCGAAGATTCTGCGGTGAGCCTTGAATTCCAGGCGCGGTGAGGCGGATCTACCCCCCCGCGGAACCCAAGGCCGATTCGAATCCACTCGCATTTCACTTCGAGTTCGCGCCAGCCGCGTTCGCCAATCGGTTGACGGTTTCTCGACCGCTTCCAAAACGCAACCGATCCCGCTTTGCGGCATCAGATAAAGAGATAGAAACGCGCTAAGAGCACAAATCGCCTTCGCAGTCCCGCATTCATAGCCGGATCCTTTACACTGCGAAGGCGACCTTTGCTCTCACGCCCGCGACCACAGGCTCTCGGGGTCCAAACTGGGATGGCGACCATCATCTCAACGCAGGGGTTGAAACCGATGGTGATGAATTGACGGCGATGCGCATTCTCCTCCTCAACCTCGGGACGGAGTCTGCTCAAGAGGTGGAGCGGGCCTTATCCGGTCAAGGTTATGAAATCACCACAGAGCGCGGCCTGACGGTGGATGAGACTCTCGCTCGTTCTCCCCAAGTCCTGATCACAGAAGCAACACCGTCCGACCTCAGCTGCTGCGGTTTGATCAGCCAAATCAAGTCGAGCCCTGATCCGCAAATTCTCAAGATTGTCATGATCGTTCACGGTGGGGCGCTGGAACGTGCCCGTGCGCTGGACTTGCAGGCTGATGACGTAATCTCTTTTCCGTTTGAACCGTTGGAATTTGCGGCGAGGGTCAGAGCCCAATTTCGCGAGAGACAACCGAAGCTGGATCTCGAGACCAAGCTGAACGATGCATTGCAAAGAGAGCGGCTGGCGGAGAACGCCGTGAAAGCCTTGAGTGGCGGCCCAAATGTCCAACGGCGATCTTGGCCGATTCTCGTTCTGAGCGCGGCAGTGGTTCTGGCAGCAATCGTAACGGTCATATCGACCCGGCACAGCCGGAAGTATGCGCTCCAGCTCAAAGCCGAGGTGGCGCAACTGAACGGCGGAATTCTGCAACAGGGGGAACTCCTGCGCCGCGCCGAACAGGCGCGCGCCTCAATTACTGCAAGCGACGCGTCGGGAACTCGCGAGTCTTTGAAGGCGCAGACCGAGGAGATTCGCAAGAAGATAGCCGCCGATGGCAACGCAGACGACGCATCCCTCAAGACTCAGCTTCAGGAGACTCAGAATCGCCTCAACCGGCTCGAGAATGAGGGCCGAGTCGCGGAAACGATTGTTCACACCTACGGCCCTAGCGTTTGCTTGTTACATGTGGTCGTCGAGTTTCGGGATAAAGACTCCGAGAAGTTGATTCGCATCGCCGCGGATGCCGCAGGTCGCCCGCAGGTGGACGACAAAGGGATGGTATCTCTCGACCCAGACGGAACCGGGCCGCCGCTGCAGCTTGACGTTTTTGGCACAGGATTCCTGGTAGCCCGCGACGGACGTCTCCTCACGAATCATCACGTCGCGGAGCCCTGGTGGAGCAACGAGGAACTGAAGCAACTTCTCGACCGGGGTGCCGTCGCGTTCGCCGCATCTTACATGGCGTACTTCCCTGGGACTCCGCAAGGGATTGCGGCGAACCTCGACAGGATTTCACCCCGGGCTGATTTGGCGATTCTCAGGCTAAACGCGCCAGCTCCGCTTCACGCCGCACTCCTGAACCTTGATGACCGCAGTGAGGCCAGTGTGACCGGCGATCCGGTCGTCCTGATTGGCTACCCTACGGGCATCGAAGGCATCCTCGCTCGCGCGGGAAACGACGTCACCCAAGGAGTAGCGGAAAAGGCCCACGAAGTGACCCAGATTGTTTCGCAGTTGGCAGAGCAAAACCTCATTCGGCCAACCACTACGCAAGGCCACATCGGGGACGTCTTAAAGGACAAGATTGTTTACGATGCTGCGACAACCTCCGGCGGTTCTGGCGGACCGCTCTTCAATCGCAACGGCAAAGTCATTGGCGTCAACTTCGCCATGCTGAATGATTTTGGCGGCTCGAACCTGGCGGTTCCTATCCGCTACGCCGATGAGTTGCTGAAGTAAACGAGCCAACCGGGTGCCATCACGGTTTGCTCGAGACTGCCATCGGCTCGTTTTGCATGGCTCAAATCCGGCCGAGGACCAGCAGGATGATAACGACAAAAAGAATCAGCCCCACACCGCCGGTTGGTGCGTAACCCCAGTCCCGACTGTGCGACCACCGTGGCAAGGCTCCCAGTAGTGCCAAAATCAGAATCACGATCAGTATGGTTCCAAGCATGTTTCGCTCCTTTTTTTGAAATGAGGCGAAAGTCGCGGGCCGAAAACGGCCCGCACCGATTCGCCACAGGTGGATGACGCTACAGCGTGACGCTGAGCGTAAGGTTCACGCCCGGATAGCTCGCATTGCACAGGTAGTACACGCCGTTGATCTCGACCACATAAACGTCTTGCGTGTACAGCCAGTTGCTCGGCCAGGCAGAGGCGAATCCGAACCAGTAGCCGCCGTATTGGAAGCGGTGATTACGGTAATCGCTTTCGCTGACGCGAAAGCTATGTTCCCGTCCGAAATTGGCCTTGAAGCGGTCGGCAGGAATGCGGCCACCAGCGGCGTGCTGTTCGTTCTGTTCGGTCTTGCCCGGTTGCTGCGCGTTTTTCTCTTCCGGCCTGCGGTTGTTCTCTCCCTGTGCATTCTTCTCTTCTGGCTTTGCGGATTTTTCTGGTTGCGCCTTCTTCTCTTTTTCCTGCGTAGGCTTGTCTTTGTTTTCTTCCTGCTGGTCGTGCTGCTCCTGTTGGGCGTATGCCGGAATACCGATTCCGAGGGACAAAGACAGAACGGCTGTGCTGATAGCCCCGACGAGTTTCATACCGTGACGCCTCCATTATCGAATCGCTGTTGATTCTTTCCTTATTGCAAGCTTCCTGTGGTTGCATTGATCGGGCTACCGATGGCGTCGCCGGACACGAGAAGTTCCACGCGGCGGTTTTGCTGCCGTCCGGCGGAACTGTCGTTAGACGCTACCGGCAACGTGTTGCCGAAGCCTCTGGCCGAAACCGAATTCGTGGCCACGCCCTGCTGAACCAGATAATCGCGTACTGATCCGGCGCGGTTCTCCGATAGGGTTTGGTTCATGCCATCGCTGCCGACGTTATCGGTGTAACCGCCGACTTCAATATTGAGTCCAGGATAGGCGAGCAGAATGCCGGCGACCTTTGCCAGCTTCTCGCGTGCACCCGGCTTCAACGAATACTTTCCGGTGTCAAACAAAACATCGGACATGCTGACGATGAGACCGCGGGCGCTGTCGCGAGTCTGAAGAATCGAATTCAGTTGCTCAGACAACTTGGCTCGCATGGCTGCCTTATCGGTCTCCGCCTGTTGGGCGCTCAACTGTGCTTGCTGTGCCGCCAAGCGGGATTGTTCGGCATCCGCCTGCGCCGCCGACACTGCGTTTGCGGAGGCGGCCTGGCTATCCGCCATATCGGATTGAGCCTTCGCCGTGGCAGCTTGTGCATCCGATGCCTCTCTGCGGGCCTTGGCAGCATCGGAGTCAGATTGCTCCTTCTGTCGGCGAGCATCCTCTGCTTGCTGTTGCGATTGCGCCTGTGCGTCGGCTGAATCCTGGCGTTCCTTGGCCAGCCGTACATCGTCCATTTTCTTGACTGCGATGGCGCGCGCATCTTCGGCGGTCTGCACCGCTTCGCGAGAAACTGAGATCAGTGGCTTTTTGTCAATGTGCTTGTCCGTGGCATAGCCATCGGCGTTGTTCATCAGCTTGACGGCGCGCTGATAGCTGTCACTGGCATACTGCTCGGCTCCCTCGGATTGAGCGATGCGCAGTGCATTCCGCGCCTCAAAGAATTCCAGCGGCAACTTGGCATTCAGGATCACGGGATCAAACTTGTAGCCGGTGGGAATGTAGCCGCCACGTTCCATCAGTTCATACTTTGCATTGACCGCTTCCGTAGTGCCCTTGGTGTCTTCGCGAACCACGTTTTCGAGAATCACCACATTGCTGGGCTGCCGGACGGCGTAGTACGGTTCCGCGGTGACAATCAGAGCGAATGCCTGAAGATCGGTTGTGACGTTGAGTTTGCTGCGATGGTTGCCGCCGAGCAGGACTTCACCCAGGTTCACGGCGCGACCTTCGGGCGAAATCGCCCACAGAACGTAAGTCAGGTATTCATTGCCGAACGTCGTCGGCTTTTGCAGATTGCCAAATTCCGCTGCGATCGCAATGGAGCCGCGCTTGCTGTTTACCCCCGCTACGCCGTTGGCAGACGGCATTAGATCGGTGCCGGCAAAATCCAGCTTCGAAGATCCGCTGCGATGCTCGTAGTTGACCGCTTGCACGCTGCGGCTAATCACGGTTACCCGGAATATCGGCGTCGCACTCATCGGCTCGACGGTTGTTTGAGAATTGGTTTGAGCCAGCGCTGGGAAAGTCAGTACGATTGTTGCGACGAGCAAAAGCTTTTTCTTCACACTATCTCCTAGTGGCAGAAATCTGCCGGGTTGCATTCCTATAGAGTTTGGCCTTCGTGATGTATCGCGCTCGGTGCCACACCTCATCCTTTTCCTAGACGGATACCGGAAAGCGAGTGAAACAGTCCAAAAACGTTGAGCAGCCAAAGGACCACGACAATCACCACAACGCCGTTCAGTATGGACTTGATGGAGGACTGCATGGGGATGAAGCGATTCACCAGCCACAGCAGAACACCCACCACAATGAGAACTTCCAGGAGTTGAATTAAAGGCATATTTCTTACCTTCCTGTTCGCGGGCGAACCCCTCTTCGTCCGACCTGGGGGTGCTGCCCTGATTTCGATTTTCGGGACGCTCAGAGTCGAATCGTGCTCGCCGCAAGGTTTGGCGGCTCCACGGATGAAGAATTCTGATTGGCCGCGACTCAGCTTAAGAATGAGAGCTGCGAATCAAAGCTCGCGGCCCGTACTCACAGTCAGTAGAGGAAGAATGACAGGTCCAGAGTTGCACGTCTGAGCAAGATAGCTCACTTGCCGACAACTCGATTTACAAATCCTGGGCTCGCTGGCGGCGCTCATAACTTCCATTAGCGTCCAGCCAGTCGAGCAGAGTGCGAACGCTGGCCCGAGCCAGGGCGATCGCGCAGTCCGCAGCTCCATAGTAAATGTTGAGTGTATCGCCGTCGGGGTCCAAGGTGTATCCACAGGGGAACACTACATCGTCAACGTCGCCATGGCGTTCGTACTCAGCCTCTGGCCCGAAGATCCACGGATCTCCCCGCAGCAGGCACTTCTCCGGATTTTCGAGAGCGAACAGAGCCAATCCCAATCGATACAAACAGCCGGAAGGCGTGTGCCGCACTCCGTGGTAGAACACGAGCCATCCTCTAGAAGTCTCGATGGGCGGCGGCGACAAACCGATTTTATTTGCATCCCACCAGGCGCCGCGGCGCGCCTCCAGCATCAACCGATGCCTGCCCCAATACCGCAGGTCGGGCGAGTAGGAAATCCACATGTGGGAACCGAGGGTTGTCATCGGACGATGAATCAGCGCCCAGCATCCGTCGATTCTCCGAGGCAGAAGGGCGGAATCTTTGTCGTCGGGCGGCATGATTACGCCGAATCTCTCGAAAGTGTGGAAGTCTTTGGTCAGAGCCAGCGACACGCCGGGACCGCCGCGCGAATAAGAGGTGTAGGTGACCACGTATTGCTGCAGTTCCGGGACGAAGGTGATGCGAGGGTCTTCAATGCCCCAGATCTCTTCGGGATGGTCCTTCGCGTTGGGCATCAAGGTTGGTTCGCCGTCGATTTTCCATCCATCGACGCCGTTGCGAGAGCGGGCCGCGCAAAGATGCGACAGCCCCCGGCGATCTTCGACGCGGCAAAGCAGCAGGGTCGTGCCGTCTGCCAGTAGCGCCGCGCCGGCATTGAACACACTATTTATCGGGTATGGCCAGTCCTTCTGCGTCAGAATCGGGTTCGCGGGATGGCGAACAAGCAGTGGCTCGAAGCGAGTACTCAGCAGGCTCATAGGTTTTTCTGCGGGCATGGTCATGAAGGGATGTCCATTTGTCCAGACTGTTCGAGAGATTGCATTTCGACGAGGGCCATCAGGAACGATAGCGTTGATTCTGCCCCCTGGTTCTCGTTGGCACGGTCGGGATGCAAGCCGTCCCGGCAACCGCCGGTGACGGAATCATAAAGAGGCAGTTGCAGATCGTTGTCGCCGAGGAACCAGTTGAAAGCCGACCAGGCTTGGTTGCGCCAGCGGCTGTCACCGGTGACGCGGTACGCTTGCAGACAGGCCGAAACCGCGCCGGCTGCTTCAATCGGCTGCTGATCGAAACGAGCCTTCTCGTTATCCTGGCGATAGAAGCCTTGCGAACCGATCGGCACAAAGTGGTGGTTAATCTCGCAGTGTTGCGCCGTTGAAAGCCAAGAGAGCGATTCGAGGCCGGTGGAAATCATGCGCTCATCCGAGCAAGCTGCGCCTACGAATAGCAGGGACTGAGGCAATCTGGCATTTCCGTAAGCTAGAACGTTCTCGAACCATTTCCAATCTGGCCTACGGATTGACTCATACATTTCGAGCAATCGTCGGCTGAGGACGGAGCGCACTTTCTGCGCATCGCGATCTCCGGGATACGAAGTGAGGTATTCCTGAATTCCGAGCAGGGTGTAGGCCCAGGCACGCGGACTGTTAAATTCCAAGACTGCGGGAAGTGAGAACTCGAACAAGCGCCCGCCGGCGCCCCTCAATCCCTGATCTTGGGATCGGCCTAGAAGCGTCCCGAGGGCCCACAATGCGCGTCCATGGGAGTCTTCGGAACCCACTGATTCGTTCCAACGGCGATCGTAACCGAGAAAGTTTTTGAATCTGCCTTGCGCGGGATTAAAAGCATGCTCCAGGAACGACAGATACAGATAGGACGAATTTGCTGATTCAAGTCGACCTTTTTCCGACTGCTCCAGCAGCACGGCAAGGATGAGGGCGCGAGCATTGTCGTCCGTGGTATAGCCCTCTCTGCGGTTCGGAATGCTGAAGATCGCGTGCTGCAGTATCCCAGTGTCGTCGGTCATCTTCTGCAAATGACTCAGTTTCAGCGCAGGCAATTGGCCTGGTGATTTGGATATCATTCGGGCCACGAACTGCACCTTGGGACTGTCCATGCGGTCGCTGCGCACTCGAGCGAAACTTTCCATGTAACCCTGCGCAACTCTTTTCCACACCATTTCGCGCCCGAACAGATAGGCGCGCTTCCGCATCGCGTGGCGAAGCGCAGGTGTGTCCAGCAGCTCAATTGTCTTCTGGGCGATCGCACCGGGATTTTGGAACGCGACGAGCGCTCCTCTGCGATCGTCCAATAACTCGATCGCATGCCAATAGGGAGTCGAGATGATCGCCTTCCCCGCGCCCAATGCATAGGCAAGCGTGCCGGAAACAACCTGCGCTTCATGCCTGTAAGGAGTGATGTAAATGTCCGCGGCGCCGATGAATTCGACCATTTCTTCCGGACTGACGAAGCGGTTGTGGAAGATCACTTCCGATTCCACCCCGATTTCCTTCGCCAAGGCCTGCAGATCGGCTCGATACTTGTCCCCCTCCCGACGCAGCACGTGAGGATGGGTCGCACCCGCGACGATGTAAGCCACATTCTTGTGTTTGGACAGTATCTGCGGCAGCGCCTGAATTACGTTTTCGATCCCCTTGTTTGGCGACAGCAAGCCGAACGTAAGGAGTACGGCTTTCCCTTCCACGCCAAAGCGGTCCTTGTAGAAATTGGGATCCAGGAACGGCAGATCTGGGACCCCATGCGGCACCATGTCGATCTTGCTACCAGGCACCTTGAAGATTTCCTGCAAGAACTGGGACGAGAGTTGGCTCATGACAATCAGGCGGTCGGAAAGCTCTGCGATCTCTTCCATGACCATCAGCTGGTTGGGATCTGGCTCACGCAGAACCGTGTGCAGCGTTGTCACCACGGGCATCTTCAGGCCACGCAGCAGATGCAAAATGTGGCTCCCGGCCGGGCCCCCGAAGATTCCATACTCGTGTTGCAGACACACCATGTCGATGTTGTTGAAGTTCAGAAAATCGGCTGCTTCCCGATACGACTTCTCGTCGTCCTGGGCGAGCGACCACCGCACTCGTGCGGGATAGTCATATCCTTCTTCAGTGTCGTTGACCGGAAGCGCCAACAATCGGGCCGTCCCGTATTCTGCAGCAATAGCGCTGCACAGGTCGGTGGTGAATGTGGCAATCCCACAGTGGCGTGGAAGATAATTCCCGATCACCGCGATCCGACTGGGCAGGGATGCCTTGGATTGCCCTCGTCCCCGAGCCGCCGCGGCCGCGTCCCGCATCACGGGGCGCGCGCCTACCACTTCTAAATGAGCGTTTGGCAGCACTGTGTTTGATAGCGACATTGTGTCCAAGACTTCGACGAAAACCGCGGCCGGAGCGGGCCACTTGGCCGATGCCCCCGCGAGAACCTGCAGCGCTGGGTTTGAAATTTGCCTCTTGTCAGTATTCACCGAAGGTGGGCTTGCGGACTGGTCACTATTGACCATTCTTGCTGGCAAGCAACGGTGCATGGTGTAGCCATGAAAGCGAAAGAAAAACTGGCCCTGACGGTTCGTTGCCCTACGTGTGGCGCGAAGCCCGGCGAACAATGTGAGCTCAGTACCGGCTTGCCGCGCACCGAACCCCATCGGGATCGGCGTTTGGCGGGCTCGGAAAAGTGAAGGGCCGGGAATCAGGCCAACGCTGGTTCGGCGAGCGCTGAGCCGAGACGATCGAAGGCGTGGTTCACTGCCGCGACGGCTAGTGTGCCTTCCGCTAAAGTTGGGGTGGGTATTTGGAGCAATCCCTGACGGCCAAGGTTCGGCGGCAGTGCGAATGCGTCCTGGTGCTGCATGACAAATCCCAGAATGTGAGCCAAGCCCTCCGACTGATATCCATTATCGAAGCTGATGCCCATGCGGTGGAAGGTAGAAGGCGACATCCAGTACTGGCAAACCAGAAGCCAATGGCCGCGCGTTATGGATGACCAGACTTTCAGATAGTCCAAGGTGCCGCCGGGAGCGAAACCGTATTCAATATGAATCAGACCATCCTCGGTTCCGTGCATCAAGTCTGCCCACGAGACGACAATGGCAGACTCAAGAACTTGGTCAAGACTCTGATTTCCGTTATGCGCCATAAACTGACCCTCCCACTGCTCAGCTGCGCTCACCCTCTGGCCCATTCCGCATTGCGCTCGAACGCCTGCCGTGTCACGGAACTCTCGAGATAACAACTCTGTTGCATATGGCGCGAGTGCGCAGAAACGGTTACGTAGGGCACGCCGAGGAAACGCCTGGCTACGATTTGGGTTACTTCCAACCCATTGAACTGTTGCGGCTTGACCTTCTCTAAAATCCGCCGCAACGCGCGCTGGATCTTGACTGCTCCAAGAGAGCCAAAGAACATCACCTTGACCTCTGCCGCCATAAAAAAGAAATTCCATCCGGCAGCATGGATCTTGCGATCCAGCGTGAAGCCATCAAGAACCTTGAGCAGACTCCATTCCCCGGAACACGGCTCACTCTCGATCCCGAGAAGCTGGTTCATCCCCGGCCAATCTTTCATCAGAATCGCGCCGACCTGAATGGTTGGTGGCATAATCCTCCGGAAACGGGGCTGCGGGCGACGTGTCATCCCGTAACCAATCTTTTAGTTTCACCCATCTTTCGCCGACATACTGTGCAGAAAAGCTCACTTCGCAGATTATTTGATATTGACGATTTATGCGGTTCGCACGCCATTATGCGGACTATACTCATCAAAGATGAACCCCCCGGCCGTAGTCAAAAAAAACGGCAGATTTGATCCCAACACCTTCCTCGCGACCATCGGCGATGGCCGGAAGATTCTGTCGGTGGCAAACAAACAAACAATATTCGCGCAAGGGGACGGGGCAGATGCAATCTTCTATGTTCAAAAAGGCAAGGTGCGGCTCACCGTCGTGTCCAAGATCGGCAAGGAAGCGACGATCGCTATCGTGAGCGCGGGGAACTTCTTCGGTGAAGGTTCGTTGGCAGGTCAGCTTCTGCGTATGGGTTCAGCGGCCGCCATGACGGACTGCGAGATTCTCCGGGTAGAAAAAAAGACGATGATGGAAGCACTTCATCGCGAACCCGCACTTTCTGAAATGTTCGTGGCCTATTTGCTGGGGCGGAATATCCGTTACGAAGAGGATCTTGTCGACCAACTTTTCAACTCCAGCGAGAAACGGCTGGCCCGCGTCCTTCTACTGCTAGCTCATTTTGGCAAGGAAGGCATCCCCGAGACTGTCGTCCCCAAGATAAGTCAGGAGACGCTGGCCGAGATGGTAGGGACCACGCGTTCCCGTGTCAGCTTCTTCATGAACCGATTCAGGAGACTCGGCTTCATTCACTACGCCGGCGGCACGGAGGGCGCTCTCCAGGTCCACAGCTCTCTGCTCAATGTCGTTCTGCACGATTGAGTGCTTCCGCGAAGGCGCCCTTCAACGAACGGGCGCGGATGGCTCCCCCCGGCTCCCATGCAATCGGCAACACATGACAGGCATGCTCTGGCTCGGTTGCTTTGTCCTGGCGGTGGCCGCACGACAGGCAGATGGCTCCCACTTGCTGGATATCGATCTCTTTCGATATTTCGTTTAGGCGAACGGCAGTCGAGCCGGCGATGACCGGGCCGGTGCATGTGTCACAAGGGTAAACGGAGAGGTGAAGGTATTGTTTTTTCATAGGGGCCTCAAAGCGATAAAAGGATATGGATGAAACGCTACGCTTTCCGGATGGGGACTTCTGTTCCGGATTGCTCGCTTCCTACGCAGCTGGCCTGTGAGCAATTTTGGCCAGACTTGCTCGAACCCACCGTATATACCGTGACTAGCATGGCGACCAACCGCACCCTGCTTTGCATACACCGCGACCCTGCTCAATTGACTCTGCTCGAAGAAAACGGATATGAACTGGTCACGGCGACGAACGGTTGCGATGGCCTGAGGCTTCTGATGTCGCGCTCCGTGGATGCAATTGTGCTTGAGTACCATCTGGGCCGGTTGGATGGTGCGGTCGTCGCGTCCGAGATCAAGAAGGTTAAACCACAGGTCCCAATCGTCATGCTGGCCGATCACCTGGAATTGCCCCAGGGAGCACTCAAATCCGTTGATGCTCTTGTAACCAAGTCCGACGGGGCTCACTTTCTCTGGGCAACCATCCACTTCGTGCTGAATGTGAAGCCAGCCAGACACCTTGAAACCAAGTTGAGGGCGGAGGTGCCAGTACACCTCCGTCGGCCTGCGAGTTAGCGGCAGAGGATGGACCGCTGTCGGTCTAGTGCTCCTCAACCGGCAACTGAGCAGAGGCGTGCGCCTTTCTCGTCAAAAGTGTGGGAGACATTCTAGACGGGAATATCGGTTTCTGACCGATTGCTCCAGCAGGTCTGCGGCGTTCGAGTTGGCTCCTGTCAGACGAGCATTTCGTGATTCCTATTTGGGCAGGCGATCGCTAAGAGATCAAAATTGACCATCACCAAAAGTTGCGGCGATGAATACTATGACCATGGAAACAGGGCAGCTCACCCAGAAGCGGATATTATCTGTGCCGTGCCCTGTGTGCCGGGCTAAGGCAAAAGAGAAATGTACGCTTACCACGGGACATCCGTCGAACAAGACGCATCTCGACCGAGGCCGAGCGGCAGCCACGGCGCCCCGCCCTGAGAACTTTGGCCACACCGTCTTGCGATCCTTGCGCGCGCTTACGAACCGTAGCCTCCGTGTCCTGTTCCACCGAAAGTAGGAGACAATGCCTCTAAAAGAGAATAATGGGCAAAACTTGATGTTCTTTCAAATCCACAAGAATGGCTGCGCGGTCGATGGCGCTAGCTATCCCAGCCTGGAAGAGGCCTGTGTGGCATTAGAGAAGGCTGCACAGGGAGGCGAAATAACTGCAGTTGACGGACTCGATCAGATCGTGCGGCGCTATACCGCGGAGGAATGCCGTACCGCGCGCAACTCTGGAACAAAGCGCAAGGCTCCGGTCTAAGCCCCAACCACCGAGACTGCAGGCGTTCACTACTGGCCAGATGGCGCAGGCCTGCTGGGATGGCCTTCAGGCCGTGCCTCGACGCCCGCTAATCAAATTGATGACGATCATCACGAATGCTACAACCAATAGCAGGTGAATCAGACCTCCGGCCACATGCAAGCTGAAGCCCAGCAGCCACAGAATCAGAAGCACGCCGACAATCGTCCAAAGCATGGCAATCTCCTTAATGGATTTACCCTTGTCGTGCATCCTTCCGCTCGACTTGAAGGGCTCTTAGCGGCTTCCCGCACTCTAAACAGAGCCGCTTGGCTCGCGGTGTGATCAATCCGCAAAACGGGCACATCCTTTGTGACCCGAATTGCCGGGCCTCGGGTGCGAGTGTTGCCCGGAACTTCCGAAACCGATCAGCGATGGAGGCCAGCCGTCTACGGAGTCGATGGCGGAACAAGCCTGGGATAGGTTCCATCGATGCACCTTCTTCTTTCCGACACCTAAGCATGACAGGATTGAGTGCGCGATTCTGAGCCGGATTGCTCACATGTCGTGAAACACTCCGAATCGGCTCGGTGAGATCGGCGAATCTGCTCTGGCGACGGGGCCAAAGTGAGCAATTGAGATCAGCTATTCTTTCTTGCCTGAGCGATCATGATCTTAGAGACGAGCACTTCTTCTCTCTCTTTCAGGTCCTCTGAACTAAGTCAGCTATCTGAAGCTCTCTCCTCTTAGTTCTGCAGCCCCTAAAGGAAAAACTTTCATGAAAAAAACAATGTCACTACTGTTGGTGAGTGCCATGGGCATGTTCGGAACCTACGCATTCGCCGGCTCGGACCGGGAGGACACGGTCGACCGCATGCAAAAGTCGGTAGAAGTTCTGCAATCGATCATGTCGACCCCGGACAAAGGTATCCCCGAGGAAGTGCTGAACAGTGCGAAATGCATCGTCGTAGTGCCCAACCTGCTCAAAGGCGGCTTCATCTTTGGGGGCAAACACGGACGCGGAGTAGCTTCCTGCCGTACGCCTGAAGGCTGGAGCGCTCCGGCATTCGTTTCGGTTGGCGGTGGCAGCTGGGGACTTCAGATTGGAGTCGAAGGCGTGGACTTGGTCATGCTCGTCATGAACGATCGTGGCCTACAACATCTGCTTTCGACCAAGTTCGAACTCACCGGCGAGGGGTCAGTGGCAGCGGGCCCGGTAGGCCGTCATACTTCCGCCGGAACTGACGTATTGCTCAACACTGAAGTCTTAACCTACTCGCGCTCGAAAGGCATTTTCGCCGGCCTGACGTTGGAAGGTGCGGTAATTGAGCAGGACAACGATTCAACTCGCGCCATCTACGGCCACCACATGATGTTCCGCAACATTCTTTCGGGCAGGGCGCACACTCCCGCGAGCGCCGGTGCGTTTGTAAAGGCTGTATCCGAAGCCGGCCACCAGGCCCACGTTGCCGAAGCAAGAAGAGAAGACGGCAAGCAGTAAGTTTCGATCAGAACGCGGTCAGCGAGACAGATTGTGGCTGGCCGGAGCCGCTTACCAGTTCCGGCCAGCGCCACAATCGCCGAAACCAGCATCTCGGTGCCAATGAGCTTTTACTCTTTCGAAGGGCGGACGATATGAATGCGAGTCTCCGAAAATGTCTTTGGGCGCCAGTGGCGTGTCTCAGCCTCTGGCCAGTTCTAGCGTTTGCTCAGTCGTCCGATCCTTCCCAGAACTTTGAGGCTTGCAAGGTTGGCCGCGAAGCCTGTGATCGGTCCAAGCTGAGCGCCGTGCAGTTGACGGAAGTGGCTCTTGCCAACCACGGGCGCAACGTTGCGGACTGCAGGAACCACTACAATTCCTGTGACCGCTCGAAACTCTCCGAACCGGAGGCTATGGCGCTGGCCGTAGCCGATCATCAGCGTAACGTGTCCGATTGCAACGAAGGGATCAGCACCTGCGACCAGTCGAAACTGACACCGGGCGAGGCGCGTGATTCTTCGACGGCGGAGCACATGCGCAACGTCGCCGACTGCAAGGACGGAGTGGGCTCCTGTGATCACTCGAAACTGAGCCCATCAGAAGCAGGCACGGTCGATGCCGCCAGGGAGCAACTCAACGCATCCGACTGTAAGAGCGGCACAGGCCTGTGTAATCATGGCGCGTTGACTTCTTCCGAAACGCAGGACGTGGCCGCCGCAGAACACCGGCGCAACGCGCAGAATTGTGAGAACGGATGGGACCAATGCGACCACTCCAACCTCACCGTGTTAGAAGCGAAACAGACGGCGTTCTCTGAGCGCCAGCGCAACCTCGCGGCTTGCAAGGACGGGCAAGAAACCTGTGACTACACAAAACTGACTGCTTCGGAAGCCAAGACACTGGCTGACGCCGAACACAAGCGGAATTATGCGGCTTGTCTAAAAGGGTACGGCTACTGCGACACTTCTCGACTCACCGTCGACGAGAGCCATTCTATTCAGTCCCAAGGCCATTAACTCTTAGGGTCCATGACAATCAATCTCTCAGTTGCACGGAGTTTATGATTCAGCGACAGCGTCGCCCGGCCGACAAGGCGACTCTCACAACCCTTTGCGGAGAGGCCATCGTCACAACATCTCGGCCTCGCGCTGTGGATTCATAGAGGGATGCGTCCGCGATCTTGAGCAACTGGTCAGAGGTTGAACCGTGCTCCGGAAACGCGGCCACACCTACCGAGATCGAAACTCGCCCAATCGTCTCGCCTTATATCGCAACCGCAGGCAACTCGCGAATGGCATCGCCTGCGCCGCTGAGGTTGGCAAGTCGCATCTCAGAATACTTACGAGATAGGATCACGCCCGGCGCGCCCGCGCGGAGAGCCGCCTGGACTGCATGTTTCACGCTTTGAGGTGTGCACTTGCTGTTGCTGGGCTGGGTGGGAATATCGATATCAATGCCGGGCCAAATCAAAGTGTTGGAGCCGGCAACGCCCTCCAGCGCGCGTTTCGTCTCCCGGTACACGTAGTCCGTGGAGAATCCGGTGGAAGGAATCTGATCGTAGCTGCCCTCTTTCAATCCCATCACGGCGTAGTTGAAATCGAGCAGGTCCTGTTTTGAGAGATCGGCATATAGGGTCGATCCGGCATTGTCTGAATACAACGCCATCCGCTCGCCGCCGCAGTTGTTGTACATCACGACCTTTATGAAATCGGAGTAGTTCGAGAGCTCATGAAGGTCTTGCTCGGCGCGGTAGATCGGATTGAAGGAATTGTTATGCCAGATATGCCAACCCACCGGCACCGCCGGCTTCGCGGTCTTTACCGTTTTGTAGATTGCGCCGTAGGTCTCGCGAAGACTGTCGGTCCAGAGCATTTCCCACGCGGCTAGTTCCGGATAACGCAAGAGCAGACGCCAGAATTGAACATAGAAGCCGTCCACGGGGCGTCTTCCGCTCCTCGCCGAGCGAACGAATTTTTCCAACTCGAGAAATCCCTGCCGCGCGCGCTCTAGATTGATGCCGCGCTGTTTCGCTTTGCTCTGACAAAACTCGCAAAAGCAGGTTACATTTCCCGGATCGACCGGCGGGGTGTCGTGCGTCGCTCCCAAGCTGTCCGAAAGCGCACCTTGCCGTTCCGATCCCCACATAATTCCGTCGATGTCGTAGGAACGCGCATAGTCCTCGACCAGGCCGGTCAGAAAATTCCGGTAGTCCGGATTGTTGACGCACAACGTGTCGGCGTTCCGCCCGTACAGATCTCGCTCCTGCAGCGTTTCGATGTTCGGCAGGTCGGTGCGGAATACATCCTCGAGCCAGCAGATGACCTTCATGCCCCGCTTCTTAGCTGCAGGCAGCACTTCGGCCAGGATGTCGAGGTCTCCGTGGTCGGGCGCGCGAGTGTCCTTGAGAACCGTGTTCTTGTAGTACTGAGGATGAGGAGTGGCGAAGTTCCCGCCGTGAAAATTGAGATCGTATTCTTGCTTGCCGTGATCGGGCAGTGGCTGGCCCGGAATCTGTCTTCCGGCAATACCGCGACCGTAGGTGAATACGGCAAGAAAGAGCGTGTTCACGCGGGCACGTTCCTGAAGCACCTCCAAGACGTTCTCGGTGCCTTCGTCCACAAACGAAACCGCTCCGACCTGGATGCCGATCATTTTGGAGGAGACAGCCGAATGTTCTGAAGTTGGCATAGCCAAGGCGGCGCCGGCTCCGGCGGAAATCTTCAGAAATTCGCGACGATTCAAATCCAATTTCAGCATGGACTACTCCGATTGTCTTTGATAGCAGCCGATGTCTATATTGCCTTTGACGCGCGGTGAGCCTTCAAGGTCCAGTTCTCCAACCGGCACTCCCTCAGACAAGCCGGCTGCGATCGCGGGAGAATCTGATTGCAGGTGAAAGTCCTTCGTGGCAGTGTCAACAAAATGGGGATCGAGGAAGCGCGAATGACGGTCATTCCCCGTGGACTCAACATACTTGTCGAATCCCGTTACCGTGGCGGAAGCCTCTGCCCAGGTGCTCGCCTTGGCTCCAGAAGCACAGTAATAAAGGTTGTAATCAATCACGGCTGGCGGCTGGTTTTTGTCGAGCTGCGATCGGTTCAGCGTTATGAGGCAGCGGGGCCCTGCATAGACGATGTTGTTCTCAAAAACATTGTCCGCCATGTTCCACTGCATCTGGAATTCGCCAGACCCGGTTGCCGACGTATCGTTTTCGTAGAGCGTATTGTTGACCACTGTGGAGTGATCGGTGTGCCCCCGCTCGGGCGCATAACCTCCGATGGAAACACCCGCGGTGTGGCAGTGGTAGACAAGGTTGTTTCGCGCAATGATGTAACTGGTGGCACGGTTCCGGTGCTCACTGGCGAGTTCGATTCCAAAATCCACATCGTGAATGACGTTCTGTTCGATCAGGATCCTGGTGCCGCCGTCCACGTAAATGCCATCGGACGATTCATCGTTTTGGTATGCCGGATTGCCGCGCGAGGTAATGTTGTAAACCCGATTGCCGCTTACTACTCCGTCGCGAGCCTGGTCAACGGCGGGGTCGGGCGCCGTGCGTTCAAAACCGATGACGTCGATTCCAATATTGTTGTTGTCGTGGACAACATTGTGTGTAATGCGGAAATTCGTGACGTTCCCGTTCACCACCAGCGACTCGCTTGAACCGGTTTTGAGGTGATGCACCTCATTGCCGTCAACGATCAAGTCCGTGATCGGAGTCTTAGCGTCGGTACCGTATATCGCAATCCCAAAACCATTGCCTCCTCGTCCGGGAGCATCACGGCCATCGAAATTCTGCTCAATATGATGAACGTTGTTGTTCAGCAGCTCGATGTGGGAGCCGGATCCCATGACGCTTATCCCCAATGGAGAGAGCCGGTGTTCGGCGGTACGGAAGTTGCGGATTTCAAAACCCATGATTCTCACGTAACTTTTGTTTTGAATTGTGAGTACGCCGCTTCTCCCAGAGGGAGTGAAATGGGCAGCGTCGATGACCGCCGTTTCGCCCGGATAGCTTCGAAAAGTAACGAATCCATCGCTCGCGTTGCCGGATGCGTTGATCGTCACCAGTTCTTCGTAGATGCCACCCCGAACGTAGACCGTACTGCCCGCCCGAGCGGTGTCTGCGGCGTGTTGAATGGTGCGCCAAGGCGTCGCTTGCGTGCCCTGGTTCGAATCATTCCCGGTCGTCGCCACGTAGAAAGAGGAGTTTGTCTGGCCAAACGCTGAGAAGACGCACGTAAGCAATATAAAGAGGGTTGAAAACTTCATGCTCATAACTCCCAGGGCGCCTACTGGCGCCTTATGTTTGATTATCGATATCGTTTTCCTTCGTTCATCCAGCACGAGGCCCACGCTTTTCACCAGCGGTTGATCAAGTTTGCAGTTGTGACGCAATATTAGCGAGCCCTCCGACTTGACCTTCCGCCGGCCCGCCCATCGGACTGCGAGGAACGGTGGCTATGGCAGGCTTCAGGAAGCTGCGTTGCCCCATGAGCGCTCCTGCAAGAGGCGTAGTCGGCAAATCGAGTGCGATAACGGAGATACTACATCAGTATGGAAATAACACGAAAGTGTAAGAAATAATTCGTAATCGCTCTGAATAACGATTGGCAATACTGAAGTGTGCGGTGTTTTCAAGATTCGTAACGACAAGCGCGCTTGTGGTTGCCAATTCCCGATGGTCGATTAGCACACGAAATGTCGATCCGAGTTGGTGCTCGGCGATGCGGTCGAGGGCAAGATGGGACTGACTCGCGGGCAGTTGGGTCAGGTTTAGCCGTTTGCTAGGTCTGCCGACCGCGTACCAGCTTCGACCCGGCCAGCGGATGGTACACCTTGCTGGGAAATCTGGCCGTCCGCCGGTTTCCTTCGCCGCGCACGAAGCGGTAGATCGCGATACCGGCACATTAGCTGGATCTTCCCAGCGCTCTCATCACGAAAGGAAAGACGAAAGCGCCAAAGTCACTCATTTTGCCGCGCGTCACGCTTACTCCGAGTAGCCTTCGTCCCCATCTTCATCGTCGCCGCCGCCGTCATGTTCTGCTTCGTCCTCCTCCTCTTCGTCTTCGGGCTCTTCCCTAAGCAAAATATCGGCGGGTAACGAGCCATCAGAAGATTCTGAGTCGGGGCATTGTGGATGTAATCTCCTCATGTCCAAATGGTACGCCTCGCCAGTCGTTGGCACACGACAGAGTGCGATGGACTGCTACAATGAGGATTGGGGCGGTTACGTTTTTCTCCTCTTTCAGATCTTCTGACCTAAGCCAGTCCATCTGAAGTTGTCCCGTCTTAGGCTTCTCTGCGAGTGAGGGGTCTGCTCATCGCGTTTGGTGCAGGACTCGCGACGAAAGGTCGCTTCCGTGAACGCAATCAACATTTCCTTTGGGTTGTTTATCGTGCTCTTGGTAATCCTGCTGGCACACTGGATGCGCAGGCCGAAACCACAGATGGGGCTTCGATCACAAAGAATGTGCCCCTTTTGCGGATTGATTACATCCCGACTAAATCCTCGTTGTTTGGAGTGTGGTGTAGCCACCTTGTCAAAGCCGTAGGCGCGACGGTGCAGAAATTGCGCCGCCATTCTGATCACGCTCCTAGCCATTTTCCGCCAAGGACATAAACATGAAAAACATCAAGTTTGTCGTGAAAGTAAACCGAGGTGGGAGTACTTCTGGTTATGGGTGGAGTGCTCGACAGGGGTGACACTACGTCTGGCCCAAGACGGAACCGTTGCTACCACCGGGCTGCCAGATGCGATTCTTGGTCCTCCCCAGGACGCACGCAACCCGGTGGATCGCGAGAACTGACGGTTCCTTAGCAGGATTTCCTTTTCTTCCCCACAAGGCATTCGAAAAGCACCTGAGGACCCGTCAGAGGAGTGCCCTGCCACAAACGTCGGAGCAACGCAACCGGAGCGTTGCGGTAGCGTCTCGTTGCCCTGCGCTTGATTGCGGTTCACTCGTGATTGAGTTCGGGGCAGCGGATAGCCTCCAAGGGCCATCCGGGAGAATGGGAATTCGCCTGCTCTCGTTGTGGAGCAGAGTTTACGACATCGTGAGGCGAACTATTTTTCAGTCCGTACCGCGGCGGTGGCTCATGGTGCATGGGAACCCCTGATGGCAGCTAAGGATGTTTGCCGACTTCAAGAAGAAGCAATGCCTCCAATCGACGGGTGCCACTCTGGTCTAGTAGCTTCGCCGGTGGCTGCCAAGCGGGCCACCGACATATACTCTAGTACATTAGTGGCCTAGATAGATTGTAGCGAGGAGGTTATCTCATGCTGTGGAAGACCGATCCAACGTTCTATCCCTCCCCTAAGCTTGCCATGCAGGCGCCGGCCGAGAAGCTGGCGTATGTGGCCGCTTTAAATGCAAACGGTGGTGGTCAGCCTGACGCTCTCCTCGTGGTGGATGTGGACCGCGAATCGGACGAGTATGGTCAGATCGTGGGTCGCGTAGATATGCCGAATGTGGGAGACGAACTTCATCATTTCGGCTGGAACGCCTGCAGCTCCGCCTTATGCCCCTATGCTCCGCACCCCCACGTGGAACGGCGGTATCTGATTGTTCCCGGGTTGCGCTCCTCGCGCATTCATGTGATCGATACCAGGGACAACCCGCAGCAGCCGAAGATTGTAAAGGTGATTGAGCCAAAGGATGTGGCGGAAAGGACAGGTTACAGCCGTCCTCACACGATTCACTGCGGACCCGACGGTATCTACCTGAGCGCTCTGGGCTCGCCCAGCGGCGACGGTCCCGGCGGAATCTTTGCCTTGGATCACTACAACTTCGAGCCTCTGGGTCGTTGGGAGGTCGATCGCGGACCGCAATACTTTAGCTACGATTTCGCATGGCACTTGGGACATGACATCGCCGTCACTAGCGAGTGGGGCACACCAAACATGGTTGAGAACGGAGTCAATCCTGAACTGTTGCTGGGCGGCAAGTACGGGCACAGCCTGCATATATGGGATCTCCGCAAACGTCGCCATCTACAAAGCTTGGACTTAGGTGCGGAACAGCAGATGGTCCTTGAGTTGCGCGCGGCGCACGATCCGACGAAGGCCTACGGCTTTGTCGGCGTGGTTACATCGCTGAAGGATCTTTCCAGTTCGATCTGGTTGTGGCATCGCTCTGACGAAGGGTCGAACGGAAAGTTCGAAGTTAAGAAAGTCATTGAGATTCCCGCCGAGTCAGCCGATCCCAGCCAACTGCCTCCGCTGCTCCAAGGCTTCAAGGCTGTACCGCCCCTGCTTACCGACATCAACCTTTCTGTTGATGATCGTTTCCTCTACGCTTCCTGCTGGGGCACGGGAGAAATGCGCCAGTACGATGTCTCCGATCCGTTTAATCCTAAGCTGACGGGCTCGGTGCACGTTGGCGGGATAGTGCGTCGCGCACCTCATCCTACCAAGCCGGGTGAGCGGTTGAACGGCGGACCGCAGATGGTGGAAATCAGCCGCGACGGACGCCGCGTCTATTTCACCAATTCGTTGTACGCAGCATGGGACAAACAGTTCTACCCGGAGGGCATCCGGGGCTGGATGGTTAAGCTCGACATTGCGCAGGATGGTGGTATTCAGCTCGATCCCAAGCTATTTGTCGACTTTGGCGATCTGCGTGGCCATCAGGTCAAACTGCAGGGTGGCGACGCCTCGTCGGACTTCTACTGCTACCCATGAATCACAACTGGCCGTGGGTTGCTCTAGCAGTTCTGGGGGCGTACCACGGTCTGAACCCAGCCATGGGCTGGCTGTTTGCGCTGGCCCTTGGTCTGCAAGAAAAGCGCCGGTCCGCGGTCATCGGCGCCCTTCTCCCGATTGCTCTCGGACACGCCGCCGCGATCACGCTGGCAATTCTCGCCCTGCGCTTCGTCCAACACTTTCTCCCCATGAATACTCTGAAATGGGGCGTCGCCGTGATTCTTTTCATGCTTGGTATCTACCGACTTTTCCGCGCGAGTCATCCGCGTGGTGCTGGTATGAGAGTCGGAGGGAAGGACCTGTTCGTTTGGTCCTTCCTCATGGCCTCTGCCCACGGTGCAGGTTTGATGCTCCTGCCCGTTCTGATGGCACAACCAGGGTCTGGGATGACCCACAAGCTGGTGGGAGGGATGCCGCCGATGCCTTCGCCGTTAAGGGCATCGTCGCTCACCGAATCAACCATCGGAATGGCGGTGCTGATACATACGGCAAGCATGTTGGCCGTGGCCGGAATTCTCGCGATAGCGTTTTTCGAAACCTATGAAAAGGTGGGCTTACGGCTACTGCGGCACACGTGGCTCAATTTCGACCTACTGTGGGCGATGGCGTTGTTGGTGGCAGGATGCATGGTCCTGTTCTTTTGATCTCCTCCCTGCTCAGTCCTACCCTCTCCCAGTCCAGACAGCCGCATGTCCCCAACCGCCCTCGAAAACGAAGTTGGACAGCGGCTTTCGCTTACGCGGACTCGCGTCTCTCTTGCGTAGCTTCTCGGGAAGGGTGCCTGGGCTGCCGGGGTATCCGATGGCGGCGACCTCAACGGGTTCATGATCTTGGGGAATTAAGAACTCGCGGCGAGCTTTTCCGACATCGAAGCCAGCCATCTGATGAACCACCAATCCGGAGACAGTGGCCTGGACCGTAAGCGCGGCAGTCGCCAGGCCGACGTCATGGAGTGCGTGCCGGTTCGGTTCTCCAGTGGATTCGAAAGCTAATCTGGCAATAGACAAAAGGAGGACCGGAGCGTGCTGCGCCCATTGCACATTGAATTCAACCAGGCAACCGAGCAGGCGGTCAAAATCGGATTTGTTTGCCTTGGTGGCCACGATGAAACTCCACGGCTGCTCATTCATCGAAGACGGAGCCCATCGTGCCGCTTCCAACAAACTGGCCAAGGTTTCTGGTTCGACGGACGTCGAGGCAAAGGCCAGAATGCTTCGTCGACCCGCAATCAAAGGATGGACCGGATATTCGCAACTCCGCCGCTGATCTTCCAGAATAGTTGGTGCAGCCGCGTCATTCGCCATCAAGTCTCCCTGTTCTCCTAAAACCTTTACCACTGATTCTCGACCACCGACCGATGTTGAAGCACACGGCCCAGTATTCGTTCTTCGAGTGCGGCGAAGCGAGCGCTGCCGCGTGTTCGTGGTCGAGGTAGGTTTACGACTTCGTCCAAGGCGACGCGGCCTCCCTCAATCAGGATGACGCGGTCTGCCAGGCTTATCGCTTCGGCAACGTCGTGGGTCACGAGCATTGCGGTAAAGCCACGGCTTCGCCAGACGTCTTCGATGAGTTGCTGCATCTCGATGCGCGTGAGCGCGTCCAATGAGCCAAGCGGTTCATCCAGAAGCAACAAATTGGGGTCATGGACAAGCGCTCGCGCCAGGGCCACCCTCTGACGCTGCCCCCCCGATAACGCGAAAGGCCAGTCGTTGGCTCTTTCTGCCAGACCCACTTGCGCCAGGACTCTTCGCGCCTGCGGGATGAGCGCCGGCTCAAGGCCGAGCATGACGTTGGGAAGAATTCGCCTCCACGGCAGCAAGCGAGAATCCTGGAACATAACGCGAACGTCCGGCTTGCCGGTGTGCTCTCCAACCTTGGCCAAAGTAATGGTTCCGGATTGCGGCGTTTCCAAACCCACGACCGACCGCAGGAGAGTACTCTTGCCACATCCGCTACGGCCGACAATGGCCACAAATTCACCGGCACAGATCTCAACATCAAAGTTCTGCAGCACGGTGCGCCCACCGAAGGCAATGCTGACGCTCTTGATTGCGACGGACACACCGCGCGCGCAGCGCTGTTTCTCAGACTCGATCTCTCTCGAACTGCAACTGACAGGCAAAGCGGTCCCCTATCGTGCCGTCTGATACGCCGGATTCCAGCGCAGCCAGTAGCGTTCCAATCCTTTGGCCACGAGATCGGCGAGTTTTCCCAAAATCGCATAAAGCAGGATGCCAACCACCATGACATCCGTCTGCATGAATTCGCGTGCATTCATCGTCATGTAACCGATGCCCGAGCGCGCTGAGATGGTTTCGGCGACGATCAAGATCACCCACATCAGCCCGAGAGAAAAGCGTACGCCTACGAGAATAGAGGGTAATGCTCCGGGAAGAATGATCTCGCGGTATAGCGGCCAGCCGGACACGCCGTAAGTTCTTCCCATCTCCAGAAGTCCGCGATCGACCGAGCGAATCCCGTGAAAAGTGTTGATGTAGACCGGAAAGAAAACACCCAGCGCGACCAGAAAAAGTTTGGCCGATTCGTCGATGCCGAACCACAGGATGACCAGAGGAATGAGAGCCAAAGGAGGGATGTTGCGGACCATTTGGATGGTGGTGTCGAGCAAAGTCTCAGCCCAACGTGAGGAACCGGTGAGCAACCCGAGCGCGAGGCCGAGCCCGCCGCCAACCGCGAAACCTGCCAATGCCCGCAGCGTACTGACTCGAACATGAAGCCACAATTCTCCGGATGCGCTGAGTTCGAAGAAAGAGCGTAATACCGCCCGTGGCGCAGGCAAGAAACGGCTGGGTAGGAACCCCACGGAAGATGCCCACTGCCAGACGATCAACAACGAAATGGGCACGACCCAGGGCAGCACCTGCTTCGCGAAAATACGCGGCCGAGGTTGACCGTTCATGGTGGAACTGGGCTTATGCGTGTACATGGGCTCCCGGCTCAGCGTTTGGCCTGCGACTGAACTCCCGGCATCGCTCCTTGCAAGGTCGCATCGCGGACGTTAATGTGTTTGGGAATCAGCCTGAGGTCGTAGAAGGAGTCAGCGATCTTTTGCTGTTCAGCGAGCACCTGATCGCTGACCGGCCTCACGCCATAGCCGCCGCGCGAAAGTGCCAGCTCAAGTGTGGGTTGATCCAGACCAATTTGTGGTGAAAGTGCTGCCGCGGCTTCCTTCGGATTCGTTTTCGCCCATTCATCCACCGCCGCAACTTCCTGCAGGACAATCGCCACCACATCCGCCCGGTTCGAAGCGTAGGGTCGGGAAGCAAGAAAGAACTGATGATTGCTGACTACACCGTTGCCATCAGCGAGAATGCGAGCACCGGTTTGCCTTTGAGCCGCCGCGAGAAACGGCTCCCAGATTGCCCAGGCGTCCACGCTGCCGCGCTCGAAAGCGGCTCGCGCATCCGCCGGCGTGAGGAAAACCGCATCGATGTCCTTGTATTGCACTCCTGCCTTTTCCAGCAGCTTCACCAGCAAGAAGTGAACATTGGAGCCTTTGTTGAGCGCGATCTTCTTACCTTTGAGTTGGGCCACTGTCTTGATGGGCGAATCCTCGGGAACGAGTACAGCCTCAGCAGCGTAAGCTGGCGGCTCATTTCCCACGTAAACCAGATCCGCTCCGGCTGCCTGGGCGAAGATGGGCGGCGCTTCGCCCACCGTACCGAAGTCGATGCTGCCCACGTTCAAACCTTCGAGCAACTGCGGACCCGCAGGAAATTCGGTCCATTTGACTTCAACGTGTAGCGGCGCTAGTCGCTTTTCCAGACTGCCGCGAACCTTAAGCAGCACCAGCGTTCCGTACTTTTGGTATCCGATGCGTATGACGTTTTCGGCATTCTGGGCCAGAGTAAATGGACCTAAGGCCGTCAGTGTGACGATAGCTATCAGCATCGTTCTGTGAAACTTTTTGGGTTGGGAATTGCGCATAAGTCTGAATCCTTGGTCGATCCTGCTTTTACGAATAACGTTCAGGAATAAAATGAGGGCTTCGGAAGCTGGCGATTCAAGGCCCAGTCTCCCAACTCGCGAATCTTGTAGTCGATAGGATCATGCAACGTGTGAGTGCGCAGATTGCGCCAGAAGCGGTCGATCCGCGCAGGACCGGCGGCGGCGCGCGCTCCCATTACTTCGAACATCCGGTTGGTGATCTCCAGGCCCACCTTGCTGGCGGTCACCTTCGAAGCGGTGACGTCAAGCGCGCACTTGCCACGCTGATTTTCAGTGATCGCATCTCCGCTCTCCCAGGCTCGCTGGAGAGACTCTCCCGCGATGTCTGTGAGGGTCTGCGCAGCCTGAAGGTTCACAAAAAAGCTGCCGTAGGTCGCCAGGATGTAGGGATCATCCGTGGCGCTCTGCGCGCTGGAAGCAATCCATGGCCGGGTTTGCGCCAACGTGTAGTTGCGCGATTCTTCCAGCGCTCCTTCGGCGATTCCCAGAAATATATTGCTGAGAATCAGCTGCGCAATGCACGAACGCAAGGACGCCCTGATACTGCCCAGCGGACCGGGAGTCTTCAACAACTCTTCCTGCCCGGCGGCCACGTCCGAGAACTCCACTGTCCCGCTGTCTGTTTGCCGCTGTCCCATGGCGTCCCAGTCATCGAGAATGCGAATCCCTGGCCGGCTAGAAGGTATGGCGGCTACCATGAACCTTTCGTCCACGGAGCGAATCGCGGAAACGATCAGCATGTCGGAGTCGACCGCGCCGGAACAAAAACTTTTGCGCCCGTTGATGAGGTACCCCACACCACACTTGGACGTAAGGCTTGTACGCTTGTCGAGCGGATTGAGCGCGTTGCCCCAGAACCATTGATTGCGGACGGTTTCAGAAAAGAGCTCTTCGGTCTGTGGCCATGATCCGTAGAGCGACACGGAAGCCAGCATGAGATGCTGAAAGCCGAACAGATGGGCAATCGAACTATCGACCCGGGCGAAGACTCGTATGAGTTTCATCGTGTCCAGCCATTCCATTCCCCAACCGCCCAAGTGTGCCGGAATCGTCACGTTGAGTAGTCCGCTCGCGCGCAACAGGTCTCTCTCAATCTTCGCCGTGCCGCCCCGCTTATCGCGTTCAACCGCGGTTTGAGCAAATGCCGCGGCCAATTGATCGGCAATCTCGAAAGCATGTTGCCGGGGCCGAACATTCACTGCGATGTGATTCACCGTAGAAAGCACTGGAGTCCTCCCCTGTCGTCAGGCATGTGGCCCCTTACTCCGCACGGTTGCCCACTGCTGCCCCAGCAGCACCTCTGCTGAATTGGTGTTGCTATAGCAGCACGCCCCGATTGACTGAACCGCCTGATATTCGGCGTAACCGCCTGAAAACTTGAAATTCATCGACATAGCCGCACCCCTCTGTTGGCAAGACAATTGCCAAAGCTCATAAGGAAGTCAGTCCTCCCCGGAAAGAGACCGAAAACATGGAAGTGTTCTGGTTCTTACCAACTCACGGAGACGGTCGTTACCTTGGCACTGCCGAACAGGCTCGAACCGTCAACTACGGCTATTTGAAGCAGGTTGCTCAAGCCGCCGACCAGCTTGGGTTTCAAGCCGTGCTATTGCCCACCGGCCGGTCGTGTGAAGACGCTTGGGTCGTGGCGTCAACTCTGGTCCCGGTGACGACTAGGCTCAAGTTTCTGGTGGCGATTCGTCCCGGTATCACTTCTCCCACGGCTGCCGCACGAATGGCAGCGACGTTCGACCGGCTTTCCGAGGGACGGCTGCTGATCAACGTCGTTACGGGCGGCGATCCCGACGAGGCGCTCGGCGACGGTGTTTTTCTTTCCCACGATGAGCGCTATGAAGTGACGGAAGAATTTCTTCAGATATGGCGCGAAGCCGTCGGGGGCAATGCAATTTCGTTGAACGGCAAGCATCTTCATGTGGAGAATGCGAAGGTCTTGTATCCGTCGGTGCAAAAGCCGCATCCCCCGCTCTATTTCGGAGGCTCGTCAAAAGTTGCTTATGGCTTAGCCGCACGGCAGGTCGACGTCTATCTCACGTGGGGAGAACCTCCGCAACAGGTGGAGGAAAAGATTTCGATCCTGCGCCGACTGGCAGAAGAACAAGGCCGCTCAGTCAGGTTCGGCATTCGCCTGCACGTGATTGTTCGCGAAACGGAGCGTGAAGCCTGGGCCGCAGCGAACGATCTGATTCGCTACGTCGACGACGGCACGATCGCCAGAGCGCAAAAAACATTCGCACGGTTCGACTCCGAAGGGCAGCGGCGCATGGCGGAGTTACATCGCGGCGGTCGCGAAAAACTGGAAGTTAGTCCCAATCTCTGGGCAGGTGTAGGCCTGGTGCGCGGAGGCGCCGGCACAGCGCTGGTCGGCGATCCAGCCACCGTAGCGAAAAGAATGCAGGAGTACTCCGACCTGGGAATCGAAACCTTCATTTTGTCCGGTTATCCGCACCTTGAAGAGGCCTATCGCGTGGCTGACTTACTGTTTCCGCATCTGCCGGTTTCGTTGCGATCGGAAACAGCAGTTGGAAACATCACTGGCCCGTTCGGAGAACTGGTCGCCAATGAATATCAGCCGCGAACGACCGCGGCGACACCGGTGCCGGTGCAACAAAGTTAGCCACGAGCGCGAATCGGATTCGTTCTGCATGGTCCACCGAGGGGGAGAGTTGAACAATCAGAGCAGACCAAAGCTCGTGCTTGTGATCGCTGTTTTGACCGTCGCAGCGATGTCGCCGGGGTGCAGTCGCAAGGCTTCGGTTAAGCCTGCGGCCATCAAGCTCGATTACGCCTATTACAACCCCGTGAGCCTCGTGCTGAAGGACAGGAAATTCCTGGAGCAAGACCTCGCCAGCGATGGCATTTCGGTTGAGTGGACCCAGAGTCTGGGCAGCAATAAGGCGCTGGAACTATTGAACAGCAAGAGCGTCGACTTTGGGTCGACGGCGGGCGCTGCGGCTCTCATCGGAAAAGCCAACGGCAATCCGATCAAAGCTATTTATGTTTACTCCCGTCCCGAGTGGACCGCTCTGGTCGTGCGCAAAGACTCTCCCATCACGAAAGTCCAAGATCTCAAGGGAAAAAAAGTGGCGGTGACGCGCGGGACAGACCCCCACATATTCCTGTTGCGCGCGCTGCACGAAGCAGGGCTGAGCGAGAAGGATATTGAGATGGTGGTGCTGCAGCATCCCGACGGGAGGATTGCACTCGAAAAAGGAGACGTGGATGCTTGGGCAGGTTTGGACCCCATGATGGCGCAGACCGAGATTCAGACTGGCTCCCGGCTGTTCTACCGGAATGTGAACTTCAACAGTTACGGTGTACTCGACGTGCGCGAAGAGTTTGCCCAGCAATACCCCACGTATGTGGAACGCGTCCTGGCGGCCTATGAGAGGGCTCGTCTCTGGGCGCTTCAGAACCCGGAGGAATTTCGCAAGCTGTTTGCCAGTGACGCCAAGCTCGACGATTCCGTCGTCACGAAAGTTCTGCAGCGCACCGACTTGAGCAACTCGACCATCGGAGACAACCAGAGACAAGTGATTATCGCCGCCGGCGACGTGCTGAAACAGAACAATGTGATCAACCGCAGCACCGACGTGAGCGCAGCCGTGAACCGTCTGATCGATCCTCGATATGCGCAAGACGTGCGCAATAAAAGCCTGGCGCAGAAATGAGTACCGCGGAGCAGAACCGAAGGCTCGTATGGAAGGGTGCTACCGCGGAATTGACGGCAACGGGGAGAGACAACCGTGGACGAATCTATATTCCAGATCGCCTTCTGGGCTGGATCATTCCCGTGAGCGTGCTGCTGGTTTGGGAACTCCTTGCGCGCTTAGGGATGCTTCCCCGCAATTGGCTGCCTGCGCCAACAATCGTCGCCGAAACAATCTATCAGTTAGCCGTCTCGGGCAACTTGTTGAAACACGCGGGAATGACAATCGCTCGCGTGGCGGTGGGATTTCTGCTCGGAGCAGGCGCAGGCACGCTCTTCGGCGGTCTCACCGGCTACCTGCCGGTTGCTCGCAAACTGCTGGATCCTTCGTTGCAGGCGTTGCGCAGTGTTCCTTCGATCGCATGGGTTCCACTCTTCCTGTTATGGCTCGGCATCCAGGAGACGTCGAAGATTGCTCTCATCTCTGTGGGTGCGTTCTTTCCGGTTTATCTGAATCTCTCGGTCGCCATGCGACATGTCGATCCAAAGTTGCTTGAAGTGGGCAAATTGTACCGGCTGAGCAGTTTCCAAATGGTTCGCCGGCTCATCCTTCCGGCCGTATTGCCCGAGTACATTGTCGGGCTTCGCAGCGAATTGGGCCTGGCGTGGATGTTTGTCGTGGCTGCGGAGCTCTTGGGAGCGAGCAGCGGGATCGGATATCTCATGGTGGATGGCGAAATGACTGGCCGTGCCGCCGTCATCTTAGCCAGCGTGATACTTTTCGCCATCTTCGGTAAGGTTACCGACTGGGTGATGAACGCGGTCGGCCGCAGGCTTCTTGGTCACCGAGCCCGCTGACGCACAGTCGGTGCAGCGATACATGCTGTCGGCCTCGGCGTGAGCAATTCAACTTATATGGTCAACAGTGATTCTGATCAACGCGGCGCGGTCAACATTGAAGTCGTGCATAAGGCCTTTTCCGGTTCCCTCGGCACTCTCCTGGCGTTGAAAGACATTCTGCTAACCATCAACCCCGGAGAATTCGTGTGCATTGTCGGCGGCAGTGGCTGCGGGAAGACGACCTTGTTGAGAATCATCGCTGGTCTGGAGACCGAGTATGAGGGCGCCGTGGTTCTCGACGGCAAGAAACTCATAGGGACTGGCTTGGATCGTGGTGTCGTTTTCCAGGAGCACCGCCTCCTTGCCTGGCTCACGGTGCATGACAACGTTGGTTTCGGACTAGCAGGTCTGCCTCCCGAAGAACGCAGCCGAGACGTTCGACACTACATCAGCTTGGTTGGGTTGGATCAGTTCGAATATGAATATCCTCACCAGCTTTCCGGCGGCATGTCCCAGCGAGTGGCCATCGCACGAGCACTGGTGGGGCGCCCTGAAGTCCTATTGTTGGACGAACCGTTCGCATCCCTGGATGCGCTGACTCGAATGCGCATGCAAGAGGAAATCCTGCGGATTTGGGAGGCGGAGCGAACGACGGTCGTGCTGGTCACCCACGACATCGAGGAGGCGGTGTATCTTGCGGATCGGGTTGTCATCATGTCTTCGCAGCCAGGCACCATTCGGAATATCTTGCCGGTCCGCTTGTCACGGCCTCGCGACCGTACGGATCAAGCATTTGTCCGAGTGCGTAGATCGGTGCAGGAGGAATTGTTTGCACCGGGCGGAATGACACTTTGCCCCTGACAATTTCTAACTGGCGAAAGTATCAGGAGGTTCGACTGAGGCTCGCAGTTTTCGACCGTTGGGCAGCTCACCGCATTGCATCAGCCTAGCCCGAACGATGTTCCGGCTGATGCCGAGCAGCCGCGCCGTCTGAACTTGGTTGCGATGACAGAATTCATACGCTGTTCTCGTGATTGCCGTCTCGATGTCGGCGTACAGGTTGGGAAGGCCAGCTTCGAAAACCGCCAGTAGGGCGTCACGCAAGGCTTCGAAGGGCAGAGCGGGACCACTTGTCGCGATGCGGAGGCCAAGTGGAGAAAGCCTCAAATCTTCCGGTCTGACTACATTTTCCCGGCAAACCAGGAGGGCATGATGGATAACATTTTCCAGTTCTCGCGTATTGCCTGGCCAGGAGTGCCCGCTAACCAGTGCATCGATCGCCTCGGCGCTCAGTGCGGGCTCCTTCAGTCCCAGACGTTCCCCGTAAACTCCGAGAAAGTATTGCGCTAAGGGCAGAATGTCACCCGGCCGTTCGCGCAACGGAGGAATATGCAACGTGGCCACCTGGAGCCGATAATAAAGATCCTCGCGGAAACGTCCTGCGGCAACAGCATCCTCAAGATTTAGGTTGGTCGCAGCCACCACGCGAACGTCAATAGCAACCGGACTACGCGAACCCAGACGAACCACTTGGCGCTCTTGCAGCACTCGGAGCAACTTCACTTGCATGGCGAACGGCAAATCTCCGATCTCATCCAGGAATAGCGTTCCGCTCCGAGCGGCCTCAAACCATCCCGCCCGGGCCACCGTTGCTCCCGTGAATGAGCCACGCTCATGACCAAACAATTCGCTCTCTACCAAGCTTTCAGAAAAAGCTCCGCAATTCACCCCCACAAAAGGACCGTCAGCCCGTGGACTCAGCTTATGCACGTGTCTGGCGATGAGTTCCTTGCCGGTACCTGTTTCCCCAGTGATCAGCAGGTTGGCGGTGCTGGGTCCGATCAAATGCATTCTCTCCAGCAGCGCCTTGGATTTAACGTCTTCAAACACCAAAGCGGTCGCCCTTGGGCTAAAAGGCACAGCCGCTGGGCCAGGAAAACTTAGAATTGGCTTGGGAATTGGCGACAATGACATTCCAACCCTACTATATGAATCGACATAATAGGATACACTGGCGGCCGTGTCAAGGGAATCGCCTGACCTCGTCATCACTTTGTATTCATGCCAAATGGAATCTCCTCCAACCCGTTGCTTGGCACTCAGTTTCGGAAAAGCAGCGGCATGCATTTAGTGCGTTCTCCTCGACTGCATTTTCCGGCTGCAAAGCATTTCCATCCCCTAGCGCCCGAGACTGTTCTCCAGTTGTGCTGCACTCGCTGTGAGCGTAAGGTTCCAATCGCTGACCTGGTATGGCGGTGGCACCAACCGTAGTACCCGGGAAGAACCGGCCCGCGAGAGAAGAAATCACTCCCTCAGCATGCAAAGGCAAGAACGCCGGCGGCACTGAATACCGCGGATTTCCGCACATGGTCGATAAGCGATCAACGGAGGTGGCGTCTATGCGTTCAGGGCATTATGGTCGACGCGAGTCTGGCGGTACCAGGTTGTTCGCGCGATAGTACACAACCAGCTGGCCGTAGTGCTCGCCGCTATGCTCGATGGCAAACGTCCAGATGCTGGAGTTGTGGGCCAGCCGATTGCCAAAAAATTTCGACGTATTGTCCAGTCCCGTGTCGCCCTGCTGTTGAATCACTTTCGCTCCGTCGGCGACGGCCTCCTGCACGAACTTCACCACGTCGGCCCTGGTCTTGAAAACTTCACGCGAAGGATTGTCGCCCTCGCCGAAGTCGGGCCCGAGTTTTGATCCAGAAATCCTGCGTATCAGGACGAAATCCAGCGCCGCAGCGTGGAGAAGATTCTGGGCAAAGCTGCGCTCGTCTTTCTGCACCTTGAAATCGTACTTGTCTTCGGGAAAATCCTGCGCCATGGCGATGAGTTTGTTCCCGATGTCGTTCCATCGGTCCTGCATTTCCTCGGATCGAGAGCGCGAAGGACTTGGAGGGTGATCCTCCGTTTGGCCCCGACTGTGGAGAGTCATTCCGGCGATAGCCCATAGAGTGAACACAACTGCCGCGAACGAAGACCGCTTCAAAGACTCGTTCAGCATAATTTCTCCTTTGGATTGAGTAGTGGATCGGTTCCGACTAGAGCGTGCGCTTCAATGCGACGTAAGGTCATTCCGGACGACCTGGCCGTCCTTCATCACAAATCGAACTCGCTCGAGCTCGGCAATATCGGCGATCGGATCTCCAGCAACGGCAACAAGATCAGCAAATTTCCCGGGCGCGGTTGAAAACCAGACGAAAAATAATGCGGCCAAGACCCTGCCCAACTTAGCCTGCGACTCAGTTCTCCGTATCACCACGTCGTGCCTGCTCTCTTCAATTTTCTACTACATGTGACGTTCATTCTACTACATTGGACGTTACAAAAGGAAAAGGGTCTCAGGGAAACCTCACTTCGCGCGTCTGGGTCGCCGCCGGGACTCCGGAGGGAAGCGCTACGGCTGGTGTGTGGTGATTTCCCGGAAAGTACGGCTTAGCCAGAAAACACCAAGCCGTATGCCATGCCGTTCCAAAAACGCCCCAAGGAGGACAGTGCCGAAGACTACGGTTTGCAGCATGCTCGCTGCAGGATAGGCTGGTTGGGGCGGAGCGGCCATTAGGCCAAGACGATGGCTTATAAACGTCGAGGCTGACGCCCGCAGCAATGAGACCTTATCGAGATTGGCAAGTTTGCGAGTGCAGAAACCAAGTCTTCCCTAACCGTTCCAGGATTCGTGTCTCAGCTTTTGAAAGAAGGCTTGATTCATCCGCCTCCTACCTAACTCGGCAATGCTACGACAATGGCCGTTTTCTGGACAGGGCGCCAAGTTTCCCTGATTTGTTTCACGGGAACGCAACCTCTTCGCACGTGGAACCGGATTAGTATCCAGTCCAGAACCTTGCTCGCCAACCGCCGTCAAGCAGCCTTCGAGGCAAACGCGATCGGGCGATTCTGCTCCTGGTTATCGGATGCGGACTACGACGGGCCGAACTGGTTGGAGCCGGAAGGGAACATTTCCCAGGTCCGCGAAGCGCCCTGCATGATAACTGACCTGGTTGGCAAGCACATCCGAACCGCTCCGGTTCGAGTGTGGGTGAAACGCGCGGGGGATAAGTGGACCACGGCGGCTGGCCTCAACCATGGCGCGAGCTTCCGCCGAGTAAGTCGGGTAGATAAGATTTGCGGTGACAGATCACGCGCAAGGCAATCTGGCAAGTGGTGCAATCAGCCGCCAAACGTGCCGCTACGAAGAATCTGGCTGCTCACGACTCACGTCGCGTCTGTGCTCGGCTCTCCTCTGGCGGAAAGGAGAGCTTGAGCAAATTCAGTTTCTAACTGCACACGCATCGGTTCAAACAACTCCAGCATTATCTCGGCGGCAAGCAAGAACTCCGTCAACCGTGAACGACCACCTCGGACGGGAAGGTAGCTGATAACTGGGCAGGGTCCATAACCCAGAATTCTGGCTCGCATCGTGGAGAATACGTCCCCGGGCATAACCTCCGCTTGCCCGTTGACTCGGGCACAATGCCCATCCCCATCGTTCATTGGCTATTTGACGTCGTTGACTAGATAGAGATCGGAAAGTGTACGGCCGTATTCGTAGACGTAGTTATTTCCATCGGGAGTGATCAGAATGGCGCTGATATCGGTGACCCCTGAAACGTCGGGTGGCACGAGTTGCCGCCAAGGCTGTCTGCGTCCCGTAGCCAAGTCCAGCTTGTCGACCTTGGCGGGCACTTCGCCGAGTCGATACACAAAAAGTGAGTGACCATCGTTGCTCCAGCCGATGGGAGCGTCTCCAACCGCAAGCGTGAGAATCGCCCGCGCTTCCCCGCCATCGACCGGCAACAACGCAGGTATTTGATCCGGACCAATGAAGGCTACCTGCTTGCCATCGGAAGAGATCGCAAACTGACTCGAGTTGACGCCCTCAGGGGTGATGGCTCTTGGCGGGTTGCCATCAATATCCTGCACGTACAGACGAACCCCTTTCCCGGGCTCATCACCCGCGAACAGTATTCGCTTGCCGTCGGGAAACCAGCGAGTCCACATATGATTGATATTGTCACGCGTCAGTGGCTTGGCTTCACCCGCCCCCGTCGGAAGCAGATAAAACTGCACGGGAGGCTTGGGCAAGCCGCCGATCACCCATTTTCTGTCCGGGGAAAGAGCGAAACCGTTACCATCGCCTAGCCTGACCGCGGGAGACCCGTCCGTCTGGCGAAGATAGGCCGCGTAGTTTTCGCCGCCGGCCTCACCAGATTCGGTAAACAAGAGGGTCTTGCCATCGCTGGACAAATCTTTTGGCGCCGACCAATCCATCCACGATAGGTCGCGCTCCTTATCACTGCCTGCTGTCATTCCCACCATTCCCACGCGGGGCACGTCGCGTGTGAGCAGTACCCTGCCGTCGCGAGCAACATCTTGCAGAGTCAAAGTGCCGGGTTCGCGCGCCAGCAGGCGTTCTTTTCCCGAAAGGTTTACGGCAGAAAGGTAACGTCCGTATCCGAGCCTCGTACTGGAGAACCAGATTTCCGTTCCCTTCGGTGCCCAGCCCAGGCCCCAGACCGTTTCCCACCCGGTGGAAAGAGTTTTCTTTTTTCCGGACAAATCAACTACCGCGATGGAACCGGCATCGTCTCTCCGGATCGGGTGCTCAATGAAGGCTACCCTGTCGTTGTTGGGGGAGACCCGCGGGTGGCTGATCCAGCCACCAGTTTCATACAGAACCTTTCCGATAGGATATTCCAGCCGGCTTTGACCGCCGAACTCGCGCACTACGGCAAAGTTGGTCCCATCCGGGGACCAGTCTGCCCATTGCACATTCTCGAGGACTTCGCGCGGCGCGCCACCACCCAGCGGCACTCTGCCCAGAGTACCTTCATTGATGTAGGGATCCACATTGTGACTGTGGAGCAATACCGCCATTTCGCCGTCACCCGAAATGGACAGGACTTCTGCCGCGGACAGACCGATCGTACGAGACTCGGGACTTTCCGGACGAGTGGTATACAGTTCGGTCGGATTGCCCTCCCAGGCCGCACTGTACACGATCGTTTTCCCATCTGGCGCGAAACGCGCCATGCGAATGGTTCCACCACGGAACGTAAGCTGGCGATACGTGGGTGGCGAGATACCGGAAGCCTGCCCTTCGCGTTTTCCTTCCCAATAGGCTCCCCCGACAAGAGCGAGAGTAATGCCGACAACCAGGACGGAGGAAGCCCAACCTCTGGCAGCGCCCTTGGCTGGCGTGGGCGCGAGACCCACCGCATTCGCGGGTCCGGCCACGTCGGGCGCGACTTCTGGCTGACCTTCGACGGTTCTTGCCGCCGAATGGGAATCTGATTCCCGCTTGAGCCGCTGCAGATCAACCCGAAAGTCGGAGGCAGCCTGATACCGCAGCTTGGAATCCTTTTCCAGCGCCTTGTCGAGAATCTCTTCCAGCCGTGCAGGGAGCTGGGAATTGACTTTCAACGCTGCCGCGGGTTGGCGGTGCAGAATCGCGTCGAACACAGCGGCGGTCGTCGCCCCCGAGAAGGCCTGCCTCCCGGTCGCCATTTCATAGAGGACAATGCCCAGAGAAAACAAATCGGTGCGACCGTCCAGTTCGTCGCCCATGGCCTGCTCGGGCGACATGTACGCCACCGTGCCCACAGCTGTGCCGGGACTGGTCAGCTGCTGAGGGTTGGCCGCGGTTGGCATGGAACTGGTCACCGAGGCGTCCCGCGCCAGTTGCTGCTCGGCGGTGTATTTCGCCAGGCCAAAATCCAACACCTTGGTTTGCCCACTGCGGCTGATAAAGATATTCGCCGGCTTGATGTCGCGGTGAACGATGCCCTTTGCATGGGCGGCTGCGAGGGCGTCGGCAATCCCGATGGCCACATCCAGCAGTTCGCCCAACCTCATCGGCTTGCCTTCAATCCGATGTTTCAGCGTCTGCCCGTCGATAAACTCCATCGCGATGTAGGCAGATCCGCCCTCTTCGCCAATGTCGTAGAGGGTACAAATGTTGGGGTGATTCAGACCAGAGGCGGTCTGGGCTTCCCGTCGAAAACGCTCCAAGGCGGCGGGGTCGTTGGCCGTATCTTCGGAGAGGAATTTCAGCGCAACGGTTCGCTGAAGCCGCGTGTCCTCAGCTTTGTAGACCACGCCCATGCCACCGCCACCAAGTTTCTCGAGGATGCGGTAGTGCGCGATGGTCCGGCCGATCATTAGAAGTTGCTCGAGAAGATGCTTGGTTTCGGGTCGCTTCATCTTAAAGACGCGGCCTCTGCCAGTCAACAAATGACCCCTCTGGCCCGAGCCGGTCGAGCCCTCAGGGCGGTCGGCGGAACTATGTCTCTCGCTGCTGCGGATGCCCCGCTCGAAGCCGCTGCCGGCGCGTTGAAAATTGCCCTCGCGCCCACCGACGCCAGAGTTGCAATCATGAAGGGTGAGCTTCTCAGAATGGTAAGTCGTGGTGTCCCGCTCAGTCTTGCCGCCCGTACCTCCACTCTTACTTGCGCGAACCACCGAAAGGTTCAGGCGCTCCGCTGCGCTCGAAGTCACAACCGGTCCATCCAAAACTTTGGATTTGTCTCTCGCCCCGAATGGTACGTCGAAGTGGGATGACCCAGCCGCCTGAAGCGTGAGAGAGAGTCTTTCATTCGCAAAGGAGGGGACTTCGTGCTATAACGGAACCGTTCCTGCTTCGGGCACATTTCTTTTTTCCGCGCTGCTTACCCAGGTCACCTCTTCCAATGGGTGCCCAACTACAAGCGACCCCAAAAACTACATCCTCTTCCAAATTGGCGACGATAATTTCTACCGCACTGTCATTGGCAACGGGGAGAAAACGGACGAGATCAAAGTTCCCGATAAATGCGACAAGAAAAGCTTCCGCACGCTCCTAATCCGCGATAGTCCCACGAAGCTCGTTCACCAGATCAAGCACGGTGACAGTTGGACCGTTCCGGATCGCTGGACGCAGCCCGGCGTTAATCTCAGCCTGGGCAAGTTTGGCTTCCGCATACCCGGCAACGACGAAGTAGCGCGCTTTCGCTTCGCCCACTAGGTTGACCCTGAACATCGCTAGCGGCCTACGGCTTAGGCCTTCCATGACTGTCGCAATGCTGCTGAAACAATCACAATATCTCTCCAAAATCCCGGCTGTCACTCGGCGAGCGGTCGGCCACACGCTTGGGGGAGACTAACAGATGGTCGCCGCTCCGGACATTCCAATCCCAGTGGTAACTGGAGTGGCCTGGGTGCGCCCACACTCCAGCAAACCGACGTTCCTCTGCTGTGTTGGCCCCCGAAATTGATCGAGCAAGGCGGACGTAGACAAACTATTGTGGTACCATGCCGGGCGAATTGCGATTTCATAGAGTAACTCATGACGACCGCGCTCAGACCGCTCAGCACGAGGAGAAGTGCTGGATCACACGTTTTCGCTTTGTCGCAGCCACTTTGTGGTGTTCCTCGGGGTCGTTGCGGTCCCCCATCTTTGTGGTCTTGCCTCCCAGTGTCTGGCGCTTGCGTTTCAAAGTCCTGGAATTTCGATGTCCGGGGTGTCGCGGATGTTGGTTTGTGGTTTGGGAGCGGCTCTTTTGAGCATAGCTGTGTCTGCAGCCTCTCCAGAACTCCAGAATGTGGAGGCGACAGTGGCACTCACGATCAATGATCTTTCCAAGACTTACCCAAATGGGGTAAAGGCGCTTAAGAACCTCTCCCTCTCTATCGGTAACGGCATGTTTGGCCTGGTGGGGCCGAACGGCGCTGGGAAGAGCTCGCTGATGCGCACCATTGCCACGCTTCAGGATCCTGATTGCGGCACGATCAGCCTCGACGGCATCGACGTGCTCCGCCAAAAGGACCAGGTCCGCCGTATTCTCGGCTACCTCCCGCAGGAGTTCGGAGTCTATCCCAAGATTTCCGCTCTGGACATGCTCCACCACATCGCCGTCATGAAGGGGATGACGTCATCGCCTGAGCGCAAGGAAACAGTCGACGGGCTGCTTCAGCAGACCAATCTGTGGGATGTTCGAAAAAAAGCTCTCGCGACTTTTTCCGGCGGCATGAAACAGCGTTTCGGGATCGCCCAGGCTCTCCTCGGCAACCCGCGCCTCATTATTGTTGACGAGCCCACCGCCGGCCTGGACCCGGCCGAGCGCAATCGCTTTCTCAATCTGCTCTCTTCGCTGGGCAGCGACCGCACCGTCATCCTCTCCACTCACATCGTGGACGACGTACGCCAGCTCTGCCCTCGCATGGCCATCATCGCCTCAGGTGAGCTCCTGCTGGAAGGCTCTCCCAACGACACCCTGGCCGCTCTGAACGGTAAGATCTGGTCGAAAGTCGTCGCCACCGACGACGAGGTGCGAGCGATAGAAACTCAGCTCCACGTGATCTCCACACACCTGGTTGGCGGACAGCACGAGATTCGTGCGTACTCCGACTCTTCTCCGGGCGACGGTTTCCACTCTGTCGAATCCGACCTGGAAGACGTTTATTTTCTCAACCTGTCGCAGCAGTCCAAGCGCCAGCTTCCGAACTGACCCCGGGCAACGAGCGCATGGCTACTGGAGGCATCTGACATGGCATTGTTTTGGGAGTTCTTCACCTTCGAACTGAAGTTTCGCTTCAAGAGCCTTTCGACCTACATGTACTTTCTGCTCTGGCTTATGTTTTCGTTTTTCTGCGTTGCCTCGGAAAGTTTTGGCCCGATCGGCAGCGGCAATGGGAAGGTCGTGCTGAATTCCGCGTACGCGAACACCCTCGACAATCTCTTTGCCGGACTCTTCGGAGTTATCGTGATTGCCGCGGTCTTCGGAACTTCGATCCTCCGTGACTTCCAGCGCGACACCTACCAGATTCTTTTCACCCAACCCATCTCCAAGTTCGCGTACCTTGGCGGACGCTGGGCCGGCTCCTTGGTCACCACCGTCTTCGCTTTCTCGGGCATGATGCTCGGTACTTTTCTCGGCACCTTCGCGCCCTGGGCCGACCACACCCGGATCGTGCCCAATCATCTATGGGCTTACCTTCAGCCATTCTTCTCCGTCCTTGTCGTGCAGATCTTCTTCATCGGCTCCGCCTTCTTCGCCGTCTCTGCCGTCACTCGAAAAATATTTGTCGTCTATCTCGAGGGCGTTGCTCTGTTCATGGTGTACGTCATCGGCCTCACCGTCTTTTCCGCGACCCGCTCCCTCGAACATTTTTGGTCCGGCATTTTCGATCCTATTGGCTTGATCTTGTTCAACGACATCACACGCTATTGGACTGTTCTCGAAGAGAACACGCGGTTCGTCATCTGGTCGCCTTCTCTCGCCGATGGCGTCTTCCTCTACAACCGTCTTCTGTGGTCTGGCGTTGGTGTTCTATCGTTAATTTCGGTCTGGACCTTGTTTCCCATGTCCGTGGAGGCGCTGACCGCCCGTTCGCAGGGCCGCCGCGCCGCCAAAGCGAAAGAGCAGGAACTCGCGGAGACTGCGCCCGTGCGTTCCGGTGTTACCGCGCGTCTGACCCGTATCCAACAAGCCTTTACCCCGGGCACTACCTTCGCCCAATACCTCTCGCTCTCGCGCTTGCGGCTGCGCAACATTCTGCGCGACGTGGTGTTCTGGGCGCTAGTAGCGCTCCTGGTCGCCTTCGGCATCAACAACGGCTATTTCGCCGGCCGCGTTGCTGAAAGAAATGTCTGGCCCGTCACCTACCTCATGGTCCAGGCCGTCGAGGGCAGCGCCATCCTCTTCCTCCTGATTGTCGCCGGCCTTTACGCCGCGGAATTGCTGTGGAGCGAGCGCGACACTCATTTCGACGGCATTCACGATGCTCTTCCCATGCGCGAGTCCACCGACTGGCTCTCGCGCCTGACCGCCGTGGTGGTCGTCGAACTCATACTCCTCGCGTTCGCGATGCTCGTGGGCATTCTCATGCAGACCATCGCCGGCTATCACCACTACGAGCTTCTCCAATATTTCAAGGAACTCTACGTCGTGACCTTCCCGCAGGTCCTGACCTTTATTCTTCTCGCTCTCTTCGTCCAAACCGTAGTCTCGAACAAGTTTGTAGGCCACGGCATTGTGATCGGCTTCTTCGTTCTGCTTCAGATCCTTCCCCCGTTCGGCTGGGAGAACACGTTGTATCTCTTCGGCCAGGTCCCCACCTACACCTATTCCGACATGAACGGCTACGGCCATTTCGTCCCGTCCATGTTCTGGTCGATTGCCTATTGGCTCTCGATCGCGACCGTGCTGGGAGTCATCTCCATCGCCTTCGCGCGTCGCGGAGCCGAAGACTCCATCCGCGCCCGCGCCCGGCTGGCCCTGCAGCGCGCGCCCCGGCTGGTTCCGGCCGCCTTGCTTTTCGCTCTCATCGCTGCCGGCTCCGGCTCCTGGTACTTTTACAACGCTCACGTCCGCAACGAATATCTCGATGCCAAGGCGCGCCGCCACATCCAAGCGGATTACGAACGCCAGTTCAAGAAGTACGAAAACCTGCTCCAGCCCAAGGTCACGGCGGTCGATGCCACCATCAATATCTATCCCGAGCGCCGCTCTTTCGACGGAGACGTCCGCATTACTCTCGAGAACAAGACCCGCCAGCCGATCCCCCAGATCCACATTACCGATCTCAAGCAATCGGTCACCAATCTCAACTTCGACCGCCCATTCCGCCTGGTCAGTTCCTCGCCCCGCCACATGTACTCGATTTACAGCCTCGACAAGCCCTTAGGGCCCGGCGAGACCATCACACTTACTTGCAGCGTGGGCCACCAAACCCGGGGTTTCCGCGACGGCAATGAGCCGGCTGAGTTCGCTTACAACGGCACCTTCTTCGACTCCGACTACGTTCCCCACATCGGTTACAACACCGGCGTCGAGCTTGATGACCCGCGCCGCCGCCGCGAAGAGCACCTGCCCGCTCTCGAAGAGATGGCCCCGCGCGGCAATCCCGCTCACTCCGTGAACAACGTCTTCTTTCGTGGAGAATCCGACTGGATCACTTACCACACTGTGGTCAGCACCTCACCTGATCAGATCGCCATCGCCCCCGGATATCTGCAGCGCCAATGGCAGGTCGACGGCCGCAACTTCTTCGAGTACAGCATGGGATCGACCCACATTCTCGATTTTTTCTCCTACCTCTCCGGGCGCTACCAAACTCGCAAGGAGCTTTACCACGGTCCCGGTGGCGACGTCTCGCTCGAGTTGTATTACGATCCCGCGCACACCTACGATCTCGACGACATGCTGGCCAGCTCCCGCGCCGGGCTCGACTATTATCAGCGCATCTACAGTCCCTTCCAGTTCACGCAGTTCCGCATCCTCGAGTTTCCCCGCTACCGCACTTTCGCCCAGTCCTTTCCCAACACCGTTCCCTACTCGGAAGCGATCGGCTTCATCGGCCGAATTAAGAAACCCACCGACATCGACTTCACCTTCTTCGTCACTGCCCATGAACTCGGCCATCAATGGTGGGCCCATCAGCTCGTCGGCGCCGACGTGGAAGGTTCCAACATGATGTCGGAAAGCCTGGCCGAGTATTCCGCTCTCCAGGTGATGGCGCACCAGTACGGCCCCGACCTGATGCATCGCTATCTCCGCCACGAGCTCGATACCTATCTGCGCGGCCGAGCGGGAGAAATCCGTCACGAGCCGCCACTGGCTCTCGTGCAGCGCGAGGGATACGTCTGGTACCAGAAGGGCGGCCAAATCCTCTACACGCTGGCTGACTACATTGGCGAAGACAAGCTCAATGTGGCGCTTCACAATTTTCTGATGCAATACCGCTACACGAATGCCAGCAACCAAGCCGATGCCACCAGCGCTGTCCGCGCCACCAATACTTTCGACGATCCCTACCCCGACACCCGCATGCTGGTCGATGCCATCCGCGCGCAAACGCCGCCCGAGCTCCAGTACCTAGTCGATGATGGCTTCAATCGAATTGTTCTCTACGACAACAAGGCGGTTTCCGCCACTTCCCAGAAGACCGCCGACGGGAAATACAAGGTCACGCTCGAGGTTCAGGCTCGGAAGTTGCAAGCCGACGGCAATGGAGCGGAAACTCCCATGCCTCTTGCCGACTACATCGAGATCGGTGTCTTCAGTGGCAAGAAAGATGAAGAGAGGCCGCTCTATCTCAAGAAGGAAAAACTCACCCAGGAACACAAGACCTTCGTGATCACCGTCGATCAGCAGCCTACTTTGGCCGGCATCGATCCCTACAACAAGCTCATCGACAGGAATGCAGACGACAACATGATTGACATCACGAACCAATGAAGCATCTGGCTCGGCTGGGCGGATTCATCGCGAGCCTAACTAAGTTTGCATCCTTGCCGTGCTTAGCTCTGCACAACCGGCAATGCTGACTGGAGATCGGGGCGGTTCAAATTGGCATGTGGTCGGCCAATCTTACCTAACTGGATTATGGAAGGTTGCCCGTGATCCGGCCGCAATTCCCGCTGCGACGCCACGGGGGCGAACCAAGTGACAAACCGGCGGATTGGCGAACGGCGAGCCCTGAACGCTCCCGTTTCGTCTTCGTCGCTTCCTGAGAGCACCCGCCGACTCAGTTCCGCCCGGCATCGCCTCTTGATCGCCCCGGGCGCGGGATCGAGCCGACACCATCGGGTCGGTGGACGGGTGGGTGCAGTGCGTCGTGCGTCCACTGTTCTGAGAGTCGGCATCTGGCAGCCCAAGAACGCTACAATCTGGAGGCGTCCGACAGTAGTGGGGAGAAGGAGCCCATGAAACGACTCGCGAACGTTGTACTGGTGGTCGGAGCTCTCAGTGCCGGTTTCTTGCTCGGACAGAGCACAACTAACTTCGACAGGTGGTGGACTCCCGCGAACGACGCCCTGGCCGCAGCTCCACAAAATCACAAACTTCTGTTTGAAAACGACGAGGTGAGAGTGCTCGAAGTGACCGTTCAGCCCGGGGTTCGCGAACCGCTCCACGCTCACCGTTACCCGGGTGTGCTCTATTACATCTCATCTGCGCACATGAAGGAATACTCGCCTGGCATGGCGGCCGTTGACCACCCTCGCAACGAGGAGGGCGGAGTCGTATTCCTGCCCATCGGCCCCCCGCATCAAATGGAGAACATGGAGACCACCAAGCCTCTGAGAGCCATCCGGGTGGAACTGAAAAAAGCCCGCTGCGCCGGACGGAACGACAAGTGATCGCACGAGTGCTGCGCATCCTGCTGGAAGGCATCGCGGCCCTGGACGGCAAGATTACGGAGGCGGCGGACGCCCGTCCCCGATTTTTCCATTTTCGAATCGCTTCCGGGAATCGGAGCAGCGTTGGCGCCACGCTTGTTGGCGGCACTGGGTACAACGCGATCGTTATGCCAGGGCGGAAGAGGTACAGAACTACAGCGGGATCGCCCCAGTGACGGAGCGGAGTGGGAAGAAATGGGTACATTTTCGCTGCGCGTGTCCCAAGTTTCTGCGGCAGAGTTTTCACGAATAGGCGGGACACTCGATTGCGCAGTCGGTTTGGGCCCGTGCCGATTACTTGCAACAGCGCCAGCGTGATAAGAATCGCCATGCTGCGGTGCGAGTCTTGGTTTTCAAAGGGATCCGCCTCGTGTTTCGCTGCTGGCAAGACGGGTGCGGCGTACGACGAGAACGGATATCTGGCGACCTTGGCCAAGTATGGCTCGCTCCTGCTTCCTGTCCCGGCAGCCGCAGCAACCAGACTGTGAAGTTTATCGTGGATTCTAAGTGAACCTGAAAAGGGACCTAGTCGAAAAATGCTCGACAAACTTACTCAGACATGTGATTCGCCAAACCATGGTCAGACGACGGGCTTCATGCAACTGCATCTGGCCTACAATGGACGCCTGTAGCGCGATAAAGCGGAACACCACCGGAGGATAGGCAATGCGCATCGCAAGCGTGGGTCATGTGGTCTTTGCGGCCACGATGATCGGCCTCGGAATCCAGGGCCTGATCAAAGGCAATTTCACCGCGATATGGCAGCCGGGACCGGAGAGTGTGCCAGTTCGGGACGTACTGGCCTATCTCTGCGCCTTCATCTCCCTCGCATCTGGCATAGGCCTGCTCTGGCAGCGCGTCGCCGCCCCTGCTGCCCGCCTGCTGCTCGCCTTTCTCCTTTTTTGGTTGCTGGTGTTGCGAGTGCCCGGCTTCTTACGCACGCTCACCGTGGACGTTTACTGGCCGTGGTGCCAGACCGCGGTGATGGTGGCGGCCGCCTGGGTACTGTATGCCTGGTTCGCCACTGACTGGGACAGGCAGCACCTCAGTTTCGCCACCGGCGACAAGGGTCTGCGCATCGCGAGGGTGTTCTACGGCCTAGCCTTGATCCCCTTCGGCATCGCCCATTTCACCTATCTCAACAACACCGTCTCGCTGGTGCCCGGTTGGCTGCCGGCGCACGTGGCCTGGGCGTATTTCACCGGCGGTGCATTCATCGCGGCGGGCGTGGCGGTGATCATCGGTGTGTATGCTCGGCTGGCGGCCGCGCTCTCGGCGTTGCAGATGGGCATGTTCACGCTGCTGGTGTGGGTACCCATCGTGGCGGCAGCAGGCCCCAAGAGCGCCTTTCAATGGAGCGAGACCGTGCTCTCTTGGGCGCTGACGACCGGCGCATGGGTGGTGGCGGATTCCTACCGCGGTATGCCCTGGCTCGCCGTGAACAAGCGCTAGCATTGTCGCTTTCGACGCGTGCGCTCAACCGCGCTCGCATTTGGTTTCCGCGTGTGGCAGAAGAGGGAACAAAAGGAGTTCCCGGGCGAGTGCGTCGCTCGGGGCCTGGATCAGCATGTCACTTATTTCTTTAATCCCGCCGTAAGGTTCGTAGCCACCGTGACGGACTGGCTGACCTGTTGCGTAACTCGGTCGAGAGGAAATCTCTTACCGTCAGGCGAGACATCGTAGAAAACCTGCGGAGCGGGCCAGTTGGCGAGCAACTTCCGGGGGGCGCCGAGTGTAATGCGCTGCCCGCACTCGGTAGCGGGACCGCAAGAAGACTGACAGTCAAGTCCATGCCGACAACCCTTACCTTACCGGATGGTGTCAGGGATGCCCCTTTTACGGCCACTAGGACCAAACTGGAGCACAAGTTAGGGCTATACTCCCTGTTTTGAGGGGAGTGCAATGCAGCCATGGTGGGCCGATTGGGGTTGTCAGTTCCCTGTCACGCTTCTCTCTGTTGCGATTGCTCTCCCTTCCACGCGCCGCCTCAATCTGATAGTCGGGTCGGAGATTGCCCATGCATAGAAATGTGACCATTCTTACGCTCTGCCTATTGCAGTCGCCAGCTCTGCTCGCTCAGACTCCAATCCCGGAGTGGTGCCGCGCGTTGCCGCGACCGGAATACAAAACTGTCGAACGCGTCTCGATCAGCGACCCATGGTTCGAAGTCTATGAGCCTGCCCAGGGCATTTTCGCCATCTACGAACCGCACCAGGCTGAGGAGACCATCAGCTACCTGATCGTCGGCGAGAAGAGGGCTTTGCTCTTCGACACCGGCATGGGAATCAGCGACCTCAAGAAAGTTATCGCCCAGCTGACCAAGCGGCCGATCATCTTGTTGAATTCGCACACGCACAACGATCATGTCGGCGACAATTGGGAATTCTCCAGCATCTACGGAATGGATACAGACTTTACGCGGCAGAATGCGCGGGGTTCTCGGCTGGACGCGCAGGCAGAAGTCACGCCCGACCAGATTTGTGGCGTGCTGCCGAAGGGATTTGACCCGAAAGGCTACACAACCCGGCCCTGGAAAATCACGGCTTACACTCATGACGGCGACCGCTTCGATCTGGGCGGTCGCACTCTGGAAGTCATCGCAACCCCCGGCCACACGCCCGACGCCATCTCTTTGCTCGATCGCGCCAACGGTCTGCTTTTTACCGGCGACACCTACTACCCCGCGCCCATCTGGCTCTTCCGGCCTGAAACCGATCTCGATGCCTACGCCGCTTCCATTCGTCGCTTGGCCGCGCTCGCGCCTCAGGTTAAGGTGGTCATGGGCGCTCACAATGTTCCCGTCGCATCACCCACGCTACTTCCACGACTAGTCGCCGCATTCGATGCGGTGCGTGCAGGGAAAGTCCAGCCGTCGCCCGACTCACCCGGAAAAGTGCTCTACAAGGTGGACGACATTTCCTTTCTGATGCGCGCACCAGTCGCGCATTAATCGCGAAGACTACCGCCGTCCGTCTTCGCGGCGGCTCATTGTGTCGGCGCTTCGCCCGGCTCATCGCTGATCGCCATTAGTTCTGCTGAATCACAAACGAGTTTTGGGTCGATGGTCGGTAGGCGGGAAGCTATCCAGAAACCGGCATCGAGGAACTCTGGCCTAAGGGATTCGACAGCACCGCTTCCCCGAAGCCGACTTAGACCAGAGCGCCTTCTTCCCCCGGACAGCCGATTTGTGTGACACTTGGACGCCAAGAAAGCGAATCGAAAACGAGGTAAAATGAGCCCCGCCAAACTCGCCCTGATGGTTGTCTGTTCCACGTTGCTGTCCGCCGCCGCGGTCTTCTCACAGGAATTGAATTCGACCTTCGCCCGTAATCCCGACCAGCCCATCGATCAGCAGTACACCGACCAGATTCACAAATACACCACCGACCCCTCGTTCATCTCTCCCCTGGTCGATTACCTTCCAGCCTCAAAAACGGTGCCCACACCGGCCAAAGTACTCGGTGACGTGTCGGGAGCTCCCGACATGCTCCCCTACGCCGAAGATGTTTACAAGTACTTCCGTCTGCTGGAAACCAGCAGTCCGCGGGTGAAGGTTTTCAGCATCGGCCACACCGAGGAAGGACGAGAGATGATCGCGGTCGCGATCGCCGATGCGAAGCTCCTCGCCGCGGCGAAAGAAAATGACGCGCGCCTGGCCCAGCTTGGCGACCCCCGCACGATCGGCCTCGACGACGCCAAAGCTCGCCCGATCATCGACCAATCCTGGCCCGTCTATTACATCACCGGTACCATCCACTCCCCTGAGACCGGAGCTCCCACGGCCCTGATGGAACTTGCCTATCGTCTGGCGGTCGACGATGCGCCCTATATCAAGTACATCCGCTCCCACATGATTGTGCTGATCACGCCCGTGGTCGAAGTCGACGGCCGCGATCGCATAGTCGACGTGTACAAATGGCACAAAGCCCATCCTGGCGAGGTCTGGCCGCACCTTCTTTACTGGGGCCATTACGTCGCCCACGACAACAACCGCGACGCCATGGCCATGACTCTCGATCTGACTCGCAACGTTCTCAACACTTATCTTGCCTGGCATGCGCAGGTGTTGCACGACTTGCACGAGTCGGTCCCCTTTCTCTACGACAACACGATAGGCGATGGACCCTACAACGCATGGGTCGATCCGACTCTCGGCGACGAATGGGCGGAACTGGGTTCGAACAATGTCGCCCAGATGCAGGGATTCGGCATGCCTGGAGTCTTCACTCACGGTGACTTCGATACTTGGAGTCCTGGTTATCTGATGTTCCTGGCCGGCATGCACAACGGCATCAGCCGCCTTTATGAAACCTTCGGCAACGGCGGTGCCGATACCGAAAAGCGCATCCTCAAGCCGGAAGATTACTCGCGCACCTGGTACCGTCAGAATCCGCCGCTTCCTGTCGTGAACTGGTCACAGCGCGATAACAACAACTACGAAGAAAGTGCTTTGCTCTCCACCCTCTCTTACTTCTCGCATAACACGCACCACTTCCTCGAGAACTACTACGGCAAAAGCAAACGCGCCATCGAAAAGCCGTCGCGGGAAGGGCCCGCCGCCTATGTGATTCCCGCTGACCCAGCCGAGGCAAATCGCCAGATCGAGTTGCTCAGGGTATTAAAGCGCCAGCACGTCGAGATCGAGCAACTTTCTGAAGCCGCCACTTCCAGCGTTCCCGCCGAAAAGCGCGGGGACAAGCCGAAACAGGAAACCTTCCCCGCCGGCAGCATCATCATCCGCATGGATCAGCCCTATTCCCGCGCCGCCGATGGGCTGCTCGATCGGCAGTTCTGGGCTGCGGGCGACCCGCAGAAACATCCCTACGACGATACCGGATGGTCTTTCTCTCACCTCTTCAATCTGAAGGTTGTCCGTGTCCTCGATCCCACGATTCTCAAGTCGAATATGGCGCCACTTGACGATCCGGCGACCCTAGCCGGCAAAGTTTCCGGCTCCGGCTCGGTAATTGGCGTGGCCAACACCGGCCAGGTTTCGCTCCTGTCTCTCGTCTACAAACTCAAAGGCGCAACCATCCAGGTCGCGGAGAAATCTTTCGATGCCGACGGCAAACATTTCGCGGCTGGCTCCCTACTCATGACCAACCCAGCCGATGACCGCGTGTCCAAGTTTCTGCAGGACTTGTCGCTTGATGCATCGCGGCTCGACGCCGCGCCATCGGTACCAGTTCACGCCGTCAATGCTCCGCGCATCGCGTTCATGCACACCTGGCTTGGTACTCAGACGGAAGGTTGGTGGCGCTACGCCTTCGATACCGCGGGCGTGCCCTTCGATTACATCAGCACGCAAACTGTAGCCAAAGAGCCGGACCTGCGCACAAAATACGATGTCATCGTTTTTGCTCCCGTCGGCCGTTCTTCCACGCTCGAAATTCTCAACGGCCTTCCCCGGTGGAATAATCCGATGCCGTGGCAGAAATCCGAGTTGACCCCAAACCTCGGCGCCATCGACAGCACCTCTGACATACGCCCCGGCCTGGGTTACGAAGGCCTCGCTCATCTGAAACAATTTGTTGAGCAAGGCGGGCTACTCATCACCTGTGAAGACACCGCTCAGTTCGCCATCGAGACCGGTCTTGCGCCCGGCGTCAGCGTCGCTCCCCAAGGCGAGGCCCGTGTGGTTGGCACGGTGCTCAACACGGTTTTCGTCAACCGCGACCATCCGGTCGCGTTCGGTTACGGGCCCGGCGTTCCTGTCATCAGCGCCAACGGTATGGCCTTCAATGTCAGCAGCATACTCGGGCGCACCGGGGGCCGCGCTTTGATGGACCCTTTGACCGATCCCCTCGACCCCTACGCGAAACGCGCAACCGGGCGCGGCAGCGTCGACGATAGCGACGAGCCGCAGGGAAGAAAGATCACCGAGCCCGAGCCGCTTGTGAAGCAGCAGCCCTGGGAGCCGAAGCCGTTAGATGAGGAAGAAACGCGCAATAACCCGCTGGTGATTCCTATTCAGGAACGGCCGGATGTCATATTGCGATTCTCCGATGCCAAGACCCTTTTGCTCGATGGTCTGCTTGACAAAGCTTCGTCGATTGCCGAGCACGCCGTGGTGGTGAATGCGCACCTGGGCCAAGGAAACGTGCTGCTGTTCGGCAACAACCCCGTCTATCGCGGCGAGACCGTTGGAACCTACGCTCTGGTGTTCAACGCCATCCTCAACTATCAGCACCTCGCCCACCAATCCGCACCAGCAGACCAACAGCAACCCCTCGGTCAGGCGGTGCCGCAACAGGGAACACTCTTTCTCGGCAGCCCCATCTCGGAGCAGGAGGCGGGACGATAGAACGCCAATGTGGTATAGGGATGACAGGAGAAAGCGATGATCTTACACTTATGCGCTTAAGCCGCTCCACTGCTATGTCCAAGACTTGTACAGGAAAGCAAACGACATGAAACTCCGCTCCCTTGCATTGCCCCTTTGTGCCTTAGTCTGTACTCTGTATTGCCTCGCCCCAAGTGGGGCGGCTCAAGTGCCTCCCTCCCCGTCATCGGCGCTACGGGCGATCACGGTAGACGATGTCTTTGAAATCCAGGATGTGCGCGATCCCCAAATCGCTGCGGATGGTAAGTGGGTTGCGTACACGGTCGCGACAGCCAAGTTGAAGGAGGACAAGACCGAGACGCGCGTCTGGATGGCGCCGGCTGGCGGAGGCGAAGCCATCGTCATGACGGCGGAAGATTTCTCCTCTTCGCATCCACGCTGGAGTGCGGACGGAAAGTATCTGGCGTTTCTTTCCAAGCGCGACCAAGGCAAAACGCAGGTGTGGCTGCTCAACCGCATGGGCGGCGAGGCGCAACGGCTAACGGACGCGATTCAAGATGTGGACGATTTTGCCTGGTCACCTGACAGCAAGCGACTCGTCCTCGTGCTGCGAGATCCCTCTCCGCAAGAATTAGACGACGCCAAGACGAAAGAAAAAGGCAAGCCGGGGAGCGGCGACAAAGATAAAGACAAGGACGCGAACCCGAAGAAACCGAAGACACCGCCTCCCATCGTAGTCGACCGCTATCGATTCAAGACCGACACGGTCGGCTACCTCGACCGGCGCCGAACACATTTATATGTGTTCGATGTGTCCGCCAAGGCTGTGGTGCAGATTACTTCCGGTGATTTTGACGACAGCGAACCGGCCTGGTCTCCTGACGGCAAGCTGCTAGCATTCCGCAGCAACCGCTCCACGCCGGATCCCGACCGCACCTACGACACGAACATCTGGGTGGTCGCCGCCGACAACACCGACAAGGGCGCTCACCTGACGCAAGTCACAACCAACCCGGGGGCGGATGCCGCGCCTTCGTGGTCGCCCGACGGCAAATGGATCACCTACGTCACTCAGCTCGAACCAAAGCTGCTTGTCTATGCCACCCACCACATCGCCGTTTCACCGGCTGAGGGAGGCAAGGCCAAAGTGCTCACCCGGGCTTTCGACCGCATGTCGCGGATGCCACGTTTCTCCCCTGATGGTGAGTTTGTGTATTTTGTTGCCGACAATGACGGAACGCAAAATCTATTCCGGATTCCGGCTGCCGGCGGGGAGATTACGCGGGCTATCTCGGGGCAAGTTGTGGTTTCCGGCTACACCATCGCCAAGTCGGGCGACATTGCCGCCCAGGTCGCGAGCATGGAGCGGCCCGGCGAAATCTTCACCCTGCCCGCATCCGGCGCGCCGTTGACGCGCATCACCCACGTGAACGACGCGTTCATGGCAAAAATCAGAATCGTGACCCCGGAGTACGTCAAGTTCAAGAGCAAGGACGGCACCACCGTTGCGGGCTATCTGTTTAAACCATTGGATTATGTGGCAGGGAAAAAATATCCCACACTGCTTCATCCCCACGGGGGGCCGGTGGGATCTTATTACGGCGACTTCAATCACTTCTCGCAACTCTTCGCGGCCAACGGATATGTCGTCCTCGAGCCCAACCCGCGCGGCTCATCCGGCTACGGTCAGGATTTTTGCAAGGCCATCTTCGCCGATTGGGGAAACAAGGACTATCAAGACGACGTGGCCATGGTCGACTACGCCATCGCGCAGGGCATGGCCGATTCTGACAAGCTCGGCGTGGGCGGCTGGTCCTACGGAGGCATTTCGACGGACTTCATTATTACGCAGACCACGCGCTTCAAGGCGGCTATTTCCGGGGCGGGCGCGGCGTTCTTGGCGGCGCTGTACGGGCATGACCAGTACATCCTCGACTACGATGTGGAACTCGGGCATCCATGGGAGAACCGCGCCGTGTGGGACAAAATCTCGCCCTATTACAGGGTTGCAAACATCACCACGCCGACGCTGTTCATGGGCGGCGACATAGACTGGAATGTTCCCATCCTTGGCGGAGAGCAGATGTACCAGGCTTTGAAGAGTCTGGGCCGCGAAACGGAACTGGTGGTGTATCCCGGTGAGTACCACGGTTTCAAAACGCCGTCCCATATCAAAGACCGGCTCGAACGCAACCTGAGCTGGTACGCACACTACGTCAAAGCCGATGGCAGTCCGCCACGGCCCGCGGCGAAGACAAACTAACGCGCCTGGTATACCCCGGAAGGTTAGGGGAGTATCTCAATCCCGTGCAACGATCAGTGCGCAGCCCACCCCCTCAGGCATTTGCCTTTTGACAGGTATCTGCGGAGGCTGTTGTCTCCAGCGTTTGCCAAAGCGCATTGCCCGGCTCAGCCGTCAACCGGTTGCCGAGGCGAATCCCTTCTTCTTCAACCCTTTGACGCGACGAATACCGGCCGCCAAATCAGCCCTCAGAAGGCCGCGGTCGCCGCTTCGTACGCCAGCCGACGCACGGCGCCCAAACGTGGGTTGATTGTACCCAGGGCGCGTTGAAGGGATTCGAGATGAGAGCCACACCGCAAGACCACGATCCTGTTGAACGCCAAGCGCTTCAGAGCAATATCAGTCAACGAACTCATCAATGGCGTGACGACAACCCCGCTTTAAACGCCAGCTGAGTTGAGGCTGTTCAACATCACGGCCTCGGCGCGTTCCAGGTCGGGCAGTAGGATGGATTCGGTGCTACTGCGTCTCCTTCTGGAGCTTGGTTTCGGCTTCATGACCGATGGCCTCCCTGCCACCGGTCAATGATCAGAGTAGTGCGGCGACTGTAAGGTCAGAGTCGCCATTATCCACCGACGAATACAGCCGTCAGCCGCAGCCTCATCGGGTCAACCTCGACGTCCAATTCAGCACCACTGACATTGGGCTTGTTCCTGTCTTCAGCTGCGTGTTGATGAGAAATCTCTGCCCGTCTTTGCCGACGTCATAAGTAACCTGCTCGGAGGTTGCAACCATCTCCCGCGGGTTGGCCTGAAACAGCAGGCTGGGGGTTCCGGCATCGAAATTGGCACCAACGGTTACCGGCGCCGCCATGATCTTTCCATCTGGAGTTATATAGAAGAGTTCTTTCCCATCGCTTCGCCACTTGGGTTGATCTCCACCTCCATTCGAGATCTGCCACTTGCCATGCGCATCAGGGAAGGAAGTCACATAAATTTCCCATCGCCCGCTTTCATTCGACGCATATGCCACCCAGCGTCCATCCTGCGAGAAACGTGCATTCTTCAGCGTCGACGATGCTTTTAAGAACTGAGTCATCTTGCGATCTGGCAAATTAAAAATCCACAGATCCGGCCCTCGCTCATACATCACAGATTTGCCGTCGGGAGACCAATCATTGGGGAACCGGTCGGGGCCGTCTTGCGCGACTATCTTTTCCTCTTGCGCCCCGTTGGCGTCTTTCAGATACAAATCAAACTTAGATTCTCGATTTGAGGCAAAAACCATCCGGCTGCCATCCGGACTCCACACCGGCATTGAATCGATGGATGGATCGAATGTCAGCCGCTTGGCGCTCTCAGTCTCGAGATCGTAGGTCCACACGTCGGTGTTCTGGCTTGTAGGATCTGTTGTATCCGAAGCCAACAGTTTTCCGTTCGGCGACAAACATATGTTGCCGTAAATGCCGGGTTTCAGCGCCACTCCGACCGGCTGACCCTTGCGATCGAACCAGAGTGGTTGTGAGATGCCATTATCTCCAGTTTTTTGCGCGACCAGAAGCCCAGTATTCGAAGTAGCAAAGACCGCTCTCGCGATACGCGGCCAATACTGAACGTCGTTCAGAATAGGAGTCGGTTCTCCACTCAGCTCTAATTTCTTCGGGTCGAAACGTTGCGCAAAAAGAGTCTGATCGCGCTCGAAGATGAGATATCCGGGCGAGGCGTAGGCAGCGTTGGCTCTCGTTCGGACAAGCAGTCGCTTCTCCTTCGAATTCAACGAGCCCACGTAGACCGAGTAAAGGTCTCTTCGGCCAGTAAGATTCATTGCCAAATAGAGATAGTGAATTTGGTCCGGCAAGAACATGGGCCAGCGATGGCTGTCTTCTCCCTGAGTCCGGTCGGGAAAGCTGACCTGCGCTGGCGTGCCACCCGAAGCCGGAATTCGAAAAAGGCCGGTTCCCAGGAGTCCGCTCGGGGTAAACAGGATGACGCCTTCTTTATTCCATGCGCCGCCGCGTCCGGTGGGCGCATCGCATAACGTCTGGACAGGCCCGCCCGCCAGTTCAAGCTTCTTCAGCTTTCCATCGGCAAAGAATCCCAGCGAACGGCCGTCCGGCGACCAGAAGGGAAAGTTGGCTCCCTCGGTGTTGGGCAAGCTGTTGCCCGCCGGCGCGCCTACTTCATAAATCCAAAGCACGCTTTTTCGTTCCGATTCACGATAGCCAACGACAGCAACCGTGTGGCCGTTGGGAGCAACAGCCACATCGCGAGAGGAGAAGGGGAGCGGCGCGGAAAAATACGTGATCTGCTCGGCAGGTATCGAACTTCGCCACCAGGCAAGGGATGCAATCAGTGCGACGGCGAGTACGATGGCCGCGATCCAGCCAAGATTCCGACCTTTTGTTTCTTCGTTTCCGTTCGGCCTGCGATCCTGATTCGCGCCTTGCGCAATCCACTTTAGTTGCAGCTTGAGGTCATGTGCCGTCTGGAAGCGATCTTCCGGATTCTTCGCCAGGCAGGTATGGACGACGTACTCCAACGCCGGCGGCGTCCGTGGCTGTAATGCGGAAATTGGTTCCGGGTCCTTCTCGAGAATCGCGCTGGCCACACTGATTTGGCTTTTGCCGGCAAACGGTCTTCCACCAGTCACCATTTCGTAAACAACTGCGCCCAGCGCAAACAGGTCCGATCGCCCATCTGCTTCTTTGCCTTCGATTTGTTCTGGCGACATGTATTGGATCGTACCGATGATTGCGCCGGCGGTTGTGAGCGGAGAAATCGGATTTGCTCCGCTCATCGTCTTCGCGGCCGACAACAGAGGCGCACTCGTAACTGCTCCCCCCAAGCCGGCGGCCGTCGACTTCGCTAAACCAAAGTCCATAAGCTTCGCGCCGCTTTTTGTGAGCATAACGTTTCCGGGTTTCAAATCGCGATGCACGATCCCCTGCCGGTGTGCTGCCTCTAGCGCTTCAGCCAAGGCAGTTCCGACTCGGAGGGATTCGCTGATCGGTAGCGGTCCTTTCGCCAGCCTCTGCGAGAGAGTCTCTCCTTCTAGCAACTCCATCACGAGGTACTCGGTGCCATCCTGCGAGCCGACGTCGTAAAGACGGCAGATGTGTGGATGGTTGAGCGCGGAAATCGCCTTGGCCTCGCGCTCCATACGCTGCTTCAGTTCGGGGGAAGAGGATAGATGAGAAGCCAGGACTTTGATGGCGACGGAACGGTCGAGACGGCTGTCCCGGGCGCGGTATACCTCTCCCATGCCCCCTTCACCGAGTGGCGATTGAATTTCGTAGGGACCGAGTTTCGTGCCAGAGGTGAGGGGCATACGCGCGCGCAATTATAACCTGCGGAGCGCATCGTCGCGCAGCGGCGATTCTGGCTGGCTTGTCGGCAATCGGGGAAGTAATCGTGCAACCACCTCGGAGGAAGATGAATCACCTCCCTCCCTTGCTTCAGCCTTCACTCGCGGTCCGGAAACGGGCCGGGAGGACATCAAGGGCAATCTCACCAAGCCGATGCATTATAAAAGGGCGCCCCTTTGAGGTAGGTTTTGAGTGTGAAGCAAAACTCTACCGAAAGGAGCACCCCTATGAACTTTAAGTATATCGGCATGGACATTCACAAAGAAACGATTTCAATTGCGGGGGCTGGGCATTTTAATGCCGAGAGGTGCAGACCGTCATTGCCCGCACTTTACCTCGACTGGCCTTCTCGATTCGTGATGGAAAAATGTGAATTCGTGTTTGTCGGCGAAGGACCAATCGATGATGGAATGCGGACGATTCGCTACCCGATTTCAAGCGCTTCACAGCAAGCCGGGTGAGTCGGTAAGTCTTAGTCCCCGCTGAACAGGCACATTGACGCATTCCAGGCTACGCATCACACCTGGACGCACCTTTTCAACTTTCATGCGAGCCATGCGGTTGGGGGGATGGTCGGCAACCCCTCCCTTGACCGGATCAGGGAACAGTTGCCCGTCATACGGGAGCGGGCGGTGTTCGCTTCTGAACAGCCCCGTTCGAGGACGAACATCGAGTAGCCCTTTTCGCCCGTATTAAACAGGCCTTACTTTCCCCTTTTCAATGGATTGTGAGTTCCACAGCTCCGGCGTGAAAATTGCAGTCTCAGTTTTGTTAGGCCATTTTGGCCAAAGTTTCTGTCCTGGATTTAGTGCCATTGGAAGACATTATGACCGCCCTGCTTCAGGATATCCGCTACGCCCTGCGCATGCTGCGCAATAACCCCGGTTTCACGGCTGTCGCCGTGCTCACCTTGGCGCTCGGCATCGGCGCCAACACCGCTATCTTTCAGTTGCTCGATTCCATCCGCCTGACCGCGCTTCCGATCAAGAATCCGGGCCAACTGGCCGAGGTGCGCATCATTTAGCCGCATGGTCGCACCGGCAATTTTACGACGTCGCACCCCATGCTGACGAACCCGCAGTGGGAGCAGATTCGCGCCCAGCAGCAAGGGTTTTCTGGGACGTTTGCCTGGGGCCAGGATCGTTTCAACATCGCGCCCAGCGGCGAGACGCAGCGCGTCGATGGCCTTTATGTGAGCGGAGATTTCTTCCGCGTGCTCGGGGTGCAGCCTGTCGCAGGGCGACTATTCACCCCGGAGGACGATCAGCGCGGGTGTGGCTCGCCCGGCGTTGTCCTCAGCGAAGCATTCTGGAAGCGGGAATACGGCGGAGAGGAGTCGGCGATCGGGCGCTCGATGACGATCGAGCATCATCCCTTTGAAATCAGGGGCGTCACTATCAACAGTTTTCACGGCCTGGAAGTCGGCAGGCAGTTTGACGTGGCGGTTCCGATTTGCGCGGACCCATTAATCCGGGGGGAGGAAGCGCGCTTGGATGTGCCTCATGAGTGGTGGCTTTCGGTCATGGGCCGCCTCAAGCCGGGCTGGACTATCGAGAGAGCTTCGGCTCAGCTGGCTGCAGTGTCTCCGCAAATATTCGAAACAACCGCCATCACGAAATTCGGCGCGGAGGAGGAGAAACACTATCTCACCTTTCATCTCGGGGTGCTCCCGGCCGGCACCGGCGTCTCCGACATCCGCAAGGACTACGAGACACCGCTCAACCTGCTGCTGGCCATCGCCGGATTTGTGCTGTTGATTGCCTGCACCAACCTCGCCAGCCTGATGCTGGCGCGAGCCAGCGCGCGCGAACGCGAAATCGCCATTCGGCTCTCGCTGGGAGCCTCACGCGGACGCCTGATCCGGCAGTTGATGGCCGAAAGCCTTCTCTTAGCAGGCACCGGCGCCGCGATCGGTCTTGTGCTTTCCAATTCGGTGGGCAAGTTCCTGGTTTCATTGATCAGCACCGAGCAGAATCGTGTGTTCGTGGATCTCACGCCCGATTGGCGCGTGCTCGGCTTCACGTTGGGCCTCGCGGTCTTGACCTGCTTCTTGTTCGGACTTGCTCCAGCCCTGCGCGCCACGCGTAACGGCTCGGCCGAAGTGCTGCAGGCCGGAGGACGCGGTAATACGGCCGGCCGCGAGCGCTTCGGTTTGCGGCGTGCGCTGGTCACGATGCAGGTTGCGCTCTCCCTCGTGCTCCTGGTGGGCGCGCTCTTGTTTTCCCGCAGCTTGGGAAAGCTGCTGAGTGTCGACCCTGGCTTCCGCGCCAAAGGCATCCTCATCACGGATTTGGACCTTACTGAACTAAAGCTTGCCCCCGATCGCCGTCAACCGTTCAAGCGCGATCTGCTCTCGCAGGTGCGCGCGATTCCGGGAGTGGACGCCGCCGCCGAGACGAAACTTGTTCCTCTAAGCGGCAACACGTCCAACAACGAGGTTTGGATGGACGGCCAGGATTCCAGCCCAAAAAAAACAGTCAATAAGAGTTGGGTGAGCCCGGGTTATTTCCAGACGCTGGAAACTCCGCTTCTGGCCGGCCGCGATTTCGACGAGCGCGACACTGCGACGTCTCCAAAAGTGGCCATCGTCAATCAATCTTTTGCGCGCGCCCTGGCCTACCGAGCCAATCCTGTGGGCATGAGCTTCCACACGCCAGTGGGACCGCATCACCCGGAATTCGTCGTTCAAATTGTTGGAATGGTGAAGGACACCAAGTATAACGATCTCCGCGATGAAAACGTCGCCATCGCTTTCATCCCTGTCGCGCAGTACCCGGATCCCGATGATTTCGACACTTTTATGATCCGCTCCCGCGCGTCTCCGGGAGACACCATCTCCGCCGTGAAGCGTCGGCTGGCCGAGGCCAATCCGGAGATCAGCCTCAGCTTTCACGTTTTCGAATCCGACATCCGCGACACCCTCGTGCGCGAGCGCCTGATGGCCACGCTTTCCGGCTTCTTCGGCTTTCTTGCAGCCGTGCTTGCTGTGATCGGTTTATATGGCGTGATGTCTTACATGGTGCAACGGCGAACCAATGAAATCGGCATCCGCATGGCCCTCGGCGCCGGACGTCTGCGCATCCTGGGCATGATCCTGCTCGATTCCCTTTTGCTCCTGGCTATCGGCATTGTGGTTGGACTCGGGCTCTCCGTCGCGCTGGGGAAAACAGCCGGTTCTCTGCTGTTCGAGGTGAAGCCTGCCGATCCAATCACGCTTGGGCTGGCGGCGGTTCTGTTGGCTGCCGTGACCGTAGCGGCCAGTTACATTCCGGCGCGGCGCGCCTCGAAAGTCGATCCCATGGTGGCGTTACGCAGCGAATAACCTTGGCCCCTCGGATCGTAGCATCGCATAAACTGGGCGAGGGCGATGTGTTCTCCTGTTGAGTGACAAAGAGTGTGGCCACGAACCCGTCAACTCCCGTGCAGTCGGCGATGCGGAGGTAATCCTAGAACCCTTCAGCACTTCTTCCTCGCGATCCAGAAACGCTTCGAGGAGATCCATGGGTGATCTCCCGGGCCCGTGCAGAGGTGGCAATTTCCGAGAGTAACCAGAGATGCTGTGGCGATGCAATCGAGCTACGCGGAATGGGCCGACAAGCTCGCCTGAATTGTGCGGAAAAACAACTCGCGGTCGGGGCGGGCAGCGGCGATCGGCCAGCCTGCACTGATGCCCCCATCCACGACCAGGTTGTGTCCTGTCACGAAACGCGACGCATCACTGGCCAGGAACAGTGCTGCTTGCGCGATATCATCCACGCGGCCGACATACTGCAGCGGTTGCCATCTTGTCACGACAGAACCAATGGCGGCCTCGGCATATTCCAGGTGGTCATCCGCCTCGTCGGATTGCATGCCCACCTACTTGGCGAAAGCTCCGGTAGCAATCATTCCTGGCGAGAGGCTGTTCACTCGAATTCCTTTTTCACCCAACTCCATGGCTGCGCAACGCGTCAGGTGAATCGAACCTGCCTTCGCGGCCGAGTAGTAGTGTCCGCCCAATCCGGCGCGGAATCCATTGACACTCGAAACGTTGATGATGCTGCCCGTTCCTTGTATGGCCATGACGCGCGCCGCATATTTCATCCCCGCAAGGACGGCACGCAGGTGCACGGCTATCACCGCATCGAACTCCTCCAGATCGGCGTCGGCGATGGTAGCGTACTGCGAACTCCTCCCGGCGTTGTTCATCAGGCAATCGACGCGGCCAAAGCGGTCCACGGCATGGTCGATCATCGCCTTGACGTCGGCTTCGAGGGAGACATCTGTACGTATGAAGCTTGCGGCATCGCCGAGCTTTTCTGCGAGTTTCTCTCCTCTGTCTTGGCGACGGCCGGCAATCACGATCTTGGCTCCGTTGGCGACGAAAACCTCGGCGGTGCGAGCGCCGATCCCGCTCGTCCCGCCGGTTATAACCGCAACCTTTCCTCCGAGTGGCAACATTGAGATGGTCTTCTTGCGCTAGACAGCTTCTGATGATCCGGTTAATTCAGCAAACCGCAACTCCCAGGGGCGTCGATCCGGCTGTGCGCAATCTATATTGCTTTCCTGAAGCAACCGGATAATCAGAAGACAGCTAGTACTCTGATCCCGGAAAAGTCTGGTCCGCTCTTCCAATTCCCTCACTTCACGCTCGCGGCTGCGCTGCGCACGACTACCCATTTGCCGGCGCGCTTCTCGAGGAGATCCATATAAACAGACTCACCGCTATCGTCTTTTCCGTCCCGGATCCTCTTTTCGGTGACACCGGCATGGGCCACGGCAACATCTCCGAACACCTGCACGTCGATAGGTCCATTTTCAAATGACACGAGTTTGTCCTTGCCGGATTTAAAATCGTTTAAAACCTTTTCCTTAGTGATAACCTTGCCGGAGGTGATTCCGATGGTTGCCCAATCGTCGGCGAAGATCTGATTGAGCTTGTCGATATCGCCAGCCACCATTGCATCCCCCATATCCCGTTCGAGTTGCTTGACAGCCTCGATAGCGGCCGGATCGTTTGATGGCACAGGAGCGTCACCGCCCTTACCCATTGCCGCCGCTTCCCTGATGCTAACGCTCCCCCACCATACCAAAGCTGAGAACAACAACAACGCTGCGAACCACTGGCTGAAAACGCTCTTTTTCATTTTGTTGCCTCCTTAGCGGTCATTGCTACGCCCGCAGTATCCGAGGAGCGGAAGACCGCTGTCAATGACCTCCGAGGTCATGGAGAAAGGGTTGCTGGGAGCATCCAGATGCTAGAACGCTCCGTCAGCCAAGCGATTCACCAGGGTGCGCGTGGCTTCATCTGCAGGGAAAAAGCTTTCAATGCGGAGTTCCTGCAGTCCAGCGTCCAGCGGTGTGCCCACGGTAGTGAGGAACGAAAAAAGGCGAAGCGTTGAGTTCTTCCACCTATAGTTGATGGTCAAGAAGGGTGGAGGAGAGCCATCCGAATCCGGCATGCGCCAGCGGCTCGGCACGTCCGGATAGCTGAGCAACTCATCAAGGAAACGCTTCAACGTCTCGTCTGATGGATTGTCGGCAGCTTCGCGATGCACCCGCCGAATAATGCGTGCGGCGACCACTTCCCAGTTTTCGATAAAGGGCCGCAGCCCTTGGGGATGGAATACCAGCCGGACTCCATTATGAGGCGTCCCAGAATCGCAGCCGGGGAAGAGGGCAAGAATGCGCTTTGCGCCAGCATTCATCCTCAGGGTGTTCCAATGCCGGTCCACGACGAGTACGGGATAGGGCTCAAGTTGCGCCATGAGAAGCTCTACTGCGCGGCGCGCCGCTTCTGCCTCAGATGTGTCGAGGTCAGGTGTGTCGAGATTGGTGTGACGATAAAGTGGAGCGTAGCCCGCTGCCAACAGCATTGCATTGCGCTCGCGCAGCGGAACCTGAAGGGCCTCGGCGAGACGCAGGACCATCTCCCGGCTCGGCTGTGCGCGGCCCGTCTCAACGCGACTGAGATGACGCGCCGAGATATCTGAATCGAGCGCAAGGTCCAGTTGGCTGAGGTGGCGAACAGCCCGCCAGCGACGTAGCAGGACGCCAAAACTCATATGAGGCATTGTAGAACGCGCGAGCCCTGAATCTGCCGTTCAATTCGTGAATGGTCGGCCACCCCGAAACGGGCTTCGGGGAGATCTGCTCGAGACTGACTTATAGCCAGCTATTATCCGGCTGCCCCCGGGGAAGACTTGCCGCCGCCCGCGGAGCAAGAGGTCCACTCTGCCGCGCTTTGTCGTCAGTCTGAGCTGCTATCAGTCGCTTTGCAGTAACCTATATCCGAAATGGCCGAGCGTGAAAAGCGTCGAGTGTTCATCTCCTACGCGCACCGCGATGGAAAGGACTTGGCCTCGCGTCTTCAACAGGACCTCGAGTCAAGCGGCCTCGATGCCTGGCTTGACAAACAACGCCTTTGTGCAGGCGACATCTGGAGCAGCGAGATCGAACAAGCAATCGACCGAGCGGACGTAGTTGTCGCCCTGCTTTCCGCCGGGTCGTTCACATCAGACATCTGCCGCGCGGAGCGAGTCGAGCACTTGACAAAGGAAAGTGTGTACTCCCGCTTCGAGTACAGGGTGACTGCGATGTTCCGCTTGAACTCCAAACTCGCCAATGGTTCGACTTCAGCAATCCCCGTATCTACTCCGAGCAGTTGCCTAAGCTGATCGAAAGCATTGAGAAGCGCGTTGGTGTGGTGATTCATGCGGAATTGTTGATTCGCCACAACAACGTTTCTGCTTCGCGGCGTGGCCACAACTGGCATGTCGAAGTATGGGAATGAGAAGCGCGTCACAAAGTTCTCATACCTTCATATAGGCATGGAGGTCCGGCAGTCCGGAGATTTCGGACTCCATCACCAGCAGTTCAATCTGCCGGTCCAGCGCGAAATTTCGTCCAGCGCGGGAGTCGTCGAAGTGGGTCTCGCGTGCGCCCACCGCTCCCCCAGTTTCGATCCCCAACGCGACAAAAAATTGCGGGCTGTCGATGAGAGCAGCCCGCTAACTTTCAACCCTCCGGATGTTACCAGTTTTACGGCATCATTGAGAAGCGGTTGCGGCCGCGGCCACTGCTTGGACGAAGGGCAATCCGATGGGAGTGCCCACGCCCGTTACGTTATCCCACCCCGGCCCGGTAGTCAGTGAGGTGTCGGTGCCAAACGTGAAAATGTCCCAGCGAGTCGACGAGGCGCTGTTGTACAGAGCGCTGATAAAGTTCTTGGTTTTTTCCAAGGGCTGCGCTAGTGCATCCGCGGTTTCCAGTGCGGGAGGATTGGGAGGGTTGAAGATAACCCCGGTTACGTTGTCCGGAGAACTGACATCGGTAACGTCATAGAGAGCACCGGCGGGCAGAGTGTAGACGTAAGTGGCAGCCTGGCCAAGCGGCTTTCCGGCTGCCTGGTTCGCGATGGCCCATAGAGCCGAGAACATGGGGCAGGACAAACTGGTTCCGCCGTACACTTCAACGGCCTGCGGGTCACCAGGCACGCCATCGGGCGTTATGACCAGCTCGAACCCCGTCTCGGGATCGGCGTCCATGGAGATGTCGGGCAGCTTGCGCCAACCTCCTGTCAACCTTTTCTGGAAGGAAGGCTTGTGCCAGAGGACGCTGGTTCCGCCACCGGCTCCGAAGATGAAACCCAATTCCAGAGGGGGAACGACCGGTGGATTTGGAGTAGGATCGGCAATTCGGGTTTCGTTGAGGCCCCAGCCCGTCTGGAAATTCATCGTCTTATTTTTGTTCAAGAACAAGCTGGTGCCGCCGACTGCCGTCGCGTAGGGCGAACTTGCCGGCATGGAAACGCTGGTGAAACCGATGGCGTCGGAGAAATCCCCATCATCGCCAGTTGCAAAATCTGCCGAAATACCGAGGGCCGCCGCCAACTCATTGATTGTGTTTTCAGCCGCCGAATCGGTAGGGTCATTGTAGGGCGGAACTTCCGGTCCTCCGTAGCTATTCGAAATCACGTTGCCTAACAAATTCTCGGTTGCGTACAGAACGCCCTCGTCGAGATTAGTGTCGGTGTTGTCCGTGGTCTCAATTAGCACGATATCGGCTTGCGGCGCGACCGCATGGGCCGTCTCTACGTCGAGGGTCGTTTCCGGATACCAGTCTGGGGCAGAGCAACCTTCCGCTGGTGTGCAGGTCGACGTGCCACCCGCGGTGTAGATTTGGAAGTTCTTTGAAGTGAGGGCGGGCAAGTGGTTGAGCGTCGAGTAGGTGTTAGCGTCATCCGCGATCGTAGGCGAACCGTAAGCATCGACGATCACGATGGTCTGACCCTTTCCCCTCCATCCATTCTTGTAAACCTGCGGCAGCCCGTAAGCGGTCTGAATATCGGCGGCGTCGTAGCCGCAAGGGGGCAGATTTGGTGGACCGGAGGTGATGTCCGAACCAAAGCGATTACCGGCGTACGTCGCTGAGGGGAAGCCACCCCCCGTCGTAAACGTAACCGTTTCAGGGCTGCGGAAACATTGATCCGTGAAAAACAGACCATTCGGCCCGACCGAACTGAGTGGGACTCCCGCGAAAGGAGTGCCGGTATCAGGATCAATCGATTTCCTCGCGTACGATTTAAAGGTTCTGTCGGACAAACCCTGCACGGATGCTATAAGCGCACCGGCCGCTCCTTCCACCGTGGGCTTAGTGCTACTCACCCGGTGGATTTCTCCATTCACCTGATAGCGGTTGATCTGCAGGTGGAAGGCATTCTGCACGTCGCCAATGCGGCCCTGGGCCGTGACGAAGTGATTATATTGGTCGGTCGACGAGACGCTTAAGTTGTGGCTTGCCAGGAAACTGCGCACGATCGCTGCATCCTGAGCTGTGGGTGCGAAGTCGGCCTTGTATTCCTCACGTGTGAGCCAGTGATGATAATTGGCGGAACTCGGCTCATACATCTGGCGAACCAACTCATCAAGAGCGGCTTTGTTGTGCTGATTGAGCCATATCGTCACGGTGATCAGCTTGGAAGGATCTTCCGGACCAAGATTCTGCGGAGAGGCGACTGCGCCCCTCGATTGAGAAAACATGGAACCTGCCAGCAAAGCCAGTAGGCAGACCGTTAGGGCCGGCTTGACACAAACCCACAGAGACTTCCTGAGAAACTTCATAACACCTCCTTTGGTACAGCGATGAAACAGCGTGTTGGTCATTACAGAAAGTGGTGCTGGTAATTCGAAATCTGCTGGAACCCGATCCTCATGCCCCTGCGCTCCGCGTCGGACCAATACATTTGAACTCTTTTTGTTTCCGGAATGGCGTCGGTCGTGACTGCCCTCGCGAAGGCTTGCGGGAAGCGGTTTCCCGGGCGACAGTGAAAATGCTTCCCTCCCACCTGATGACAGCCAGTATCTTGCGCTCCAACGCGAGTGTCAAGAGCCACCGCGATGAAGTCGCTTTTAGAAGTGCAACAGATTGCATCTTTTGCGCAAACTACGCCGAATATCGCGGCCCGACCTGTGCAGTACCTGAACAACATTCTCGAACAGGCGACCCCTAGCCGTAATGTCCGTACTCGCTGACTGGAGCGAGAAGGAAGTGCGGGCTGCAGCGAAGGAACTCACCGACAAAGGTGACAAGACGCTGGCCGTTAGCTCCTAAATTATGCGCAGAATCCCGCCTGATCTGAGGTGGAGCCCCGGATCTCGCCCCGCGCCATTCTTGACCTTCGTTGCTTGATCGCCGATGGCTTCGTCGCTTTTCGCTAAGTGGCTCCTTTTTCC
>JBAUXO010000129.1:0-21808 GCA_049584315.1 Candidatus Sulfotelmatobacter sp. | reverse complement strand
AAACACTGTGTTGTGCTATCTTCAGACATTCAGAAGCCTCTTTTGTTGCCGCAAACATTGTCTCGACAACATGTTTGTAACAGAGGAGGCTTTTGTTGTCTTCAAATATATGAATAATGCGGGCTAGCGTGTCCCGTTTCATTGAGTTCGTGAGCGTGCCGGGCTTCGGACAGCGGCATCACCGTTTCAACCATCGGCCTGATCTTCCCCGAATCGACGAGCGTTGCAAGTTCGGCCAGTAGTGATGAACCTCCCTGAGCAGATAAGAAGGCCGAGCGCACACCGTGTTTCGCAGCCTCATCTTCCGAGGGTGGGCCAACAATCGAAACGAGAATCCCGCCTTTCTTTAGAGTTTTCCACGAACGCTTCTGCGTGTCGCCGCCGATCGGATCGAATACAACGTCCACGTCATGCACGAGATCCTCAAATTGTGTCTTCTCGTAATCAATCGGTTCGTCCAGGCCCAATTGCCGCAGAAACGCTTGATTCCGGGTGGACGCTGTCCCGATCACGTACGTACCCTTCCATTTCGCGAGTTGAACGGCAAAGCTGCCCACGCCTCCGGCTGCGCCATGAATCAATACTTTCTGGCCTTCTTTCAATCCAGCAGCGTCGAACAACGCCCGCCAAGCCGTCACCGCGCCGACAGGAATGGTAGCGGCATGCACGTGGTCAATCGATTTTGGTTTGAGCGCCGTTTCTATCTCCTTCACCACCACGTATTCCGCGTAAGCGCCGAAACCGTGAGCCGTGACATCCGGGCGGGCATAGACTTCATCGCCCTTTTTAAATGTCGTGGCACCGGAATCCAGGGCCTCGACAACACCGGAAACGTCCCAGCCCGGAATAAACGGTAGCGGGAGGGGAACGTGATCCTTCATGTAGCCCGCTCGGATTTTCCAGTCGATAAGATTTACTGATGCAGCGTGGACTCTTATGAGTAGTTCACCGGAACCAGGCGTCGGTCGCGGTGAATCTTCGAACCGGAGCACTTCCGGCCCGCCGTAGTTGTGGACTCGCACTGCTTTCATGTTTTCCATTTAAGCATCTCCTTCGGCAGTTCAAAGTTCAAGTTGGGTTCGATGAGTCTTCCGCTTGCACCTACGCTGGTACTGGCTCAGTCGAAACTTGTTGGCGTCTTTGGAACGAACGGTTCGAGCAGCGATTTGAAGCGCGGCCTCAAGTGCAGTTCTTCACTTTCCTGTTCAAGCAGCTTATGCGGATCGGATGAGGTCTTCAGCGTGTAGCGGAGATACGAGAGCCGCATGAGCCAGAGAGCCTGTCCGAGGTCTTCTTCGCTGCGCATACGAAAAGTCACCCAGCCAGAGCCGGGAACCCAGCGGTGCTCCTCAGCCAGACCTTCCGCCAAGAGTGCATCGCGGATCGAGCGCGGAAATGGGATGTCAACGATGCGCCCGTAGGGACGTGTCCAACCTCCGCGTCTCCGACCTGGAATTCCCGACCTCCAAAATGGTGCGGGTGAATCGAGATACTTGACCATGCGGAGACTTCTGCTTCGAGCTTTCTCCGGCATTCCTGCATTCGATACTCCAATGAGATTTTCGATGCCTGAAAACGATCGCCCGATTCAGCGACCATAATTCAGTTTCGATCATCCAAGAAAGGTCAAAAGAAGTGGCATTATTTGTAGACGTATCCCGCCCGCTCGGGCGGATAATCGGTTTCCTGCAAGGAGTTTCTACAATGAGCAGCTTAGCCTTTTTGCAATCGTTGAAGGAAAGCATTCTCAGCCAAGCAAGCGTGAAAGCCGTCTATGGCGAACCAATCGCAGCCCACGGCAAAACGGTCATCCCGGTTGCCAAAATAATGTATGGCTACGGCGCGGGTGCTGGCACTGGTGGTGTCGGCGATTCCAGTGCGCGGGGCGAAGGCGGGGGCGGTGGGGGAGGAGTCCGGGCCATTCCCGCAGGAGTCATAGAAGTAAGCGATCAGCACACCCGTTTCGTTCCAATTACCGACCGTAAGAGATTGGCTGGAGCCGTTCTCGCGGGCGTCGGGCTCGGCATGTGGCTAAGTTGGCGAAGACGGCGCTAAATCGACATGCGCATGACACATCCAGAACGCCCCGGATTCCTGCGTGATCACTCTCTTGCTGCCGATGTGCTCCTGCGGCATAAACGTGAGGAGGAGGATGAGAAGAAAGACGAGCATGACGGCAAAAATAAAAATGACGATGATGACGAAGAGAACGACGGCGGATATTTGGAGTGAGTGACTTCAAGGGGAGAAGAATCAAGCGAGAACCTTTCGTCAAGGTAGTCGAGGAGACGCTGGACTCGCTCCCACAAGAATTTCGCAGTCGCATTCAGAATGTTGCTGTCTTGGTGGAGGATTTGCCGCAGAACCAGCAATCAGTGAAGCCGGGGCAACGAGGTCGGCTGCTTCTGGGCGTCTTTCATGGCGTGCCCACCACCAAGAAGACATATTCGACATGCCGAGCGGACCCGATCACATCGTCCTCTATCAGAAGAATGTCGAAGCGGTTTGCTCGAGTGAGGCGGAAGTCCGCGAACAAATCCGCCTGACCGTTATCCGCGAAATGGGTCACTATTTAGGCATGGATGAGAATCAACGGAAGGATGTTTGGGCTACTCCGGGGTGGAGGCTCGCCCAGATTTGGAATCGTCGCTTCTCGTAATCTTGCAAAATCGAATGCGCTACTCCTTACGAGGCGGAGGCAATGCGTCCGGGCCACCCCGATTGCAGATGCACGTTTCTTTGTTGTATGAGGCTGCCACAAGAATCAATCACGGTTGGGAGTGAATTGACCCGCTCATGCGGGAGGACTAGACTTCGCCCCGGAGGTATTCCATGCGTTGTTTACTTAAGGTTTCAATCCCCGTGGTGACGGGCAATGCCACGATCTGCGACGGTAGTTTGGGCACGACCATCGAGTCAATTCTCGCTGATCTGAAGCCAGAGGCGGCCTATTTTGCCGCAGACAATGGCAAGAGAACCGGGTTCATCTTTTTCGACCTGAAGGATACGTCTCAAATCCCCGCCGTGGCGGAACCGTGGTTTCTAGCCTTCGATGCTCACATCGAGTTCTATCCCGCTATGAACCTTGAAGACCTGAAGAAAGCCACACCGGGCATCGAGAAGGCAGTTAAGAATTACCGCCGAGGAGCGCAGGCAAAAGCGGCCTGACCTGATGTCCCTCGTAAGCAGAAAGATTGCCCTCGAAGGAGGGCTTTCTTATTGCCGGAAGTTGGCAGAACATAGGAGAACGTTGCAAGCTTATCGGAAGCCAGAGACCGCCTCGCCCGTTATCGCCAGATCACGATCAGCATGATCGGCAGGAAAGCCGGCAACACGATCTCGATCCCGGTCTGCTTCGTGCTTGAATACGAAACGCTGTACCTCTTACCCGTGCAAGGCTCGGGAGACGCAGTGGTACAAAAACGTGGTGACGAAACCGACGATTAGGATTGATGCGCGAGGCGTTGAAGCGGAATTCCGGGCAAAGCCAGTTAGCGATGCCAAAGCTGTGAAATCTGTGGTCGAGAAGTTCCGGGAGAAATACGGGGCGAGGGACGTGAAGAAGTTTTACTCGAAATTCGGAGGTGGCGGGTAAGTTGGAATTGGGCTGAGGGCTACGCCCTTGATTTGCGCCATCTCGCAATCGCAAGCTGGTTTTGTGATACTCCTGTGTTCTCGGCTTCGCGGAACCACTTCTCCTGATTCAGCAGAACCTCGTCTTTCACCTTAGACTCGACGAAGACTGCGTCCGCCAATGAGCCATCCCGCCACGCGATTATGTCTGGGCTGCCGCTGCCATCGGGGTCTACGGCACTGGTAAGATCAAAGAGATTCCCGGTAGCGCACCAACTGTGGCTGTGGTCGAGCAATGCTCAAGAACAAATTCCAGGGTGGCGTGCGCAGCTTCGAGGATTCAAGAGGAGACCCCAACGCACCGCGAATCGTATGACTAGATAAGGCCCATTTCCGGGACAGGACGATGCGGCAGGTGTGGCAGCCTGCCGCTTGATGACTAGGCGTTATCTCGAGGTCAGCACTGCACTATAGAAGCGTCCCGCATCGCGCCTCCTCTGGGCAGCACATAGGTCGCTGCCATCATGGCGAGAGCAGGTCTTCGCTTTCATGAAGACGGCGTCGTGATTTGGGACTCGGCACTATGGTTTGAGACTTGCCTGATCATGAGAGCCGAGGATAGCTCGCGAGCGGTGAACGAATTCGCAAGGGCATTTCATCGGAGACTCGCCCCTCAAGTGCCGATCAGAATCCGGCTAACCAGATACTTTTCTTCGGAGAAACGTCTACATCAGCGATATAGATCGCTGCGTGCTGTAATTCTGAATTCTCGCTATTTTCTGAGTTCATTTCTGCGGAGTCGTACCCGGAGACGCTTCAACCGAGCGCGGGATAGAGGCGAGCCTGCTATTCAGACTGCGCTCGAACATCGCGAAGCGGTCCACGTGAGGTGTCGGCCGCAGCTTCACCTCGTGCCCGATTTCCAGCACTAGGTCGGTCTTGGGATCGTAGACCGGCCACTCGGGAAGACCGGGGCTGTTGGGATCGCCGGTCCTCGCGAATTGCGTCCAATATCCCGTCATCAAATCGACGAGTCTCTTGTCTTCGGTGTTCGGCGGGCCCCAGTGGCTGGGATAAAACCATCCGCTGAGAAACTTGAGTTCGATGCCGTGAAACGCGCCCAAGGCTTCGTAGAACTTCGATCTAGCCGGATAACTGAAATAGTACAACCACGTTTTCTGTCCGGCGCCAGACGTGCTCTTGGCGATGACATGGACGGAATTACCAAACTCGTAGTCCGTGTCAAAGGCAATGAAAGGGGCGCGAGTATCTGCATCCGAGGTCGCCGGATACGTGCGAAAGATTTCGTCAGCGACGGCATCGTTCACAAATTCGCTCTTCAGGAAAGCCTTGTAATTGGCCAAAGTCGGGGGGCCGTGCAGCGTCTCCTCAACTACAGTTGTCCCTTCATCCGCGTTGCTGCCGACTATCACTGGCACCTTGGTCTGTCGGCCTTGCACAAAGATAGTGGCCGGCTGCTCGGGCAGCACCCAGCCATCTATGACGCTTTCGATGTCGAAGTTGACTGAGCTGTCGTGATCCGAGACACCCATAATTTCTTTCGGGCTTTTCGCGCGAAGTTTTGCCAAGGCATCGGGACCATCCGCAATGCCGAGATCACGCATAAGGCGCATCCCGATTTCTTCGGCTGTACCGACGCCACCTTCATAGTGGGATGGAGTTTTCAATTCGGGCGAGATGGTATCGGCGCAGCCCAAGCTTTCCATGATGGCTTGTTGAAACAGTCCCTGTGCCAACGGCGAAGACATCAGGAAACAGACCATCATTCCGCCCGAGGACTCGCCAAAGATTGTGACTCTTGCGGGATCCCCGCCGAACTTCGAGATGTTGCGCTGGGTCCATTCCAGCGCCGCGATCAGATCAAGAATTCCGTAATTCCCTGAGGCATGGTGTGGAGATTCCGCAGTCACTCTCGGATGGGCCAAGAAGCCGAGCGCGCCGACGCGATAGTTTGTGCTGACAAAAACCACTCCCTTGCGTGCCAGCGTCGGCCCGGCAGGCAGAAGTTGGGCTGGCTGCTGGCCGCCATGAATCCAAACCATGACTGGCAGTTTCGCGCCGGGATGATCCTGCGGCAGATTCGTCGTCCACACATTCAGATAGAGACAGTCCTCGTCGTATCGATAGGTGAAATAAGGGTCCACCGTCTGGACCATCTCCTTTGTTATGTCGTCCGCCTGAGGGTCTTCGGTGTCAAAACAATCCCCGCCATACCCGTCTGCCATACGCGTGCCCTGCCATTTCTCGACCGGCTGAGGCGGCTCCCAACGCAGTTCCCCGGTGGGCGGCGCGGCGAAAGGAATGCCGAGGAACATCAATTCATCCGGCCCAACCCCGAAGTGCGCCCCTTCGAGCCTGCCGGAATCAATCGTCACAATAAGACTGGAATCGGTTTGAGATTGCGCAGCGGCAAAGCTGACACAGTAGAACACCACGAGGAGGGGCCAGAATCTAAAGAGAAGTTTCACGGAGCACCTCGCGGCGTAAAAGGTGTTGGGTCAAAACCGGCATCAGGATACGCCTGGACGCAGAGAATCGCACCGGTGAAAGACGGTGAAGGCCATTGCACAAACTCCCCTGGTCGCAGCATAAAGGAGTCGTCACAAAATCACTCATAGCCCCGAATAAGCTGGTCACTGGGCGAATTGTCGGCGATTCGGAGAGCGCCGGGATAAACAGGCATGTTTATAGAGGACGAAAGAGGTCTACAGGAAAAGGAAGAAGCGAATCCATCCTGGCCTCGAGCCCAAGTACGAGGAATTGCGACCGCGAACGATCTGGACTCTCTCGAACGCGTTCAGATCTGCATTCAAGGACCTGGAACCCATTCCACAGTTCAGGGCCACGGCGAAGCTGGGTGAGTTCCTGGAGGCCCGGTTGTCACAATCGTTCTAGCAGGTAGGGCGGTATAGGGCCTGCAACAACTTGCACGCACGTGTGAGTGGTGGATTCTTCCTGGATGGCGCAGCCGCAACCGATAACTTACACTGCTCTTGATGAATCCTGTGTGCATTTTCCTTTGTCTTCTGTCGATCTTAGGCTGGTGCGTGTCTGCCCCGGCTCAGGCCAGCACTTTGAAGTCCGATGCTCTCTCGCGTTCCACACAGACGATCGTAGTCACTACTTCGGACTGGAATGCGGTTGAAGGACGGTTGCAGCGATATGAGCGCGCTACTGTGCATGAAAAGTGGCGTCCCGTGGGCGACCCGATCTCGACTGTCGTCGGCGAGAATGGCTTAGGGTGGGGTATCGGCGTCATTGAGACCGATGATGCCCAAGTCCGGTCAGCAGCCGATCCGGTCAAAAAGGAAGGAGACGGCAAGTCTCCCGCCGGCGTCTTCGCGCTAGGTACCGCATTCGGCTATGCTTCTGAACCACTCCGGGGACTAAAGATGCCGTATCTGAACCTGACCTCATCGATCGAATGCGTCGACGACCCTGGCTCAAAGCACTATAACCGCATCGTGGATCGCTCTGTCGTCGCTCCCGACTGGAACAGTTCGGAGCACATGCGGAACGCCGGTGAGTCGTACCGCTGGGGTATCGTCGTAGATCACAATGGCATCGTTACGGGGAGCAACGCCAATCCGCCTGAGCCGCGAGGTGGCTCGTGCGTCTTTCTCCACATTTGGCATGGGCACGACCTGGGCACGGCCGGATGCACTGCGATGTCACAAATCGACCTGGAAACCTTGCTTACCTGGCTCGATCCGGCACGCAATCCATTGCTGGTACAACTGCCGGAGCCGACATACGAGCAGCTGATCAATCGCTGGATGCTGCCCAAATTGATCAATGTTCCTCAGCGTTGAGCTGTGGCAACATCTCTACTGTCCGAGTTCTTCGAACTTCATATTGAGGATTGGGTACTGTTTCGAATCCTTATAGTCGAAGTGCCACCACTCCTCGGGGTTAACCTGGAAATCCTGTTTTTCCATGGCTTGGCGCAGAAGAGCACGGCGAGCGCGCTCCTCGGGCGTGCCACCGGCGTAGTCGGCAAAGGCGCGATCGGTCATTTCGTCGTAGCCACTGGGCATCTTCACTTCCTTGCCCGTTTTCAAATCGTATAAGGACAAGTCCACGGCGCATCCGCGGTTATGCTTCGAGCCCACTGCCGGATCAGCGACAAAGATCTTTTTGTCTTCGGGCGTGGCGTCCCAAAAGATTTTCGTGACGTACCACGGCCGATAGCCATCGTGGATGAGCAAACCGTATCCCTGAGCCTGGAGTTCGCGATGGGCGCGAAGTAATGCCTCCGCCGCTGGCCGTTGAAGGAAAGCGCGTGCCTGGGTGTAGACGGGTGTACCCAGAAAATTGTTCGTGATCGCGTAGCGGATGTCGAGCTTGATCGTAGGATCGAGTTTGACTAACTCCACCAGATCGGGTCTGAGGAAGGTTCCAGGCTCGGGTGGTGGCTGTGCCTTGAGCGCATCTGCGCGCAACTCTTCCACCGGCCGCACAGGCGTGATACGGAAACTGACCTCTTGCGCCAAGCCAAGTTGCAGCAGAACAAGCAGGAGACCACAAAGACGAAAATGGAGTTTTCGCAGGAAATTCATATATGCTTCCTTTGCGACTAAACTATCGTACCGAATGCACCGTGGGAGTCTGGCTCTTCGCAGATATTCCGACCTTTTTCGTGTCGGGGCGTTCTCACCCACACACGTCTCCAAGCTCTTCGTGAATTATTGAACACCGGCTCCCATTCTGCCGTGGTGGATCAAGTTCCTCAGGTACGTTGTGGGTCGCGCGTTTTCTGAATGTTGCCAGGACCGCCGCAGCGGTTTTGCTTCTTGTCGAGCGTTTCTCCCCTGATCAAAAGCACCATGTCGATAAGGTCCTTGGTTCGGGTGTTTACACGCTCACCTCGTGGGAGTGTATACGCATGGAGTTTTTCCGCAAATTGCTAAGTAACGAATCAGTCGAACGGGTCAAGACGATTACACTCTTAAGTACCATGACTACGATCAACCGACGCAGATTCCTTGCCACAGCCGCACTATCTCTTGCGGCAACCCGTCTTCGTGCGCAGCGTACGGCAGGAACCCAAGTCACCCTGAATGTTTCAACCGGAGCCTTGGGGCCCCGTATGCCTGCCGACTTCGTGGGTCTTTCTCATGAGGTGCAGCAACTAACCGACCCGAGTTTCTTCGCGGAGAGCAATATCGGATTGATCCGCCAGTTCAAAGCTCTGGCGCCTTGCGGGGTGCTACGACTGGGCGGCAATACCAGCGAGTTCGCCTGGTGGAAGGCGGCGCCCGGCTCTTCTGAACCTGAGCATCCGCAGACTCGCGTGGTCGAAGGCGAGCCCCAACGACAGTATTACGCCGTAACCCCGGAGGCGGTGCGGAATCTGGCAGGTTTTCTAAAGGCGACCGGCTGGAGTTGCCTGTATGGCATCGGCATGGGAACCAATACGCCTGAGCGTGCAGCCGAGGAAGCTGCGTTCGTGGCACAGACTCTCGGTGCGAGTCTGCAATATTTCCAGATTGGCAACGAGGCCGATCTTTTCGGCCGCCACCTGCGCGATCCAAAAACCTGGTCCGCGAAAACCTACCTGCAAGAGTGGCTCGCTCTGGCTCGGGCCGTGAACTCCCGCGCGCCGGGCGCAAAGTTCGGGATGCCGGATGTTGCATCGGATGTCGCATGGTTAACCGAGATTGCTGATTTGTGGCCTGCGATCGAGAATCCACCGCTCGTGACAACGCTGACACACCACTACTATTCCGGCGGCCCAGCAACAAATCCCGAGGTCAACATTCCCAACCTGCTGAAACCAGCTACGATGGCCAAGGTTCGGAAGACGGCGGATACCGCGACCGCCGCAGCCAATAAGATGGGCGTCCGCGTGCGCATGACAGAAGGCAACAGTTGCTATCGCGGTGGCAAGCCAGGTGTGTCCGAGGTTTTTGCTGCGGCACTGTGGTCTGCTGACTACTCGCTGTTGCTCGCCAGCAACAACTATTCCGGAATCAATTTGCACGGTGGCTCCGGCAAATCCGGGGCAAACTCCGTTGGAGGTTTCCTCCCCGGCGACGTTCTTCTCAAAGAGAAAGGCGAAAGCCCGGATCAGATAGCGACTCTTCCTCACCCCTTCTACACTCCGATTGCGACGTTCGGCTCAGAGTATGTGATGGAACCGGTGGCCAATGGCCTCAAGTTCGCCGGCGAGCTCAGCGGAGGCCGTTTTCTCCAGGGCGACTTCACCTCATTACTGCAGGCTACGGGAGTTGACGCGACCGCCCTACGCCGCGACACTTCCCAGCGGGCATGTGGATGTCATTATCCTGAACAAAGACGCGGAGCAGAATGTGGAAGTAAGTCTGGACTTTGGAACGGGAAGAACGGGAGCGGTGGAGACCAAGACGCTGCACGCCCCGGCGCTGGATAGCCGCGGAGTCTCACATCACGCCGTCTCCTGAGCCTGACCGTCTTCGGGATGGTAGGTTTACGGTGACAGTTCGCCACGCGACGGGGGTCTGCATAACCATCAGCTGATGATCCAAGAATCCTGTTCACCTGTCGCGGCATTGATGCTGCTGGGCGTTAAAGATTCGAGGAATACTGCTGGACGGCTATCTTTACAGCCGGCACCCCGCGTGCCTGCTGCGTTGTCAGGGGAAGCACTGAGGCATAATGCCTTTCAGAATGAGCTCGGTCCAAACCCAATCCTCCGCCCGCCCCGTCTCTTCGGCGGCATCTCTTGTGTTACACGCCGGATTTGTTCTCATGGGCATTGTGACTACGCTGTTGGGACCTATGTTGCCGATACTCATTGGCCGTTGGGCTCTAAGCGATCAGCGTGCCGGGCTGTTTTTCAGCGCCCAGTTTTGCGGCTCGATGCTGGGCGTCTCATCGCTCGGTCCGTTGCTCCGACGAGGATACCGGCACACTCTCGTGTGCGGCTTCAGCCTGATCGCGACGGGCGTGGCAGGCTTGAATCTAGGTAGCAATATCGCGTGCCTGGCTGCCACTGTTTTGTTCGGTTGTGGATTGGGGCAGGCTCTTTCCGGCACCAACTTGTGGGTGGCAGAAGTTGCAAGATCCCATCGAGTGGCCGCGCTCAGCATCCTGAACGTCATGTGGGGAATCGGCGCGATTGCGAGTTCTCCATCAGTGATGATTGCGCAACGGCACGGAGCGACCCTATGGCTTCCTTATGCGATTGCAGCTTGCTCATTACTCACGGCTCTCATTTTGATGGGGATGAATCTTGAGCCACAGGCAAGTGAGGATCACGACAAACCAATGCCCGTGCGCCAGGTCATCAGCCTGAGAAGTACGGTGAGCCTGGCTGCATTATTTTTTCTCTACGTGGGATGCGAAAACTCAGTCGCTGGCTGGGTCGCCTCACTCACGAAAAGAATGCATGTTGGTGCGGGCGACTTCTGGGCTCTGACTCCCATGTTCTTTTGGGGAGGCCTCTTCGGCGGCCGCGCCATGGTCCCGCTGCTTCCCTTGCGACGCAAGGAACGCACGCTTCTGGCGAGCGGCTTGATTCTCGCGATGGCCGGCACCGGCCTTCTGCTGCAAGCTAGGACGTTCGCCACGATCGTAATTTGCGTCGCCGTTGCGGGCCTCGGCTTTGCTTCGATTTTTCCTATTCTAGTGGCATGGCTGGTGAAGGCGTTTGGCGAAAGATCGAGGCGAATCGCGTCCATCATGTTCGCACTTGCGGGATTTGGAGGCGCTACCATGCCTTGGTTCGTGGGATTAACCTCCACAACAACAGGTAGCCTGCGGGCTGGTTTGCTGGTTCCACTGGCAGGATGCCTGGCTATGTTTGCTCTCCTCACCGTTATGCTCGAACGGGCTTTTCGCGAAACGAGTCAGCAGGAGAATTAATGGTTCACGACGTTTTCATTGGGAAGAGAACTACCACGCCAAAGTAGTCACTGAATCTGCCTTTAATGAAACCGAGGCCGCCATATTCGCGAGCTGCAATTCAATGACTCTCGCAGCTCCGGGATTGGTCAAAACTAGCACCTGCTGGCCGTCTGGATTTTCCAGCGCAACATGCTTCATATCAGCGGCCGCGCTGCGCGAACTGAACCGGCGAGCGCCTCGCCGGATTACGCGTGAGTAATGCGCCAAGGTCCAGTATTGACCACTCCGTGTGATCTCATTGTCCTCCGAATTGATGGTGACCACGCCTCCACAAGGAAACGGTCCGATGTTTGGGTGGCCGTGCTCGTCAAGAGCCAGATTCCAGGAGGTAATTGAGCTGCACCAGTTCGTCAGCACGTCGCTGAAAATTCCGCCCCACTTGCACCAATCAGTCAGATAGCGTGGGTCGGTGTAGTCCGGGCCACCTTCGGTCCAATGCATTCCGGCTTCCGGAAAAGCTTCGTGTGCTTTGCCCATCATGTCTGGCGTGCCGGCATACCCATGCCAGGCAACCGTAGTCGAATACTTGCGGAGCTTTGCGTCTTCTAAGGTGTCCACGACTCGACCCCACAAATTGTAGTTGTGGTCCAAGATCCAGATTTTTGTGGGTTGTCCGCTCTCCAAAAGCGGGCCCAAGTGATCGCGAATGAATTCGATTTCATACTCCTGCCCCCAGATGCAGGCTGGCATTCGGCCATCCTGATCGGTGTCCAGTTCGTTCTGCGAGGTCAGCGCCTGTATGGATACACCTTCGGCGGCATACGCCTGCAGAAATTTCAGGTAATACTTTGCATAGACCGGCAAATAGAATTTGCGCATGGATCCACCCAACATCGAGCCGTTGAACTTCATCCAGCCGGGTGGACTCCAGGGAGTCGAAAAGAGAAATAGATCGGGATTCGCCTTGCGCGCTGCGCGCAACATAGGAAGAATGTATTCGCGATCGTGTTCGACGGAGAAGCGGGTTAGATCGGGATCGGCTTCGCCATCGTCATAGCTATAGAGTTTGGTTGAATAATCGCTCGATCCCACGCAGATGCGGCCGGTACTCAGTCCCATCTCGGAGGGGTGGAACAGCTCATGGAAGAGTTGCTCCCGGGCAGCAGGAGCAAGTCGGTTGAAGGTAAAACAGGCAGCGTCCGTAAAGGCTCCACCGAAGCGGAGGATCTCCTGGAACTTTGTTCCCGGGTCGAGGTGCAGTTGATCGGCGACGGGCCCGGGTGCAGCGGTACCCCAGGTTGCCCTGGGAGCGACGGCAAATCGTTGGCCGCCAGAGGTGACCCAGACGGAAATCTCCGAACCGATACGCGAGTTTTGGTCTGCCAGATCACCCGCTGCGGCTGCGGGCTGAAGCAGATCGCCGGGAGCAACTGCCGCAGCCAGCCCCAGAGCTGAAAGTCCCAGAAAATCCCGTCGCGACGTTTGCTGTGTCACCATCACCCTCTTTCAAACATAAATTGTCAGTTCTTCAGTGTCCTTTGTAGCGGGTTTGAATCTCGTACAGGGAGCTGCGGGCAAGCACGAACAAAGTAGAACCATCGCTACCTCCAAACAACAGTTGCGATGGCCGCTCTGGTATGTCGATTGTATCGATCAGCTCGCCGGCTGGATTGTACACATACACCTGTCCTGCCGCGATGTAGACATTCCCTTTCTCGTCCCAGGTCACGCTCTCTCCGCCCCGTTCGACGAATAGCTTTAAGTTGGAGATCGTCCCATCGTTGCCAATACTGGCAGAATAAGTTTTCTCTCCGTTCTCATCGGTAACGTAATAAGGCTGCCCTGCCACCGCGGGAGCAAAGCCAAAAGCTCGCAGCGTGTTGTTCAACTTCGAGCCATAGTAAAGCTCTCCGGTCACAAAGTCCTCGCCCGCGGCAAGGAACGTTGTTTGGTCTGGAGAGATGTATTGATACGGCTGCTTTACCGGAATCGTCTCCAGGAAATCATTCTCATTTCGCCAGTAATCGACAGGAAGAACCGGCCTCATTCCCGAACGCGGCGCGCTCGGAACAGCTTTCAGCAAAGTAATATCATCATCAGTGCTGCCCGGCCTGAACGCGTACACAGTTCCCTCGCCGGCATAAGAAACAACCATCAAGTTGCCAGCTTTATCGAAAAACAGTTGGACTGGATCGAGCGGATTGTCGCGAACTTTCGACAGTTGCCGCGTCGCGACTGACCAAAAGTAAATGGTCTGCCATTTTGCATCGACGAAATAGACATTTCCCGCTTGGTCCACAGCTCCGCCCGAGATATTGAAAAAATTGCTCTCAAGTTTCTCTACCTTCGCTCCTTCTGCGAGGACAGCAGATGGGTGGCTCGTGCGAACTTCAGGCGGGGCTCCCGAAATCGTCAGCCAGGAAAATTCGCGTTGACGTATCTCAATGTTGTGGGTTTGATCGTAGATCGCGCTATCGAAAGAAACTTTGCTGTCGCTATAGCAATGCAGGTTGCGAAATCGTATATCGCTGGAGTTTGTAATGCTAGCAGCGTATTTGAATGGCTGATAGCTGCTCACCACTCGATACATGTGCAGGTTCGCGAAGGTGATGTGGCTGGAATCTCTAAGGTCGAGCGGCAGAGCGAAGCCGCCCTCGCCGCGCTCCTCTTCCGTCTGCAATGCGTAGATCTGCCAGTTGGAGGCACGATCGAGAACTACTTCGTTACGAACATGATGCTCGCTCGAGAGCTCGTAAATCCGACCTCCGGTTGACGTGTTCGAGATGTACAGCCCCGCTTGCGCAAAAGTGCTCGGAATCCAGATGTCCACGAAGGTCCCGCCACCAGTGATCCACAGGCTGGGATATTGGCTATCCCAGCGGCGATTCGGATTGGAATCGGCCGTATGGTTGTCGTTATAAATTTGCCTCCATCCGTTGCGCGCTCCTTCCGCAGCGGCATTCGGATCAATCGTGCCGTGCCCCCCGAGAAAGCGAACATCGTTCATCATCGAATCCGTGCCCGCCATCCACTTGGCCGCTACTGCTCGGGGATTGATCCCATTGGTGTAGAGGCCGATGCCGATCACAATATTCGTCCCATCCTTTAGAGTTTCCAGTAGCGGCTTGGGACCGCCGACACCTTGAAAACCGGGGGTTGAATCGGCAAGCAAGATTCGTGTGACGCTGGGATGTAATCCGACGAGAACTGTATCCGGCCGCAGCGTGATTGTGTCCGTTACTCGGTACTGGCCGGAGGGTAAGTAAATCGTGCGGTGCTGGGCGATGGCATTCCGGAGCGCGTCGGTGTCGTCTGTCGTGCCATCGCCCTTGGCGCCGAGACTACGAATATTGACCCACGTGTCAATCGGCGGCAGATCGAGAATGTCCGACTTTACGGGAGCTGGCAAGGCACTCAAAGCAGTTGTCTCATAAACATCTTGAATCGCGGGTACGGAGCCAATGTCCTGATATTGAAGTCCATGCGAAAAAGTCTTAACCGCATATAAGTCGGCCGGAGCCACGACGCGCTTTCCGCTCTCGCGGTAGGTGGCGAAAATGGGCACTTTCCGGCAGACAACATTCTCCATGTTGATCTCAGTCCGGGCACTATTCTCATTGCTGATAATTATGGTGGGGCCGCTGATGTTCTCCATCCGCGCATCCTTGATCCAGAGTTCTTCGGAGTATCCAGGATCGATGGAGATTGCTGTGGGAACATTCTTGAACTGTGGACGGATCAGAGTGAGTCCGGCTTCATGCTCTCTGATGGCTGCTTCGCGCTGACCCTCAAAGGAAGAATCGATCAAGGTAAATTGCCATCCCGGAGAAGGCTTGCGGGTCCAGATGCCGTACTGGCCTCCATAAAAATGCAGGTCTTGAGCGACGTTGCCGCCATCGTGAACTCCCGCAAGTCCCGAACCGATGTGGAAGTCCATATGCGCCAGAAAACAATGCTGTGCATAGCGGGCACGGATGCCCACAGCGCCGGGATTTCCGTCTTGAATTTCAATATCGATATTGCTGATTGCGGAGTAGAACGTGCCCGGGTTGGCGTCCGGCGGAGGCGCGTTCGCGATCGGGCGAGCGCCCGCAAAAAACAACATATAGGACGGTCCCTGCTGAAAACCCGGAGTGTTGGCGGAGAGCACAAAAGCGGGACGCGTGGGCCCGAAACCGATCAGCCGGATTCCGGGCCAGATATAGACGGTCCTGCTCAAACGATAGCGGCCCGAGGGAACGAACAGGATGCCCTGATTGGTCTTCTCCTGAATCTGATTGATGGCTTGCTGTAAGACGGCGGAATCATCCGCGATTCCGTCGCCCTTCACCGCAAAATTCTCCTGCGTCAGGTAAATTGCTTTTGGATCATCCAGGCGGGCGGAGTAGTAAGAGCTGGCTAGCAGTGGAACGACCGATGAAAATATTGCCGCTGCAAGAAGTGTCTTCCTCATCGCGAGCTCTTTGAAACGAAACCAATGAGATGAAACCAAAAATTGCTGGCGCCGCCCAACCGCCTCTTGGCTGTCTCTCGGTTATTTCTCGGGATTCGCATCGACGTTTTCGTCCACGGCCTCGTCCTGATGCAAATCGTGATAAATCTTCCGAAGCTTCTCCTTCATCTTGTTGTACTTCTGATATTCCTCGAGTTCGTGTTTCGCCTCGGCGGTGCGTCCCTCCTGTCGATAGACCGTACTCAGGCGGAAGTGAGCCAGGGCGCTGGTGGGGTCGAGTTGAATCGCGTGCTCCAGCAGCGGCTCGGCTTTTTGCGGTTGATCCATCGCCATCAAAAGCTTGGCCAAGCCGATGTTTGCTTCGGAATCGTCCGGCTGTAGCTTGACGGCCCGGTTGTAACGCTCGAAAGCTTCCTTGAAATCGGAGCGTTGAAAAGCGATATCTCCCAGCTTGCATTCAGACTGCTCATCAAAGGGATTGGCCTCGAGGGCCGCCTTGTACTCTTTCTCGGCTTCTTCCCAGCCCCCCGCGGTCGACGAGGTCCTGAGCATATCGGCAAGCTCAAAATGTAATCCGGGAAGCTTGGGGTCAATCTTGAGCGCAGCCCGGTAGTGCTCGATGGCTTCTGCGGTGCTCCCACGCTTTGCCAGTTCGTGCGCCATCGCTTGCTGCATGCGGGCGGAATTCGGATCCACAACCGACAAGCTGAGCAGCGACTCGTTGGCAAGATCGGAATAGATTCGATACGCGGTATAGAGAAGAGCTTCGCTGGTAGGCTCCAGCTTTCGAAGCTCGCTCACGATGGCCGCAGCTTTATCCAGATCGCCCGTACCTGAGTCGATTTCGATCAGCTCCATCCCAGTCTCAATCCGAATCTTCTCTTCCTGCACGTTTGGAAACGCTTTTTCCAGATCGCCGCGAGCCCGGCTGATGTCGCCTGTGCGTTTCTCGGCGATGCCCAGAAGAGATTGCGTCTTCCACAAGGTAGGCCGCAGTTTCAGCGCAGAGTGGAGCTGTGGAATCGCATTCGTATAGTCTCCCTGGAAGAACAGCAGCGTACCCAGGTTGCCACGAGCATCCACGTTATTCGGATCGAGGGCAACAATGGCTCTAAATTCCGGCACCGCCAAATCGGGTCTGTTCTGCTTCAGGTATTCCGCAGCCTGACGGTTGTGTGATTCAATCTGTTGCTGGCGGCTCGGGCTAGATTGAGAAACAGACGGCAACCCCAGACAGAGAACCACCCAGAGCAAGGCAACGACCTGTTTTGTCCTCATGTCACGATTGTACGGCGGACAAGACGTATCCCTGGTTCTTCCCGCGTAGAGCTTAGGACGGCGGCATGCCGCCGTCCTTCTTGGTTACGCGAGCGCCGTTTAGAAGAATACCCGCGCCCCCAGTTGGATCGTACGTGGCCCGTTCGCGAGGGCCGTGATGTTGGCCACGCCCGAATTACTCACGTCAGGATTGCCGTTAGGTCCGCCAGTGTCCGGTAGTGAGAAGCTCGGATGGTTCATGACGTTAACGAAGTCTGCGCGAAGCGTGAGCCCGGCTCGTTCCTTGTACTGCCAAGTCTTCGCCAGAGACACGTTAATATCAGACAGTTTTGGCCCGAAGAGCGTGTTCCTGCCTACAAGCCCGAACGACCCGTTGCCCTGCTCGGTTGGGGTCTCAAAGGCTGCAGGGTTGAACCAGCAGGTCACGGTGTGTGTTCTCGCGCCATTGGGGCAGGTCCCTGAAAAGGGGGAGACACCTGCAATGGGGTTGGCAAACGCAGTGCCGGCCTGCGAATAGTCGTTATCACCGGCGTCCTGCACCGTGAACGGAGTGCCGCTCTGGTAGATAAACGTCCCCGACAGGCGCCATCCGCCAAGCACACCGTCGAGGATAGCATTGTGGTTCATAAGGGGCTTGCCCGTGCCAAACGGCAGCTCGTATACCGCAGTCCCTTTGAGCGCTTGCGGGATGTCAAAGTTCGAGTTGCCGTAGTTAGCGGCGGGATTGTTTCCGATTTGCCAAACCTGAGCCCCGGCCGTGTTGCCCCATCCGGCCGAGTCCTGGTCATCCAGGAAATGCGACCAGGCATAGTTGACATCGAAGGTCAGCCCGGAGGAATAACGCTTCCGCACGTCGAGTTGCAACGAATTGTAGTTGGAGATGCTGTTGAAGTTTGAACCAGAAAGGGCTCCAAACGCCGGAAATGGACGCGCGCAGGGAGGGGTGAGGGGGTTCGTGCTTGATAAGGGTGTTGCGGGTGTTGCCCCGTTACAGCCCGATATATCGTTCGAGGCCAGCAGGGCCAGGTTGGTGATTTGGTTCGCGTCGGTTTTGTATTGCAGATTCGACCCGTGGCTGCCGACGTAAGCAGCCGACACCGCAAAGTCCCTCGCGAACTGGTGTTCGACGGAGAGGTTCCATTCCCAGATCTCTCCCGGCCTGATGTTATAGGGTTCGTAAGGTGGGCTAAAGACGGGATTGGTGGTGTAGGACGCCGGGTTCTTCGAGCCCTGAATGTAAGGCAGGGCGTTGGCCATCATCGCAGCGCTCGAGCGTAGATAGAGCGGGGTAGTGTTGCCGGTGCCGGAAATCCAACCGATGTCCCCGGTGGCGCTGAGAGGGTCGCTGATGTTGCCCTGAGAGGTCGCGCCGAAGCCCATTTGCGCACCACCCTCACCCCCGTAGAGATCCATGCTGTAGTTATAGGCGTAGAACCCTGCACCGCCTCGGACGACGGTGTCGTTCCTGAGCGACCAGGCAAAGCCTACCCGCGGGAGGAAAATGTTCCAAACCGGGTTCTGCAAGGTCGTTCGGTTATCCTGGGGGGCGATCCATATCGACCCCAGGGTGCCTGCGAAAGGGCCGGTGGTATTGACGAGATTCTGGTCGAAATCGCCAAGCTTATTCTCTACCTCGCTCATGCCCGTGTTCCCCTCCCAGCGCAAGCCGAGGTTGAGGGTGAAATTGGGCTTGATTTTCCAGTCGTCTTGAGCGAAGGCCTGCGGGCTCTTCAGCCGCATGCCCGTCAGGCCCTGATTCTGCGCGGACCATTGAGCGACGTTGCCGAGCAGGAAATCCGCGAAGCCCGAGCCCGTCGCTCCGGTATTCAGCGTTGCTACGCCGTTGGTGGTTTGTACGCCTGCGGTGTATTGTCCGGTAAAACCGTAGTTGCCGGCGCTGTTGGAGCCCCAAGCCGTGGTGTTGCCCTCGGCCATCAGCACCTCAATCCCGAAATGCAGAATGTGCTTGCCCTTAACCAGAGTCACCATATCGGAGGGGTCAAAGGAGTTCTCAATGTAAATGGCGTCCGTGGCGGGCGACAAGGTGCTTACGTTGTCCGGGCCGCCGAAATTACCATAAATGCTTGAGTTGCCGATGAAGGGGAATTGGTTAAAATGGGTACCTTGCAGGCCAAATGCCGTTGCCGGGTTCAAGCCGAGGGAGTCGGAATTGAACCAGTTGCCTTGCTTGGTATAACCCATCCGGATTTCATTGACGATCGTCGGAGTGATCATCCACGTTTCGGTGACCTGCGTGTTCCAACCGTCCACGTCCCCGCTACCGCAATTCAGCGGGCAGGTGAACAGGCCGTTGTCGACCCCGGGGTTATCCTTCTGGCTAATTGAGAACATGATGCGGTGCTTCGCGCTCAGGTCGTAGTCTATCCGCCCAAAATATCGGTGAACCGGGGAGGGAGTTTTAGGCGCGTTGTAGAAGTTACTTGTACACTCGTTCGGGTTCCCACTCGTGCATGTTCCGACCCCTTGCGGTGCGGTGGGCCAGCCATACATAGAAGCCATAATGGCCTTCGCCACGGGGTCGATCCGGTTGGCCGGGATGATGTTGCCGGGGAACTGCGTGCGATTGAGGGTTGGACTGTAGGCTGCACATGTCGGTGGGCCGGCAGGACACGTAGTGGTGAGCGGGTCATAAATGGGTTGCATGCCGGTGAAATTACCGGCCTCCATGGCGGCCGTAGGAACGGTAGCGAAGTTGTTCGTCCCGTTGTTATACACGGTGTTATTGACGATCCTGTCTATATCGAAGAAGAAAAAGAGCTTGTTCTTGATAATAGGCCCGCCGACCGAGCCGCCAAACTGGTCGTACCGCAAATACGGCACTTGCGCCGCTGGGTTCGGAATTAGGGGGCCCGTGGGGTTCAGGTTGTTTGTAGTCAACTTAGGCTGCTGATCACCAAAATAAGTATTGGCATTTAGAAAGTTCTGCGAGAAAAACTCATAACCGGACCCATGCCAACCGTTGGTTCCACTCTTGCTGATCTGGTTGAACATGACGCCGCCCATGCCGTATTGCGCCGAGAAGGAAGAGGTGTTGATCTGAACCTCCTGAATACTCTCGAAGATCTCATCGTCGTTGTTGTAGCTGGCCGGCAGTAAGGTGCTGGCCCCGTCCTGAAGGAAGTTGCCGAAGTTCGGCAGGTTGCCGTTGATGGAAACCGCGTCGCCGGCATTCCAGGCGCCCCCGGCCTGCGAGGTCCGCCCGTTTGTAGTGCCTCCTGCGCCCGGCAGGTAGATGTTGAAAGAAGCCCAATCGGCGCCGGTGATCCCACCCCCCGACTGGGGCAGCTCTGATATGGTTTTGAAATCCATAACGGAACCCTGCTGGCCGGTTTCGGTCTCCACCAGCGGCGTGCCTCCGGCTTCGACCGTCACCGTTTCCGTTACCGAGCCAACTTCCAGGCTGGCATCCTCGGTGATCACGTCCACCTGCAGCGTGATAGGACCGCGCACCAGCTTCTTGAATCCCTTGGCGGTAAAGCTGATGGTGTAGTTTCCCGCCGGCGTCGAAACCGTGTCGTAGAGGCCGTCCTTGTTGGTGACGAAATCCTTCGTTTCCCCTGTGTCTTTATTGGTGAGCGTAACGGTTACATCCGGCAACACGGCTCCCCCGGCCGACACCGTGCCACGGATTTCGCCGGTATTTCTACTTTGGGGAAATGCCGCGGCGGCGAACAGAAGGAGGCAAAACGCGATTGTCCAGCGAATGAAACTCATCATGGAGTCCCCTTTCTAGTCGTGGTTTTTCAATTCGACGGACTACCGTCCTCTAGCCGTGGTAGTATCCAATTTTTTCTTCGTAGCATCCCATTCTTGCCGGACATCAAGAATATCGTTGTTCTACGAGCTTTCCAGCTAGTACTTCTGTACTATCTCGCGCTGTCGAACGTTTTAGACTTAAACGCATTGTATTGTCAAGACAAAAATATCGGTATTCTAGGGGGGTTGCCCCGCGTCTTCGACCCTCGGGTTGACGACTGGGATAAAATCGCGTTCCGTACTTGCCAGATCGCAGCATAGGTTTACCGCACCGATACCAGGGGGCGAATGAAATTCCCAATAAAAAAATCCAATGGGAAAAGCAATTCGGCGGTCACGCTGAAATCAGTGGCTGAGCGCGTCGGGCTAACCGCGAGCACGGTTTCGGCTGTTCTGAACAACTCTTCCGCTGCGCGCTCCGTTCCGGAGCAGACGAAAAAGCGGGTCTTGAATGCGGCACGTGGACTTCACTATCGGCCGAACTTTTTGGCCCGTTCCCTGCGGGCGAACCGCACCTACACGATTGGCGTGATCCTGGAAGAAATTGGCGACGCCTACGGCCCCCTCTTGAAACGACCAATAACGATGGCCTGGGGTGGAGAGCGGCGCATCCCCATCCTCGCCACGATTCTCTTTTGGGCACGATGTGGATTTCCGCACAACCAGCTCGGGTCGGCGACGTTGGTAAAGACATTCGGTCCGAGAGCTTGCCTGGCCGCCTTGGTCGCCGGAGAAGCCAAAGCCGAGTATGCGAAGCGCGTGCTGAGCAGCACGTCGTCCAGGAGGGTTAAAGTCCCTCTGGCGCTCAAATGAGGGGCGCCATATCCAAAAGCGGGAGTAATTTCTCGCTGGCCGAAGAAGGCAGAAGGTATGCAGACG
>JBAUXO010000128.1:0-83593 GCA_049584315.1 Candidatus Sulfotelmatobacter sp. | reverse complement strand
CAGGGTAACTATGTTTTGCTGCATCACACTTCAAGCTCGCACATCTTACGAGAATCGATCTCGCTGATGGAACACCGTTTCAGTCCTTACGGATTCGTGCGGATCCACAGGTCCGTGCTTGTAAACGCCGCCTCGGTTGAGGAAATTCAGCCCTGGTCGACAGGAGAATATGTGCTTCGAGTTCGGGGCGGGAGGGACTATACCGTCACGCGAACCTACAAACACAATCTTCACCGCCTGGCAGCGTGCTGGCTCGGTGGTGACGGTTTCTGTCCGGACAGAAGTTCCCTGGCTCCAGATATTTCTGCCCTTGCGTCGCTTTAATGTTTGAAAGACCCGAAAGACCGAAGCGCGACGTCGCAGCGGCACCGTTGCCCATTAACCAGGTGTAGGATCTGAGGCTAGCTGTTTGCTGACCCTCTGCCATATGTTCGAGCTTCACGACCCACCAAACGACATAACTCTTCCCTACTCTAGGCCACAATCTCACCTGCCCCGCCGCCCGCCCACTGCCAGGTTCGCTGGCCTTTTTCGTTTTCGCCCATCAATACGACGCCGTACTGTACTTGCCGCTTAACGACGACAAACACAGACACCTTCGGATGTTTGTGTCGTGCCAAGAGCGTTGGGTGGATTTCCTGGATTCTGGAACAGATTTGATTGGTGGTAAGTGGTTGAGAGGAACTCATTAACACTAGCCGACAAGTTGCTGTGAGCCCGGGATCGGAACGGTAGACCGGCAAGGAAGACAGCGCTTCCCTTAATTGTTCACTGCCGGCGATGTCACCACGGAAGGTTTCGGCGAGTCCGGTCAACGTGTGCTTGATGACTCGAATCCGTTCTAGAATTGTTGCGCGCTCGCACCTGAGTAGCTGTATTTCTTGCCGAATTCGACCAACGACGGTCCTCGCATGGTAAATACTGGTGGTATCAAGTGGCCCGCGCTGTCGTTTGGATCGCCTTTGTCCCATCGCAGAAGGTGAGCGAGCAAGGTGAATTCACATTGGCATCTCGTAAGCTACCAATACTTTTCCTTGATACTTAAAACAAGCGACTTGTGATGAGCACTGCACAAACCGGGTCCGCCATGCACCTATTCAGGATGAAGCGGGATTTAACAAATGGTCGCTGACCTGAGGAGTCTCGCACTCGATTTCTGTTTGGTGATCCCAAATCATTTGCGTAATGCCTCGGATTAGCAAAACATTTCAAGTGGGGGCGTCTTCATGACAAAGCGCATCGCGACGCCGCCTTCTAACACCTTTCCAGCGTCTCTGGTTACCGTTATGAGGCTCGCGCACGCAGAGCTTCGCGACCTGTACCAGCGACAGCGCACGATCAGAAGACGAGTCAGCACTCTGAGTCGGGTCTTGGCAGATTTGCAGAGTGATATGCGCGGTCTACCATCTAACCGCCTTTCGGTTGATTTGCTTCGTCTTCCGCAACGCGGATGCGCCCGCGGCAGTAGCCGTGCCAACTTCAGCGTTCTACCTGATGTCCAAGCATCGGCAACGGATCCAAACTACAGATTAATGCGAGCCTGCCGTCTAGCACTGCTTGAACTTGACGAACCGGAAACTGCGGAAGACATTTATTCGCGCATCATGCGCAGAGAAGCTTTTCGTTTTGGGGAGCGGGGATCCGCAATTGCAGGTGTTATTCGCGCTCTTGACGCGTTGACTCGATATGGACAAGTTCGGTTGGTGGATGACGGCTCATGCCATCGTTGGATTCGGAGGGTGAGGGAAGAACCTCCCGCTTCCCAGATTGTTGAATTTGGACGAAGAACCGGTGTTGACCGCGGAACACTCCCTGCGATCAGAAATAGCACAGCGCACAAATCCCGTAATTCCGTCGTTGACACAGACGATCGCCTCGGGGTCCCGCCTGCTCTTCATAGGCTGATATCACACCTCTCAGACAGAGCTGGCTGAATCTGGTCTCGAAAGGGTTTCAAGATCAGAGGTCGTGACAAGCAAGACTGATTCAATGTCTCCCTTCAAAGATAGCTTGTGGTTGAATGCGAGTAGTCATTGCAGTCATCGAAGACCGCATAACGAGGCTCCCAAGTTTTGGAAGGCCGCATGTGAAAAGCGGAGAAGCGGTATTCAAACGAATCACAACTGTGCAGAACACTGAAAAATCAAGCTTAAGCAATTTGGCCTCGCAGGTGCAGAGCGGCAGGTCCCCAGGCTCTGGCGTCACCATGGTTCCTGGAACCCAAGACCTTTCAGAACAACATCGGATGATAATCCGACCAGAACTTCCACTTTTCAGGGGAGGGGTTTCCAGTGTGTCTGCGGAAGATGAAATCCAAAACGTCACATGAGGACGAAAAATATAATCCAGGGACTGGGCCAGAGTACCCGGAGCAGCAGTGTGGAGGATCTCAGCGCGGGGCAGTTGCTGAGTGATGGCCGCTTCGTACTCAACATTACGGTGCCTTCCATAGTACGAAAGCAGAGTTACTTCATGCTCCCTCGCAAGGTGACGGAGAATTTGAAGGAATGGATTTTGCCTCCGGGTTCGACCGGCAAAAGCTTTCCTGCCTTGACCCAGAGTATTTTCATTTCCCGGTTTGATTGGGGGTGTTCGACTACCAGCATATCCCTTCATAAGATGCGCTCGTAGTAGGCCGTCGGGGTTTCTCCAAATTCACCAGATCGACCACAATTTGATTGGGGCGAATGTGCGAATCGAGAACCGTTTTGTCGATTCCGCGAATGCCGATGACGACCACGTCTGCTGGCTTGAGAACTTGCTCGAGACTTGGGCTGAGAAGGGAGCCGATATGGGGAATGACCTCTTCAATATACTGCCGGTTGGAACCAATCAGACGTCCCAGGGAAACGTTTTCATCCCAGATGTGTATGTCGCATCCTTCGCCGATCAAGCGCTTGACGAGTTGTACTTGAGGACTCTCCCGCAGATCGTCGGTCGCCGCCTTGAAACTGAGACCGAGTACCGCGATTTTTCTCTTCCCGGTCGCGAGCACCATTTTGACAGCACGGTCGAGGTGCGACTCGTTGCTGGGCAGAAGAGATTGGAAAAGTGGAAGTTCGAGATCGAGTTCCTTGGCGCGGTAGTTCAAGGCGCGCACATCCTTGGGCAGGCACGAACCGCCAAACGCGAAGCCCGGCTTGAGGTAGGTCGGAGAAACATTAAGCTTGGTGTCCGCCAAGAAGATTTCGACCACCGACTCCGCATCCACCCCGAGTCCCTTCGCTAGAGTCCCGACTTCATTGGCGAAGGATACTTTCGTCGCGTGCCAGGCGTTGCAGACATATTTCACCATTTCGGCGGAACGAAACGAAGTCTCAAAGATGCGGCCCGGCGCCCATGCGTAAAGCTCACGCAGCATTTGACTATGGGAGGAATCGCGTGCGCCGATGACAGTCATGGATGGCTCCAAAAAGTCGGCTACGGCTGTGCCCTCCCGCATAAATTCCGGATTGACACAGACTCCGAAATGCTTGCCCATGCCCTTTCCGCTGGCTTTCTCCAGAACTGGAACCACAATCGATTCGGCCGTGCCCGGCAGCACGGTGCTGCGCAACACCACAAGATGGAATGCGTCTTTCCTCTTAAGCGTCTCGCCTATTTCGCGGCAAACCGGCTCGATGTGTCCTAAATCAAGCTTGCCACTACGCAGACTGGGAGTGCCGACGCATAGGAATGAGATGTCAGTGTTCATCACGGCAACGGCCGAATCACTCGTCGCGTGCAGATGGCATGCCTGATGTCCCTCGGCGATTAAGTCGTTCAATCCTGGCTCCACGATCGGACTTCGGCCCGCCTCCATAGCCTCAACTTTGCCGGGGCTCAGGTCGACGCCAGTGACTTGGTTGCCTTGATGTGCCAAACACGCGGCAGTAACCGTTCCCACGTAGCCCAAACCGAAGACGCTAATCCGGCTCATTCGAAGCACTTTCCTTCCTGGTCAATGCGTAGGCATGCCACGCATTCAGATATCCCTGCAACCTCTTATTTTTCGGGTTTAAAAAATTAAGGACGCGCCAGAGAGCGACACCGCCCGCCCAACGGACTAACGATATAAAATCCTAGCACGAAATGAGGATGGGATTGGGAGAATGAAAGCGCCACCTAACGCCGGGTCGCGGCGATGAGCGCCGCCGGCGGCGGAGTCGTCTCCGTAGTGGGCGTCTTGCCGAGGCTGCGGGCTCCAACCACATTGCAACCCACTGCTCTACAGATTCTCCTGGATGAAACGGGGACTGAGGTGAACGTCGAGTTGTACCAGTGGTGAATCACCAACCGCCTTGAAACTGTGGATCTCGCCCGCCTTGATGACAAAGATGTCTCCAGCGCCACCCTCGAAGATCTTGCCGCTTACAGTCCAGACCCCCCGGCCTTCACGGATGAACTGGATCTCGTCATAAGGATGCCGGTGCGGACCCGGTCCCGAACCGGGATTCCCATGGAATAGGAACACCGAAACACTGGTGTTGCCCTGCTCCGCCCCGACAAACTCATGCGAACTGCCAACAAAAGGCAGGTTCTCTTGGCGCACGTGATACATCTTTTGTTACCCTCCCGCCAGGGTTGGATGACTGTTGCCCCGGTTTGGCTCCACGAATCGCCCCCGAGGTTCAAGCCCACCATACCTTCTGAACGACGCCCCACTGAACGGCACAAGTTTCTGGTGCCGACGAAGAGGATGAACGATCAGTTGGCGTGCTCGTTCGCGCAATTCCCTTACAGTGTCTTACATCTTACCCCACCGTCGGCGTCTAGCCGGTCCTCCGCTCCGCGGAAGCACGCTAAGGGCATTTAACAGGCGAGAGCCATTTTGCGCCACGCTGAGGAACCTCGTCATGGCGCTCAGTAACCCTCGGTTTGGGCGAGTTCTCTCGAAATGAACTAGAATTCACGTTCAGCCAGCCGATATTTATGAGCTGCGAACCGATCGAAAACTACGGGGTGATCGGCAATATGCGCTCGATCGCGCTTGTGGGTGTTACCGGTTCCATCGATTTTCTTTGCTATCCACGCTTTGATTCTCCGACCGTGTTTGGGGCCCTTCTCGATGACGAACGAGGTGGCCGCTTTCAGATTCAGCCGCGATTCGCAGAAAAACGAGTCCGCCATCTCTACCTTCCGGACACAAACATCCTGCTCAGCCGATTTCTTGCGGAGGAGGGCGTATCCGAACTTACCGACTACATGCCCATTGGGATCTCGGGAGAACAACCCAATGAGATTATCCGTACCGTAACTGTTATCCGCGGCAGGGTCGATTTCACGATGCTGTGCCAGCCACGATTTGACTACGCAAGATCTGAGCACACGGTAAATGTCGACAACCGCCGTGCGATTTTTTCGCCGGCAAGCGGTGGTTGCCCTCCAATGGCACTTTATGCCACCGTTGGGCTGCGGCAAGACTCCCAGGACGTGATCTCGGAGTTTAGTCTTGGGGCTGGCGAGACAGCGACATTCGTGTTTGGCGGCGTGCGCCCGCAAGGTCAGCCACCCGAGATGGAGTTTATAGATCGTCGCTTTCACGAGACATCGCGTTTCTGGAAACAATGGATTGCGAAATCGAAGTACAAGGGACGATGGCGCGAGATGGTGAATCGTTCGGCCCTGATGTTGAAACTGCTGATCAGCCGCGAGCATGGATCGCTGATAGCCGCGCCCACATTTTCACTGCCCGAAAAAATTGGGGGAGTGCGGAACTGGGATTATCGCTTCACATGGCTGCGGGACGCGGCCTTCACGCTCTACGCACTAATCCGACTGGGTTTTGTCGAAGAGGCGGAGGCGTTTATCGACTGGCTGAAGGGTCGCCTGGGCGATGACGCGGAGCGCGGTCCGTTACAAGTGATGTACGGCATAGAAGGCAGACAGAAGCTTGATGAGCAAACGCTCGATCATCTGCAGGGGTATTCCAACTCGCGGCCTGTGCGTATTGGGAATGCCGCCTATCAGCAATTGCAACTTGATATTTACGGCGAAATGATGGATTCCATCTACCTTGCGAACAAATATGGGGACCCGATTTCCTACGCCGGATGGCAGAATGTTCAAGGGATATTGGGGTGGTTGGGCAAGAATTGGCAGCGCCCCGACGAAGGTATATGGGAGGTTCGTGGCGGACCGCGAGAATTCCTGCACTCACGTCTTATGTGCTGGGTGGCTTTCGATCGAGCACTGCGGCTTGCTCAGAAACGCTCGCTATCAGCTCCATTCGAATCTTGGGTGCAAACTCGCGATGCGATCCGGAACGACATCTTCACAAACTTCTGGAACGACGAACTGCAATCGTTTGTGCAGTCGAAGGGGAACAAGGACTTGGATGCGTCGGTCCTGCTCATGCCACTCATGCGCTTCATCAGCCCAGTTGATCCGATGTGGCGATCGACCATGAGAGCCGTTGAATCGAGATTGGTCGAAGATACTCTTGTCCGCCGCTATCAGCCGGAACGCAGCCAGGTCGACGGACTTCCGGGGGGAGAGGGGAGCTTCACGGCATGCTCGTTTTGGTACGTCGAATGCCTTGCACGTGCTGGAGAACTGGAAAAAGCTCAATTATTCTTCGAGAAGCTTCTGGGATACGCCAATCACCTGGGTCTGTATTCGGAGGAAATTGGTCTTAGCGGACAACATCTCGGCAACTTTCCACAAGCCTTCACGCACCTTGCGCTCATCAGCACGGCAACATATTTGGACAGAGTCCCTTCGGGCAAGGACGAGTCAGTGTGGCGTTAAATCCACGGCAGGGGGAAAGCCGTGACGAGCATGGCAGCCAAGAACAACTTTGGCGCACGCCCAACGCGGAATTCTTGGCTTGCAACGCGTTTGAATCCGAGCTTGAATCCAATGGAATGCCTGCGTGTTGCTAGGGCGTTGTTGTGCCCCTCGCTGTTTCGGTGCCAAGGACGCGGGAAACGGAGCACTCATGAAGCCCGATTGGAGCGCCGTGATCGTCGTTGCGCCCACGGCGAGTACAGGCAGTAGTCTGAAGGGTGACGGATGGACGTTGGAACCGAAGCCCGCAGGGAAAATCGTCCCCGGTACTCGTAAAGCCACCGACCTCATACTGGTGTCTGGCTCTCAGGTCAGCATGCTGTTGATCCGTGCGAGAATCCTTCGAGCCACCGATAACTGCCTCTATTGGACGCGTTCGAAAAGCAGACGCCCCCTGAGAATTGCTGGTGAAGTCGCGATGCCTCAACCTTGACCGGGCGGGTCCCGTTAGACCACGACGGCGGGTTGATGCTCGGCTGCGGAATCAAACCGTCCACCGTGTGCTTCCGGTGACGTTTACTATCGAAACTGCTCCGACCAAACGATCTGTGCACCCCGACGCTTCTTCTTTCGGGAGCTGTTGCTGCATGTCGCTCCCCGGCCAAGATAGCCCTAGAAACACATCGCAAGTCAGGTTCAACCCAGCAAAGCCTCGTCGACGACGTTTAGGGCCGCTCGGGGGTTCTGATACAATTTCGCGGAAATCGGAGCGGGTAGCGCAATGGCCCTTGGCCATGTTTTCTTCACTCGGGCAGATGATCGCAGGAAGAGGAATCCACGTGGCTACCGAGCGTGCCCACTTCGCGGGGAGTAGCCATGACTTTGCACCCTGGATCAGAGGCGCGCCACAGACCTAAAAGAAAACGGGCCGCGTTGGAATCTGAGCAATGCGCCCGGCGCGAAAAGGAAAACTGGTATCGAGATCTGGTCGAGCACAGCGATGATCTGCTGTGCATTCATGACTTGGCCGGACGACTCCTGTCGGTGAATTCTGCGCCCGCCCTGGCTTTGGGATACAGCGTGGAAGAACTTCTACAGATCCCGATGCGGGAACTTGTTGCTCCTGAATACCGCTCACAGTTCGATGCTTATCTAGTCGAGATCGAGCGCGTGGGTGAGGTTCGCGGTTTTCTGGCCATAATGGCGCGCTCAGGCGAGCGCCGCATCTGGCAATACCACAACGCACTGTGCACTGAGGGCGTAGCCTCGCCAATTGTGCGGGGCGTGGCCCATGACATCACCGACCAAAGGCGCACAGAGAAACTGCTGCGCCAGGCCGGGGAGAGTCTGCTTTCTCAAGTGCGCGAACACGAACGCAGCATCCGGAAGCTCCAACTGTTCCGAACCCTGCTGGACCAAAGCAACGACGCCGTTGAAGTGGTGGACCCGGACAGCCTCCGCTTTCTGGACGTGAACGATAAGGCTTGTTCGGCGCTGGGCTATGGCCGAGAAGAGCTACTCTGTCTCACCGTGTTCGACATCGATCCCGAGATTACGCCGTCTTCTATAGGGCAGATACGAGAGCACCTGCGAACAACTGGATCTCTGGTGGTTGAGAGCTTACGTCGGCGAAAAGACCGATCAATCTTCCCGGTGGAAGTCAGCATGAAATCGGTCCAACTCGAGCGCGAGTATGTGATCGCTATCGTGCAAGATATCACCGCGCGGAAGGCAGCAGACGCAAGGCTGCAGGAATACGAGAGAGTCGTCGAAGGCCAGGACGAGATGATCGTCGTAGTGGACCGCGAACATCGCTACGTAATCGCCAATCGCGCCTTCTTAGATTATCGAGGCTTGGAAAGACAACAGGTTGTCGGGCATACCATTGACGAAATTGTGCACGCACAGGCTCTCGAAGTGGTCAAGCAAAAGATGGATGAGTGTTTTCAAGGCAAAATCGTCGAATACGAGATGAAATACACCTATCCCAATCGGGGGGAGAGAGATTTGTTCATCACCTATTTTCCGATGGAGGGTCCCACCGGGGTGGAGCGAATCGCCGCAATCCTGCGGGATGTTACGCAGACTAAACGCGCCGAGGAGGCACGCCATCGCTCCGAGTTGGCGCTACGAGATGCTAAAGAGTTTTCTGAGAACTTAATTCGTACCGCCAACGTAATCATCCTCGGCCTGGACATGGAGGGAAACGTAAATCTGTTTAATCAGGCAGCGGAAGAAATCACCGGCTACGCATTTTCGGAGCTAATAGGCGGGAGTTGGTCGACTGTCGTGCCCAGGGATCGATTTCCTGAAGTCTGGGAAGAGTTTGACAAGCTCCTGGGTGGAAAGGCAGGTCCGACCTATGAAAACCCAATTCTCACCAAGACGGGAGAGCAGCGCCACATCAGCTGGAGAAACAATCAGGTGAAGGTTAACGGCACGGTCGTCGGCACGATTTCCTTCGGAATCGACATCACCGAGCACAAGCTGGCGGAGCAGGCCTTGCAGCACAGCGAACAGAATTACGGGATGTTTATCGCCCAGAGTTCCGAAGGAATTTTCCGGCAGGACCTGGATGAGCCCCTGGATGTTAACGCGCCGGAAGACGAATTGATTCATCACATCCTGCACGATTCTTACGTGGCGGAATGCAACGAAGCCTTTGTCAAGATGTACGGTCTCAACTCGGTGCAGGAATTTGCCGGCAAGCGTCTGACGGAGACGCTCGATCCGAACGATCCTCGCAACATTGACCTGACCCGTGATTACGTCCGTTCTGGCTTTCGCATAATAGATCGGGAGTCCCACGAGACCGACGTACACGGCAACCCCAAGGTGTTTCTTAACAGCTTAATCGGCATCGTGGAGAGCGGAAAACTGGTGCAGACATGGGGCATCCAGCGGGACATCACCGAGAGAGTGAAGTTGGAGGAAGCTCGCCAGAACGCGGACGAGGCTCTACGCAAAAGCGAATCTCATTTCCGTCTTCTGGTGGAACAGGCATCCGACGGAATTTTTCTCGCCGACGCTCAGGGAAGATATCTCGATGTGAACTCGGCGGGCTTGGAGATGCTCGGCTACTCGCGGGCGGAGATTCTTCAACTTTCGATCGCCGACATAGTCGCCGGGGAAGAAGTCGCGCGTGTTCCTGGGGAAGTGGCTCGCTTTGCGGGAGGTAACGTTGTCCGAACGGAGTGGAAATTCCGCCGGAAGAATGGCTCTTTCTTTCCCGGCGAAGTAGTCGGCCGGCAACTGCCGGACGGGCGGTTGCAGGCTATCCTCCGCGATATGACCGAGCGCCAAGAGGCGGAAGAAGCTCTGAACCAGACTGTAAGGCAACTACGGGCAGTCACGACAGAACTTGAATTGACCAAGGAAAAGCTCTCCGAGGAAAAACTTTACCTGGAGAATGCCATCGACACCGAACTCGGGTTTGGGGAGATTATCGGCCACAGCGGCGCATTGCAAGAAGTCATGAAAAAGGTGGCCAAGGTCGCTTCCACGAATTCCACGGTGCTGCTGCTGGGCGAGACGGGGACCGGCAAGGAGTTGGTGGCGCGTGCCTTGCACCATTTCAGCAAACGCAAACAGAATAGCTTCATTAAGTTAAACTGTGCCGCCATTCCCTCCGGACTACTGGAAAGCGAGTTATTTGGCCACGAAAAAGGCGCCTTCACCGGTGCGGTTTCAAAGAAGTTCGGACGCCTGGAATTGGCCGACAAAGGAACGCTGTTTCTGGATGAAATCGGGGAAATCCCGCTGGGATTGCAACCAAAGTTGCTCCGGGTTCTGCAGGATCAGGAATTCGAACGGCTCGGTGGTACGCAGACGTTGAAAGTTGACTTCCGTTTGATAGCGGCGACCAACCGGGATCTGCTGCGCAGTGTGAACGAGAGCCAATTTCGCAGCGACCTATATTACCGCCTCAACGTGTTTCCAATTCGTATCCCGCCTTTGCGAGAACGACGCGAAGATATTCCGCTTCTCGTGGATTACTTTGTCCAAAGGTATTCAGCTCGGATGGATAAGTCGATCACTAGCATCCCGGCGAGGACCATGGAAAGGCTGGTGCAATGGGGATGGCCGGGAAACATTCGCGAACTGGAAAACTTTATCGAACGATCGGTAATCCTCACTCCAGGGTTGATCTTGCAAGTTCCATTGAGCGAATTGGGCACCCCGCCTAATGTAGGCAACGCCGAAACGCTCCACGAAAAGAACCGCGAACGGATTGTGCAGGTTCTTCGCGAGTGCAAGGGGCAACTGGGAGGCCCGGCCGGCGCGGCGGTTCGGCTTGGGCTGAAGCGCACCACGCTTCAGTCGAAGCTTGTCAATTTTGGAATCGATCCTGGAGATTATCGTGGCCCGACTGCGGGGAAGGTCGACTGACAGGTTGGGCGCAGATTTCTCTGCGAGCATTGTGCCGGTCGGACCGTGGCGCTTCTTGACGGATGATCCCTCTGCCTTCGACAAACTGGATAACGGGAGGATTGCTGAGTGTCGGAATCAGCCAACCATCCGCTCGCAAATCTCCCCTGACAACCGCACCCACTTTGGATCGTCACAACAGCGGCTGATCGCGGCAAGGTTGCCCTTCCGCATTATGAACTCCTTTAAAATCGCCTGGTCGGAGAAATCTGGGGGTAACGGGTAACTGTCAGCGTGGCGCAAGCTCGGCTCGGGCGGGTAGCGAAGACGAGGCGCGAGAGAGAAGCCTTCGCCGTTGTCTTTCCCTAGCCAGTTTTCTTTCCGAACAGCTTCCGACTAGTGCGGGTCATGCTACCGGCCAAGTTCCTACAGTAGCATCTGAAACTCAACCGCTAGCAGCAATCCATCAAGCGGACGACGAGGACTGGACTCGAATTTAGACGGGCGTGCCTCGCGTGCCAAGGGCCGGCGAGCCGAACTGGACCAGCACATGCCACAGTTGCTTCAAGTGCTGAAGCGTTTCTGCAGGCGCGTCCCAGTCCTGCCACACCTCTGGATGCTGGTGCAAGGAAGCGGCGGCGCTTCCGATCACGGCAGCGTCTATCGCTCCGTTTTTACCAGCGATGCGCTGCGCCAACCGTGGCATGGCCGGGCCGCGAAAATCATCGGGAACATCGCTGACTAGGAGTCGAAATCCATTGTGCCATCGCACGGGAATCTCATAGTATCGCCCCAGTTCAAGCAAGATGGTCCCAACGGCCGTCCCCACAAACGCCGGATCTGCCACAAGGAGCTCGACATCCTCACGCAAATGAACAAGGCCGTGCACGTGCGCTTCGACGGCGCTGTCAAGCACACGCCCTGGCTCAGCTTCCGCCGGATCCCTGCGTGGTTGCGAAAGCGTGTTGATGAATTCGAGGAGTCGTGGGACGGTTAATTCGGGAATCCCGAGCGTTGGCGCGCGGAAGGGTGGCCATGACGGCGTAGCCATACCGCCCTGCTCAACTTCCAAGAGCAATGCGGCCATCACGCCGTCCATCCGGCCCATGACGCCCAGGCGTTCCGTCGCACGTGGGTCCTCGCTGCCCATAAACGTGAAGGAAGTACGGCGAGAAACGTCCGGCCGCAGCACCAGGTAGCAAGAGCCAAAACGAGGGGTCGGGCCGTCAGGATGTCGAACCAATTCCAGCGCTCCGTATTTGGGCCGTTCCGAACCCGTCACTCCGTCAACATGGTAAGCGCCTCCAAACAAGGCTTTCTCCCAAGTGTCACGCAACCCACCCGGATACGCGGAGAGGCTGCCGCTCGACAGCCCGGTCTCGAACTGATTCCGGTACACACCCTCGTTGAGCAGAAGGTCTGCTACGGTCGTGGACTTGTGCCCAAACCGGTCCGGGTGGAAGTGGACGACAACGCGAGCATTCAACTCGATACATTTCATGGCCTGGTCGTAGGTATCTGTTGTACATCCCGCACGCGAGAGGATGCCCACAACGCGCGAACGCGCGGCCTCCTCTTGACCGCGCACTGTCGCCTCTACGTGGCTCAAAGCCGCACGTTGGGCGCTGGACAGACGTGCGAGGACGGCGTTGTGTGGTTTCACGTGGTCGAATCCAGCCGATTCCGGTTCGTTCGAGTATAGTGTGCCATGGAGTGGGTCGATCCCAGACGGACGGACTTGAACCGACTGCACATGGGCTTCAAACCGTCTTCTTACAGCTCCATCGGCATCTGGGGAACTCGTTCGGCAGGCTACGCAGGCAGACCGAGAGGTTGTTGTCCCCGTCTAACAGCCCCGGGTTGTCAAGAGCGGGATTGGAAGCGCAGCGATCAATTCAACAGGACAACACCAAGGCTCCCTGTTTTCGTCTAGTCGGGCCGCTGCAGTGCCAACAGGATATCCGGGTTGGTCATAACGGTGGCCATTCTGTCTTTCATGTACCGAAGAGACACCTCGTGATGTTCTCGATCATAGGAATCGATGCAGTCTAAGGCGAGGATGACGTTCCAATCCCGCTGGTACGCATCGATGGCCGTGGTGCGAATACATGCGTGCGTGTTGATCCCTGCCAAGATGATTGCATCCGGCTGCAGCCGCGCGAGTGCTTCGTCAAGAGTCGTGCCGTAGAAAGCACTGTACCGTTTCTTGATTATGACGAGATCCGATGGGTCCGTAGCCAGTTCCGACACGATCTGGCACCCCTGTGTTCCTCTGATCGTAACCTGTATTCCTTTAGCCTTCATTTCTCCGAAGGCATCTCGCAAATCAGGCTCGAACTCCTGTCGAACCCACACAACAGAGTGACCAAGGCCACGCATGCTGCCCACCAATTCATTGATCGAACTCACCAGCCTTTGTCTTCGGGTAGCTTCCCAGCGGTCCAGAAAATCATGAAGCATGTCGATCACTACCAGCACCGGCTTTTCCATGAGGAAAACACTACCAGATGTTCAATTCAGTGAACTGGCTCGGCGCCGCTGGCTTGGGGACCTGCCTTCGTTTTGCTACGAAATCATGCAGACGGGCACGGAACCCGTCAAGGGTTCCCTTCGGCTCGCTTCGCTCGACCTCGACTGAAGGCGAGCTGGATGTAGCGGGTTTATGGTAGAGGTGTTCGCCATCGCTTGACCGCGCCATGGAATTGATCACGATTCTAAACCGCTGCCACCGCTTCCAAGGATTTGTCTACCAGTACGCCCGGTTCGTTCCAGACCACACGAGCATCGAGGTCTCGGTGCGCCCGCGCCAGGGCTCTCCCGCGATCTGTTCGCGCTGCCATTTTACGGCGCCGGTTACAACCAACTCGCCGAACGGCGTTTCGAGTTCATCCCCCTGTGGGGGTTCGTCTTCCTTCTCTACGCCCTGCGGCTTGTGAACTGCCGCCGCTGCGGCATAGTCGTCGTCGAGAAGGTGCCGTGGGGCGACGGCAAACGCTGGCTGACCAAGGCCTACGTACTCTTCCTGGCCCGCTGGGCGCGGCGCCGTTCATGGAAAGAACCCGCCTTTCGCACCTCCTGGGATGGGTGTTCGACGCCGTCGAACCGGTCATCACCTGGGGTCTGGAACACCGAGAGCTGGGGCCAGATCGACGCCATCGATGTCGATGAAACCCAATATGCCAGGGCCACAAATACTTGACGCTGGTTTATCGAATCGACCTCGGCATCACTCAGCCTGCTCTGGGGTGGGAAAGGAACAAACCATAGAATCCTTTCATGGATTCTTCACCGAGATGGGCGAAGAAATCGTCTCCAAAATCGTTTTCATCTGCTCGAGTATGTGGGGGCCCTATCTGAGGGGTCATCCGCAAGGCGTTCCGAGGCCCTGCATATCCTCTACCCCGGCTTATCGCGATCGAGGTGGGCGAATCTTTAATAGCCGCTCAGGTTAGCACCCTCAGGCTATTGTCCGGTTCTCGAATGGGTAGTAACGTTTGCTGTGCTATGGTCCGCCTAATCCTCGTAGTAATCTTGGGATGCGCCTTGGACCCGGACGACAGACCTGCGGGCGGTAGCAATCCCTTCCGGTTTTGGCTAGTAATAGCGGCTATGGTCCTAATATCCTTCTACTTCAATTAGCGTTTCCCATCCGAGCAGGCAACACCAATCCTGGACGTAATGATCACCACGCCTTCGACCAACGGATACCGGCGTGCTTGTCATCGCGTAGTATCGAATCCACGCCGCATCGCAGGGAGTTGGCGAACCCTCTGGCCCAACTCGCGTACCGCCGGGGACTAGCCTTCATCAGCCTGATTCACGAGACGAGGCGGTCTACAGATCGTTTACTCCGCATCCTGCACACAGCGGAAGCCAATTCCACCAGAACGATCAAGGCCGGGCGCCGTCAACAGAAGCTTGCCATGCTGGTCCAGTTCATAGCTCTGCGGGAAATACCATATCGAGCCCTGCGGCTGATAGTATTCGCCCCCCCGCAGGACGGCCGCGCGGGTGTGATCATCGGTGAACTCGTCGGTCCACTGCCACACGTTGCCGACAAGGTCTAGCACCCCGAAAGGACTCTTACCCTGCGGATGCGCGCTCACGGCGTCAGGACCACGCATGGTTCGGCTCTTGTCCGGGACGGGAACCGCGCTCGCATTCCATTCGTTTCCCCAGGGATAGGTTCGGCCATCGCTACCTTGTGCAGCGTACTGCCATTCCCACTCATGCGGCAGACGCTTTCCGGCCCATCCCGCATACGCTCTGGCATCTTCCAAAGAAACCCAGGTCACGGGTTTGTTACCCGAGCCGTCGGGAAAGCTACCATCCTTCCAATCGCGAAGAAAATTTAAATCATCCTGCGGATGGTACCGCGTGCCGTCCAGGAACTGCTTGAACTGTGCGTTGGTGACCGGATACGTGTCGATCCAGAATGACTTCACCTGCATGGGATGTTCATGGAATCGGCGGGGAGAATTTTCCCAGGGATATTGCACGTCCACGCCGATGTCGTCGGATCCTTCGATCTCAAGTCCCCGCACCTTGAAGAGAAACTCTCCACCCGGAATTCTTACCATGTCAGGTGGCGATACCACGGGCGGCTGAGTCGCGGCAATGGGCACAATCTGTTGCGGCAATACTTTCCATTCATGCGAATAACTGGCCAACGGTCGGTCAGTCATTGCGTGCATCTTCGACATAAGCTCCTGAAGGCCTGCGCTGGGAGCCACTTTTGTAGCCAGTAAGGCCCCATACCCATGGGCTTCGATATCGAAACTAAGAACGACCTTGCCAGGTGATTTGGGTTCGGGCTTCAGTTCGGTTCCATGATAAAGATCGAAGTAGTGCATTCCTTCTTCGTGAAGTTCGATCTCGTGGCCCTGCACGTCATATTCGTTCCGATTCACGACGGTCCAGAGGGTCTGCTGCTCTAAAGGCCAACGGCTGGCGAAAACTCCATAGCGCAATGTGGGGGCAAGCGGCTCCCATTCGTGGCTGGTCAGAAATGGAGCCACGGCACGTTCGATGGTGGCGACTCGACGAGTGGCTTCGCCGTCGCGCGGCGTGATCCCGTTCCATATGCCCCAAATATTCTCCCAGCTCTCCCAACCGACTCCATTGAAGAAGGCGAACTGCAGATCGTTGGTTTTGTCGCGATTCCACCGGTCGGAAATGTTTACCATGTGGCGCGGCTCCAGCCACTTGTACTTGTCCACCTGAGGAGCAAAGGGGAAACTGTACTGCCCCCAAGTCATCACGTTCCACGCCAGAGCTTCATCGGACGGACCATCCTCGGGCTCGAAGGCCAGCGGATGTCCAATCTTGTCGGCAGCCGTTGAAAATACGAGCGGTACTCCATCCTGGGTATCTCCATTGATGCCGTCGGCTCCGATCTCCGTCATCAGTTCAGCAATCGCCTGCGGCCAGGGCTTGCCCGGATCACGCGTACCCAAGTCCCACATCATCATGGGAAAAAGAACGTGCACGCCGCGCTTGTGAAAATCGGCAATCATTTGCCGCACTCCTACCACTCCTCCGGGCATGCTGCGAATCAAATCATGCTGATTCCGGTCGTCGACGCCCATATTCGGATAAGTCGCCCAGATCAGCACCGCGTCAATTCCTCCATACCGTTTTTTCAGATCGTCGAGATAACGATCGACGGTGTAACGGCGTGCCACCGGATCGTAGAAATAGCGATCCTGCACCATCATCTGTGGCTGAAAAAAACTAGACTGCGTCCATTTGAGCGCAGGCAGATCGTATCGCGAGCCATCGAAGCCAATGCGAATCAGGCGCTCGCTTCGCCACTGGCGGATGTCAGCGAGCCACGCATCGTGATCTTCCTCGGTGCACGGTTTCGATTCCGCTTGCCAAACATCTTTCGTCCGCAGACAGTCGGGGACAGAAATCTGCTGCCGTTCGGCTTCAAAATTCGTGTCCTGGGCGAACGCCATACCGGAGGAAAAGAGAGCCATCGAAACAGTGAGTGTTGCCGGGATCAGCTTCATCATCATCATGGCATCTACCGCCCGCGAATGTGGCCGCGAATTACAACCACCGATGCCGCAGGCAATTCATAGGTCGTGTCGGCTGTGGCAGTCTGCTCAGCGTGGAGAATCGGCCCATCCGGATCAGCGTGACCGAACGATTCCGCCACAACCGAGGGTTCTCCGGGATACTCGGCATGCCCGACGTAGCGCGTGTGCCCAGGGTGCCATTGATACTGAGCCTTTCCGAAAGTGGAGAGCGAAACCGATCCCAGGAATGAGCTTGGCGGCTGGTTTTGCTCTCGAAATTCGATTCGCACCCGGTGAGCATTCTGTTGATCGCGATTCACCACCAGCAAAGACCACTGCCCATCGGGCCGCTTCAGCGCGTAGGCGGTTAGGAGAGCATGTCCCGCTCCGTCGTCGACGTCGCTTTTGGCGGGATATACATCGTGCGATTGAGCGCCGGGCGTGACCCATTCCAGGTTGATGAGCTGGGCCACAAAAAACTGGGCCAAGGGCTGTTGAATCTTGTACTGTGCGTCAACGCTGAACATGCCGTACGTGCCCGGTGAATCATTGCAGCCATGTTCCATCTGCAGCGGAAGGTAGTGGAAGTAATAGACGCCATTTCCGCCCGCGGCCAAGAATGACCCGATGTAATCGGCCAACCACAGCCCGGAGAAAATGTCCATGTAAGTTTCGCTGGCAGCCGAGGAGAGATTTCCCTCCGTGATGAACATGGGAGTTTCTGGCGGCACTCCGTCATCGCGCCAGATTTGCAGGACGCGGCTTACCAGTTCCGTTTCGTCGTACAGGCTGCCCCACGGAATTCTGCAACCGTCATAGGGATAGTGCTCGAAGGAAAAAAATGCCAGGTCACGTATGCGGCCGTGCAGCCTGAGATAGTCGAGGAAACGCGTGACCCACGATGTCTTGCCGTTTGCCGAAGGCCAAGACTCGAGATCTTCATTCAAGCCGCCCAATCCCGGTCCGCCCAGTTTGAGTGTGGGATCCAGATGGTGAAGCGCGGTGGCCCATTGAATGTAGAGCGCGCCATAGTCCTCGGGGCTTAGATATTGGCCCTCCATTTCTTCGCCCATCTCGATGTAAGAGATCGGATATTTGCGATTTTCGAGATAAGCGATTTCCGCCACAGCATTCTCCGGCGTGTCGTAAACCAGCGCGATCGGGATCATCGCCGGACGGCCGCGAGTGATGCCGCTGTTGAAGAAGAGGTCAAATCCCGCCTGGGATTGATGAGTCGTCCCGAGATCGGAAGCTTCGTGCCAGGGGTCAACGGAAGAACAGTAAGTTGTAGTCTGCTCCTGATCTTCAGTATGCCGCAGAATATCGTGAAGCTCGCCGTCTGCGGAAGTGGATCCCAGATAGATCTCGTTGATCGCGTAACCGGCGCAGGCTCGTGGATCGCTCGAGGCCTGGTCCGCCGCGCAGGTGTTAGAGGATTCCGTCATCAGAATGCGCACGAAGCGCACGGCAAGCGGCCTGGCCTGAAGACGCAGGATGTCAGATCCGCCGCGACCGTGCTCGATGGCTCCTCCCGGATAGGTTTGCCACACTCCGTGAGTGGGGCTATGCATGGGATCTTCCCCGATCCAGTGCTGTACCAAGAATCGCGTGGCATAGGGCTCCGCCCACTGGATGCGAATGCTATCGACCGGCTGCATCTGGGCGAGATCAAGCACCACCCATTGCGGATGGAGCGCATCACTTTCGCCGGTGAAATGCTGAGTTAGATAAGGATTGCTTTTCCAATACGTTCTGTCATCGCCGTCGGTGATGCGAGAAAAGCCAGCATTCGGAGTTCCGTCATTTCGAGTAAAACCGCGGTGAGGCAGCGAATACCCGTAAGAGTGGCGGATCGGCTCGCCTGGGGCGACGGAACCGGTAAAGTAGCCTTTTTCTCCGGGCTCACTCCATGTTCCCTGAGAATTCCAGTGCCAGGCCTCGATGGAGAGTTCGGTATTGTTGCGATAGCTGATCGGCTGCCAACCTGACTCCAAGGCTCTGCCCAAGTTCGGTTGAGCCAGTCCAGTATCCACGGCCTTCGAGGGGATACGATCGACGCCGGCGCCCAGCGTTTCATTGGGGCGAAAATGATTGCTGGCATGAGCAGGAGAGATATCAACCTGGATGGTTTGGGCTGCGGTGAGAGTTACGATCACCAAACACGCGAGACAGCAGGCAAACACCGGCACTCGTGTCTTCAAATAATTGCTCCTTTGATTCAGCGCGTTTCTCTCTCTGCGTCGTCATCGTCATCGCCATCGCCATCGTAATTTCTGAATTGCTCGGAGATGGTCTTGAGCAACTTCCCATCCGGCGTATCGCCACTCAATTCCCAGATCATCACTCCGCCCAGAGACTCCTGCCGCGCGTACTCGAGTTTTGCACCGATGGACGTTTCGTCGTCGTATGTCCAAAAGGTGCTCCCATCAAAGAGCCATGGTGCCATCGAGTCGGGGTCGCGATAGGTGGTGAATTTGCTGAGGATCGAAACGATGTGGCTGTAGGGAAAATCGTCACGTTGCGGTTCACCCATCTGAAACAACCCATGGTTGGCTGGCGAAACGTTATGCCAAGAGTAGGCATAAAAGGGCAGGCCGAGCAGCATCTTGGACGCAGGCACGCCTGCGTCTTTATAGCCTTGAATGGTGGCATCCACGTCCCCACCCTTTCCTACATCTCCCGGCGAGCTGTAGAGTGGGGCGACCAAGCCGGTTCTCTTGCTCCAAGGGCCGCCGTAGTCGTAGTTCATAATGCCGACCTGGTCGACGTACCAAGAAACCGTTTCCATGTCCAGATGCTGGTAGGCTGCGCCATAGTCGCCCATGGCAACTGTCAGCAGATGATCGGGCCCAGCCGCATCGAGTTGCCGGCGAAATTCTCCAAGCAGAGCGAGGAAATTGTATTTGTCATCCTCTCCTGGATATTCCCAGTCGAGATCGATGCCGTCGAACAGACCCGGCGCCACGATTCCGTCACCGAAGTTTCCTTCGATGAAAGTCTGGATGCAGGAGGCGACGAAAGCAAAACGGTTGGCGGGTTGCGCCGCCTCGGCAAACGAGTTCGCATTTCCCTCAAGCGATATCACGATCTTGATGTCAGGGTACGAGCGCTTGAGTTCTTGCAACTGATGGAAGTTTCCACGCAGGGCCATGTCGGGCGTGTCGGATGAGCCATCCACGCTATCGTCCGCGGAAAATGAATAGTTCAAATCGGTATTGGCATCTGCGATTGCGCATTGATTGTCCGCATCAATGTGTCCCTGCGAGTAGTTGATCTGGTCGAGCATCTTCATCGCGCCCAGGGAAACAAGATTCTTGACGAAGAACCGCTTGTGAATGCCCCATTGAGGAAAATATCCGACCACGATCGGTTGTTCCGGAGCTGGATCGTCTTGCGCCACCGCGAGCGAAGCAGCCAAACACAAGCCAATCGTCAGCAAGACTCTCAGCCTGACCGGCAGGGCGTTGTTAGCCGGACGTTTACCTAACAGCATTTCCTGGACCTCCAACTGGATAGATGCGCGGAAGACGCTCCTCGACCGAGGGAAGCGCCGGAAACGTCGCATGCGGCTCCTTTTGATACCAATAGGCCACAGAAAAGAAATTATCGGAGCGATGGTTGGCGTGGCCATGTTCGATCGTCGCTCTGAGAGACTTGGTGAAAGGAATCGGCGAATCCAGATGAAATCGATATACGGATGAACGGCTGCCCGCAAACTCCGAGCCTTTCACCGGCGCTCCGAAGAGAGCGTAAGAAAAAGGATGATCGCCAAAACTCCACGCCCCGAGGAAGTAATCTTCCGATCCCGTGCCATTGATGGAGGGGCGCTTTTCGCCATCGACAAAAAACATGTCGTCTCCTTCGCCCCACCAGCCATCCTGATTCTGGAGGATTGACATGGTTACGCCGGCAAAGTGTCCTTGACCAGTTGCTTCCATCCAGACGTAGTTATCTTGTCCATCAAGATTCTTCTTCGCCTTGACCGCTGCCGCGTCATTGGATTCCCACTGATTCGTCCAGCCTTTCGCGGGAGTTGCTTGACGGTACTGGGCGTGGAAGAACAAGGCGTCAGCGGGAAGATCTTTGTTCAGCGCCTGATAGTCGATGTTGAAATAAAACGCGTCGACCTCCTCCTTCCCTTCATTACTCACTGTGATCCGGGCTCGCTTCCGAAAAGGCATCGGGAAGAAGCAGTTCAGGGCCTTATCTGACGCCACCGACAGCGGAGTGGATTCAAACAGAAAGTAGTCTCCCAGGCCGAGACCGAAGAAATCGCCGATGGGAGTTTCCACGCTGGGCGAAGCTTCGCCGTCCCAAAACATGCGAAGAACCAACTTTTTCAGGTGGTACTTTTCCGAGGAAGCAATGGTGATCCAGATGTGGGTAATGATTCCGGGCCCGGAGTCGTCGAGCAAGGTGAGCGTTTCTGCGGGAGCAATCTTGCGGAAGTCATCGTTGCCGCCAGTGCGGTCATAGCTGGACGCGCGCTTTGCTACGTAAGGATGCGGCGAGATCAGGCTGTACAGTTCGGCGTTCTGGCTGGCCTCAGATTGAGGCCAGGCCAAGGCTGACATCAGCACGCAAACCAAGGTGCACATCAGGAAGACGATTCTGTGAGGCTTTTTCATCGGGATACTCGCGCGATGTAAACCGCGAACGGCTCCAATGCGACGTGATCTAGGCTCCCCCCGGTCGTGGGCAACATAGTTGTCAGTAGAGTAGTGGCCTTTGCCGCAGAGAATCCTTGCTCGGAAAGGTTGAAGCTGATCGGCTGGGCGGTCGAGGACATATTCAGAGCCACGACCACCGCTTCATTCTTATACCGGCGTACATAGGATAAAACGTTCGGATTGTCCTGATTCAAGGCAAGGTAATCGCCGTCGAGAAGCGCCGGCTCATGGTGGCGAAGCGCCAGCAGGTGTTTATAAAATTGCAGAACCGAGTCGGGGTCTTCCAGTTCGCTCGCCACGTTGTGTGTTCTGTAACTGGCGGGCACCGGCAACCACGGTTTCGCTGTGCTGAACCCGGCGTTGGTTGAGTTGTTCCACTGCATCGGGGTACGCTCTCCGTCGCGACCTTTTTCCTCGGGCCAGCCGGCAATTCCGATCGGGTCTTTCACGTCCTCCTTGCGCACGGGGTCGTTGTTTTCCATCCCCAACTCTTCGCCGTAGTACATGATCGGCGTTCCGCGCAAGGTGAGATACATGCCCGCGAGCAATTTGGCGATCTGGTCATTGTGTTGCTTGTCGCCGTAGCGATCGTAGGAGCGCGGCATATCGTGATTGCTGATCACGTAAACCGGCCAGCCTCCGGTGGATTCGGCGTTTGCAATCTGCTTTCGGAAGTCGCCTGCGGAAAGCTTATTGACCTCGCAGAACATGAAATCCATGGGCATCTGGATTTCGTCATTGTGATCGCCGTAATACTCCTTTAGCTCTTCTCGATTCGAGGTATAGGTTTCGCCGATCAGAACGGCATCATGCTCGTCCGCCACCTTGCGCAACTTCTTCAACTCGGTGTGAACTTCCGGCAGTTTGTCGTTGTACTTGTTCTCCATGTTGGGATCGCCCAACTCGTTCTTCCCGGGCAGCACAGGGTTGTCATGGAGATTCGGATCTTCAAATAGCAGGTCGACGGCATCGAGCCGAAAGCCGGACACTCCCCGCTCGTACCAAAAACGAGTCACGTCGAACATGGCTTTTTCCACAGCCGGATTGCGCCAGTTGAGATCCGGCTGTCCCACCGCAAAATAGTGGTAATAGTATTGGCCGGTCTTGGGGTCGAACTGCCAGGCCGACCCACCGAAGCCGGAAATCCAATTGTTCGGTGGAACACCCGGCGCCTTGCCATCGCGCCAGATGTACCAGTCGCGGTGGGCCGAAGTGCGCGACGACGCCGAATCGATGAACCACTTGTGCTGCGGCGAAGTGTGGTTGAGCACAAAATCCATGATGATACGGATGTCATGTTTTTTAGCGTCGTCGGCCAGATGCTGAAAGTCTCGCAGCGTTCCGTACATGGGATCGATAGCTTCGTAGTCCGAAACGTCATAGCCAAAATCGACTTGCGGGGAGGGATAACACGGCGAAATCCAAATTGCGTCCACGCCCAGATCCTTCAGATAATCGAGTTTCGAGTCGATGCCATTGAGATCTCCGATCCCGTCTCCATTACTATCCGCAAAACTGCGCGGGTAAATCTCGTAGAAGACCGCATCTTGCCACCACGGATGACCGTGGCCATCCGCGACCTGGGTTTTGGCTTGTGATGAAGAAACTGAAAGGCACACAGCCACAATCAGCAGAGTTGCGGTTGCAGAATTTCGCAGCATGAGTGTGACAGCCCTCCGTAATGTTCACAAGCGAAACCAGAAGTTTTGACCTGCCGCCTATTCCTACCGAGCTGCAAAATGAAAAATAACTTCGGCTTGCGGATCAGTGCCAGGCTCACTGGCGGGCAGTCGGACCCGGATGTTCGCCACCTGGGATGTTCCCTTCTCAAGCTCAGCACCCTGCACGGAAATGATCTGGCCGGGATTCCACGCCGCGAATTCATACGTCTCTCCCGCAGCACCTGACAGGAGCAGGCTCAGAGAATCCCGCGCCGGCGTCCATGACTCGGACAGCACTCGCAGACCGTGGCTGGTGCCCCCCAAAGCGGGAAGAGTCGATGACTGGCTGATCTCAAAATTGTCTTTCATCGAAATCTCAACGCTGTTGTGGTCGCCGCGGATCGGCAGGCTGACCGTCACGTGCTGATCCGCGGAGTTTGCTTCGATATGAAACGGCAGCGGCCGACCGTTCAGATGAACGCGAGTAATCTTTGCCCGTAAGCTCATGGCTGGCGAAAACTGCAGCGAACACTTCCCCGCTCCCGTGGACTGTACTTCGAGCAGGATGCGGTCCGGCGTTCGCTGATAATTCAGATTCAGCGCCACTGGGCCCACCCGAACATTGCTGACGGAGAACGCGTTCCAGTCTCCGGGAACGTGAGGAGCAAAATTCAAATGACAATCGGTCGCATCTAGGTGCAAGCCCAGCAATCCGCTTAGCAAGGGATCGACGACCATAGCTGCCGACCAGATCTGCTGGGGTGTTCCGGTAGAGAGCGTCTGATAGTAATCGCCGGAAAGCACTTCACTCACGTGCCCTAGAGATCCGTCCAGAGTGAGCAGCGCGTTGGCCTGTAAGTTCGAGTAGGCAGGCAGCGCGCGATGATAGCGGTACTCTCCCACCGATGCCCAGCCGGTGAACAATGGCCAAACCGTTCCGAAGTGGTATCCACCGGGGTCGTACTTCGGGTCATGCGCGGAAATAATTCGCATGCCCCAATCCGTCTGCGCATCGGGTCCAGCGAGTTGCTGAATCATGCTGCGCGCTTGATCTTCGTTGAGCAGTTGAAAGCACATCGGAACCGTGGCAAGCACGCTGGGTATGTCAATGCGATGGTTCTTCGTATCGATTGCGTAGCCATAAATTTTCTGCTCGGGGGACCAAAAAGCTTTCTCCAGGAGCGGTTGCTGTCGTTCGAAAGCTTGTTCCAACTCCTTCGCCAGATCCTCCTTGCCCAGAAGGTGAGCCAGGTGAGAAAGCGCGTGCACGGCTTCCACTCCCAATGACGCCTGGTACAGTTCCGTTCGCACCGGATAGAGTGGTCCGCCTTCGATCCAACCGGTGCCCACGCCAGAGTTCTGAGCGAGTCCCTGCGCGTCGTAGGTAGATCGTAGAAATCCGTAGGCGCGCCAAAGACTCTCCCACTTCTGCTGAACGAATTCGACGTCACCGCTGTGCGTCACATAGTCGTTGACTGCAATAATGAACAGCGGCGTCGCATCCGCAGCGGCATAGGCGTAGGGAGTTTTGTTGAACCAGTCGAGAAAGCTGGCGCTCTGCGAGACTTCATGGGGAATCTTGCCGTCCGCCCGCTGGTACTTGCTGAGAAACTCCAGGGCGCCGCGGGAAGTCGAAAAGTCGCCTTCGGCATCCAGCGCCAGAGAAGTCCACTCCGCGTCCCGGCCAAAGAACCAATCGAAGCCCGGGCGCCCATCGTCGCCCGACTTGTTGTATCCGGCAATCAGACCCTCACCCAGAAACGGGTTCTCGACCACGCCTTGCAGCATGCTCACCTTGGCCCATTCATAGGCCTTTTCGATTCGTTCGTCAGGAAGCTTGAGGCCGATTGTGTGATCGAGATAATCGCGGTAGTAACGGGCGGAGACGCGCAGCAATTCCGGATAATCCTTCGCCAGGTGGTTGTAGAGTTGATTGAGCGATGCCCGCCCGTCGAACCGAGCTGCGATGACAATCCGTTTTATCTCGACCCCTTTCGCGGTCGCACCCAGAAGCATGGAGTCCTGTTGGGACGAAACATAGTTCGTGGAAAGCTCCTCCGAGAGTCTGACCCCAGATGGCGAACCAACCAAAGCCTCAAATCTTCCTGATTCTTCTCCGAAACGGAATGCGTGGAGGTTCGCGTCCCACTCTTCATTCACTGCACCGAAAGCCGCCGGCCATTCCAACTGAAAATCACGATTGAAAATCGCCTCGATCTCCAGCGGTTCAGTGGTATGAACTTCAAACGCGACGATTGCACCCGCTTCGTGCACCGGTGCGAACAACGTTTCGCGAACCGAAAAAACGTCGCCGGTGTAGACGATCGTGCTCGATTCTGGGTGAACGATCAGAGTACGGGCAAGAGCTTCCGCGGGCACGATGGCGCCTCCCACGTGAAACCGTAAATGAAAATCACGAAGGATTTTTAACGGATAAACCCACGCCTCGAGAGTTCCCTGTTCGTTCCCAAACAGTCCGGCACGTTTCCCTACGGCCGACAGGAATTCCCAGGATCGAATGGGTCGTGAGAGTTCCAGGGATTGCATCGGCTGCTCGGCAGACCCAGCGACACCGACCAGAAGCTGGCTGCAAGCCAGGACGATTCTTACTGCAAACGGCGAGCACCGGTGAAATGCGGAGAAAGGCCGATTCATAAATCAAACGAGGTTCGAGTTGCCCTGCGAGTATAGCCCGACCTGCGCAAGTTTTGGAAGGTTTCAATTAGAGTCAAGTCGCGAGATCCGCGAGGTTCGACCAAAGTCCTACTCAGGATAGTTTCGCGGCAGTGCTGAAATGTCACGAAGATCCGCTTTCCGCAGGGAAAATGCCGGCTCGCGGCCGAACCGGGCAACCTGGAAATGAAGACGGCTAACGACTGGGACTTTTTATTCTTGACAGCAAAGACCGGTTTAACGCACCATGTGGCGTTCAATTTGAAGCGATTCATAGCTACGCTGAATTCTCGGGCTAACTTGGGCAACCTCGCACCGGAATCTACCGGTCGAGCGAAGACTGCCGAAAGACAAACATTGTTCGGGAAAAAGTTCTGTTCACTTGGCAGGCAAGAGTTATGAGCCATCGAAACGGAGATGGAAACATGATCTCGAAGTCCATGTCGGCAACTGGGTTGCTCTTTGTTCTGTCTTCCCTCTCTTTGTTCGCACAAACTTCCGGCTCCTTCACTGGCACCGTCGTCGATAATACCGAAGCTGCAGTCGTCGGGGCGCAGGTAACGGTCACCGATCCCGCCACAGGCCTCCGCCGCAAAAGCACGACCAACTCGGACGGCAACTATTTGGTGGCCGGTCTTGGCGCCGGCAGTTATGACATCACCGTCACGGCACCCGGCTTCAAAACATTCGAAGCCAAGCACGTCATCCTCCGCGTCGGGGAAAAGATCAGGGTCGACACCACGCTCGAGATCGGGAAGGTGACCAGCGAAATTGTGGTCGAAGGCAGCTCGGTCGGGAAGGTCGAAACGCAGTCCTCGGAATTAGCAGGGACGATCACTGGAGAACAGATCACTCAGCTGGAGTTGAACGGCCGCGATTTCACCACGCTGATCAAATTAATTCCAGGAGTGAGTGATCAAACCGGGCAGGATGACGGAACAGTCGGGCCATCCGGCAGCGTTTCTTATGCAGTCAATGGGGGGCGGACTGAGTTTAACAATTGGGAGATTGACGGTGGCGAGGTGCTCGACTCAGGCAGCAATGCCAATATTAACGTCTACCCGAATATCGACGCACTTGCTGAAGTTCGCGTCCTAACCTCGACCTACGGCGCTCAGTATGGACGCAACGGATCCGGCACGATCGAGGCGGTGACAAAGTCCGGCACCAACACTTTTCATGGCGAAGCTTTCGAGTTCATTCGCAACGCCGCCTTCAACGCACATAATTACTTCGATATTCCCGGACAGGCGAAGACCTATTACAACAAGAATGACTTCGGGTACATCCTCGGTGGTCCGATCAAGAAGGACAAGCTTTTTTTCTTCTGGTCGCAGGAATTTCGCCGCGAAAATGTTCCCTACGTTTATAACAACCCTGACCTCTATCTCCCGAATGCTGCCGAGCGGGCGGGAAACTTCAATGACGTCTGTCCTGCAGTTGGCACTCCATTTGTGAGGGCTGGGGTTGTTCCGGTTGCCACTCCCAATGGCCAGGAAGTGGTTAGCGTCAACTGCCCCGCATACACCTCGCCGGGGCAGGATTCGAACGGCGACAGTTATTATCTGGGCTTCCCTAACAACACCATCCCATCGAATCTGCTAGACCCCGTCAACACCAGTCCGTTGGTGACAAATATTCCTTTGCCGAATGACGGACATGCCTTTGTCGGAACATTTGCTGCGCCCATCAGCTGGCACGAGGAGTTAATCAAAGTTGACGATCAGATCAATCCCAAGCTGCGGGCGAGTTTCCGCTTCATTCATGATTCCTGGACTCAGAGTTTCCCCATCTCCCCGTGGACCAACAACACCACGAATGTTCCGGCGATTGGCGGAACCCTGCAGGGGCCTGGAATCAGCATGGTGACAACTTTGACTGCGACGATTTCTCCCTCGTTGCTCAACGAGTTCGTCTTCAGCTACGGGGCCAACCACTTGCATCTCTTTAATACGGGAAATGCATGGAAGCGCCCCGCCAGCATGACCATGACGGGCATTTTTGAGAACGGTTTTAACGGCACGATTCCATCCTTCGCCATCAGCGGCAACGGGAACTTCGGCCTGATGATCGATCCCGGCTACTTGCCATGGACCAACTCGAACCCGACTTACAGCTTCCACGACAATTTGACCTGGATCAAGGGGAAGCACAATTTCACCATTGGAACCTACTTCGAAGCCATTGAGAAGAACGAACCCGCGGAAGAGGAGCCTAACGGCAGCTTGTATCTTTTCTCGAACGGGAATACTGCTTACAACGAAACCAGCAACTCGGGAGGTCCGTTTTCGAGCACCGGCAACGGTTTCGCGGATCTGTTGGTCGGATACATCAATGCCTACGCCCAGCCCAACCAGAACTTAAAGTATTACAACCGCTACAAGGTCATGGAACCGTTTGTGCAGGATGATTGGCACGCGACCCGGCGGCTGACGCTGAACCTCGGCGTAAGAATAAGCCTCTATGGCAGCTATTACGAGCGCTATGGACGCGCTTACAATTTTGATCCGAACGCTTATGTTGCGGCCAATGCGCCCATCGTTGACCCGAATACCGGGGCTCTCGATTTTGCTCCCGGCCAAAGCGTAAACAACATGACCGGCATGGTGCACTGCGGTTACAACGGAGTGCATAGCAGTTGCATGTCCGGCCACTTATTCAACCCCGCTCCGAGACTCGGCTTTGCCTTTGACCCAAAAGGAGACGGGAAAACGGCGATTCGCGGGGGCTATGGCATTTTCTTCGAGCACGCCAATGGCAACGACGCCAACACCGAGTCGCTCGAAGGCAATCCTCCCGGCATCATCGCTCCAGTGCAATCATTCATCTCGGGTTACACGAGCATTGGCGGCACATCGGCCGCCGGCCAACCGCTGATTTATCCCCTGGGCGGTGGCAACACCCAGTTGACTTCCATCACTACCCAAACCCAGTGGCCCTATGTTCAGCAATACCACGTCGATATTCAGCGCGAGTTAGTCCGCAACACACTGCTGACCGTAGCGTATGTGGGCAGCAAGGGAACTCACCTCTCACGCCAACTGGATCGCAATCAGCTTCATTCGACGCCGGCCGATGACAATCCGTACACCCCGGGACAATACATCAGCTCCGCTGACTGTAACAATCTAGGAAATGGAGTGAACAATCTGGGTAACGGAACTCCGGTTGTCGGCCAGGCTGTTCTCAACCTTAACGTCGCGTGCGGCAACGTTAATACCGATATGTATCGTCCCTACCAAGGCTACGATTCAATCTACGGCATCATTGGCGGAGCCAACTCCAGCTACAACGCTCTCCAGGTTTCGGGCCGAAGCAACACGCACGGATTGCAGCTCACTCTCGCCTATACCTACAGCCACTCGATCGATGATTCTTCAGATCGCTACGATGCGACGTTCGTCGATTCCTACAACCTTAACTCCTATCGCGCCACCTCCAATTATGATCAGCGACATATCTTCACCGTTAGTTACATCTACAATTTGCCGATCTTCGCGCATTCAAAAGGCTTGAGAGGATCGATGCTGGGAGGGTGGCAGGTTTCCGGGATCACGACGGCGCAGACGGGAGAGCCCTTCAGCATAACGAATGGAGGTTACTACGACAACGCCGGAGTTGGGAACAGCGTAGGTTCAGGCTCGTTTGCCGACGTTGTGGGCAATCCCCATACTCACGCCCCCGCCTTCGACGCTGTGCCCGGCATTGTTTACGGGCCATTGCTTGACAATCCCGGGGCTTACACCCAACCCACCGGCCTCACCTTTGGCGACTCGGGCCGTAATTCCCTGGCTGGACCGGGCCGGCTCAATTTTGATATGGGGTTATTTAAGCATTTCAAAGTAAAGGAGTCTATGGCCTTGGAGTTCCGAGCCGAGGCTTTCAATATTTTCAATCACCCACAGTGGACGGGCGTGAACAATACCAGCTGCGGTTATGTCACAGACTCGGGTTCGGCAAGCTCGGGCTCGCAGGACTGTGTGAACGGCAATGCTGCCAATCAAGAAGTGCCGAGCAACTTTCTGCACCCCAGTGGAGTTCATATTCCCCGCATCGGCGAGTTCGGCTTGAAATTCATATTCTGAGCAAACCTTCATGGCACTGCAGGCAACTGCATGATCCGCCGCCGGAAGTTCATGCGCGATGGCGCATTAGGGGCAACCGGACTGCTGCTTGCCCGACCGGCGAGGCTGGCGAGCACCATCCTCTCGAGCGCATCCGACTCTCGTATTGAGATTTTGCTGGAGGAGGTTTTGGGCACGATCTCTCCAAATCTCTATGGACATTTTCTTGAGCACATCGGCGGCGTGATCTATGACGGCGTCTGGGTTGGCGAAAACTCGAAGATCCCAAACGTCGGCGGCATTCGCAAAGATCTCATCGATGCAATGCGCCGGATCAAAGCTCCCGTGATTCGCTATCCTGGTGGCTGCTTTGCGGACAGTTATGACTGGCGCGATGGAGTTGGCCCAGCGGACAAGCGGCCTCGACGAACAAATTTCTGGAACCATGAGGACGAGACCAGCGCGGCGCCCGCAAGTCACCGTTATGAATCCAATCGATTTGGCACCGATGAATTCATGCGCCTCTGCCGCGCGATTAGCTGTCAGCCTTATCTGGCGGCCAATGTTCGCAGTCTACCGGCGGAAGCGTTTTATCGCTGGGTGGAATACTGCAACTCACCCGCGGGTACGACGGCACTGGCCGATGAGCGAGCGGTTTCCGGCTCCGCCCAGCCCTATGGTGTCCGCTACTGGGGAGTTGGAAATGAATCCTGGGGATGCGGCGGAAACTTTACGGCGCAGGAATATGCCGTCGAATTTCGCAGGTACACCACCTGGGTGCCGGAGTATGGGCAGCCCTTGTCGTTCATTGCCTCTGGTCCAAACTCCGACGACTGGCAATGGACGCGCGGATTCTTTGAGGAGATTGCACGCAAGGACAAAGAGCAGTTTAGCTCCATCTTCGGTTGGGCGCTCCACTACTATTCCTGGAACCTGAGCCGAGGGCGCACGGCGGACTGGGATGCGGGCAAGGGCGACGCGATCAAGTTCGATGTTCAGGACTGGTACGAAGTGTTGCGCGAGGGGAACCGGCTGGAATCGCTGATCGAGGGTCACTGGCAATCCATGCGCGAATTTGATTCTGAGCACAAGGTAAAGCTGGTGGTCGACGAATGGGGGCCGTGGTATCGTCCTGGAACTCAATTAACCCCAGGCAACTTCCTCGAACAAGTCCCCACACTCAGGGACGCCGTGTTTAGCGCCATGACGCTCGATATCTTTAACCGGCATCCGGAAAAAGTCACTCTGGCCAGCCCGGCGCAGCTGATTAATTGTCTGAACAGTCTTTACCTTGCGCATGAAGATAGGTTTTGTGTAACTCCGGTGGGTCATGTCTTCGGAATGTACAGTGCACACCAGGGAGGTCAGGCGCTACGTACCATTATTTCAGCTCCCAATGTCCACTACGCACGCGATGGCAAACCAGCGTCCTTTAGCGGATTGGCGGGGTCCGCCTCCCTGCACGGCAAAGACTTAACACTCACCGTGGTAAACCCGCACGTGAGCGAAGCGCGAGAAACCGAGATCATTGTTCGAGGCGCTTCCATACGATCTGGAGCGACGACCACTCTTTCCAATTCCGATCTTCACGCTCATAACACATTCGATCAGCGCAATGATGTGGCCCCGCAAGTCAAAGATCTGCAACTGCCGGGGACGGGGCTCATTCTCCAAATCCCGCCGGCCTCCGTCACCAGACTGGAGCTAAGTCTTGGCTAGGAAGCGAATGCTCATGGACGGATCCCCCGGGAAGTGAAGTCGAGATTCTTATGGCGACGATCGCAGAAGTAGCAAAACGCGCGCGCGCATCAACCGGAACCGTTTCGAACGTCATCCGGGGAACCGCCCGCGTGAGTCCGGCTTTGCGCGCCCGGGTCGAGGCCGCCATTCGAGAGCTCGATTTTCATCCCAACGAGATTGCTCGCAGTCTGAAGGTGAACCAGACCTACATGTTGGGGCTGGTTCTTCCCGATGTTACCAATCCCTTTTTCCCGCAAATCATACGCGGCGCAGAAGACCGAGCTCTGGAGCGAGGCTTCCTTCTGGTCACGGCCAATACCGACGAACAAATTGAACGCGAACGCCGCATCGTATCCGCCCTCCGCTCCCGCAGAGTAGACGGGATTCTGCTGGCTCCCACCCGCGGAAAGGACGTCGATCATATCCGGCGAACCATCGAATCGGGAATTCCTGTCGTATGCCTGGATCGGGCGCCAGCCGGTATGAAAATTGATGCCGTCATGTTGGATAACGTTCGCGGGGCGCAAGAGTGCGTGCGCCATCTCATACGCACCGGTTATCGCAGTATTGCGATCATTACGGGACCGCTTGAATTAGGAGTCGCGCGTGAGCGGCTTCGAGGCTACGAAGAGGGCCTACGCGAAGCTGGGATCGAGGTCTCCAGAGATCTGATTCTGGAAGGCGATTTTCGAGAGAATTCCGGATACCGGCTGGCCAAGAATCTTCTCTTGCAGTTTGCCAGGCCATCCGCCATCTTGGTCTCGAACGGCGTCATGGCGTTGGGAGCACTGCAAGCCTTTGAAGAACTTGGAGTCCGTTGCCCGGAAGACGTAGCGATCGCTAATTTTGACGACATCGCTGGAAATAGTTCGTTTCACCCGCAGCTCACAGTAGTATCCCAGCCAGGGTATGAGATTGGCTCCTTTGGAGCCACGCTACTGATGGATCGGATTGAGGGCAAGACGACCAAGAAACCGGCGGTGGTCCGGATGGCGCCCACGCTGATTGTCCGCGAGTCGACTCGGGCCCGGCTCTCGCCTGAGAGAAGCATCGCTGCCGACGAATCTAGACCCCCCGAACAGAAGGCCATCCCCAGTGCTTGAAAAACAATTGAGAATACTTCGCTCTATGCATTCAACGTCTGGTTCTGTTCTCGCATTGCTGGCTTGCACGCTGTGCCTAACATCATTCTCCTCCGCGCAGATTCCCTCGTCGCGGCCAGAAAAATCCGGCGATCCGCTGCGCGCCAGCTTCGAGAATCCTCCCGCCTCGGCTCGTCCCATGGTGCGGTGGTGGTGGCCAGGAGGGGATGTCAACGACGAAGAGATTTCGCGCGAGCTGCGAATTATTAAAGATGCTGGTTTGGGCGGAGTGGAAATCCAATCCTTCAAAGATGGATTGAACCCCGCGCCGACCGCCGAAGTGGCCCGTCGTGTCGACAGCTTTCTTACACCGGAATGGTTCAAGCATGTGAAGTACGCGATCGAGGAAGGTGGGCGCCTCGGTCTCGATGTCGATTTGACGTTCGGCTCAGGCTGGCCCTTTGGCGGTCCCTATATTCCATTGTCGCTAGCCGCACAGAAGTTGCTGGTCCATGAAACAGTTATCACCGGCCCCACGACATTCTCCGGTCAATTTCCCGGGGCGCCACTTGGCACAGGGGAAAAGCTCGTGGCGGTGCTCGCAGCGCCCGGATCTTTGCCGGTCCATGGCAGGCGAAAACCGCAGGAGTTTTCTGATTCGGTGCCGGTCGATATAGTCACCACGTCAGGCAAAATCGACATCGCGTCCGTAACTGTGCTTACACAACAGGTGAGCGATGACGGCAGTCTGAAGTGGGAGGTACCGGCCGGGCAGTGGGTGCTCTTTAGCTTCATTCAAGCTCCGACCCTGCAAACCGTAGAGGGTGGTGCGGGGATTGGCACGCAGTGGGTTCTCGACCACCTCAAACGACAGGCTCTCGATCGGCAGATCGAGGCCGTGGGCGAGGCGGGCAAGAAATATTTCGGCGAAGACTTCGGAAAATCTCTGCGGGCGATCTTCTGCGACAGTCTGGAAGTGACAGCGGAAAGCATGTATTGGACCGACGGTTTCCTGAGCGAATTTCAGAAACGCCGCGGTTACGACCTCACTCCCTATTTGCCTTTAGTCAAACGCCCGGGAGAGAGTGATCCCGGCGAGGAATATCCGTCTCTTCCCTTCTTCGACGATCCCGAAATCGGCGAGCGGGTGCGCCACGATTACTGGATGACGGTTTCTGACCTAATGATTGAGAACTTCTACCAGCCGCTCACCGACTGGGCGCATGGCAATCATCTTAAGGCCCGCATTCAGCCGCACGGTGCCCCGGCTGACCTGCTGAAAATATACGGGCAGGCGGACTTTCCGGAAACCGAGGTTCTGTACGCCGATGGGCGCTACGATTTCCTGAAGCTGGCTTCTTCCGGGGGACATCTGTTCGGCAAAAATACCATCTCGAGCGAAACTTTTGTCTGGCGAGACCACCCTTATGAAATCACTCCAGAGCTGATGAAGACCACTGCCGATGAACTATTCTCCGCGGGCATCACGCGGATCGGCTACCACGGCTTTCCTTATGAGTACATGGATCGACCCGATCCCGGATGGTTTCCTTTTTCAACCCAATATGAACTCACGTACACGTTTTCCGAGCATCTCAATTTTCACAATCCGTTCTGGCCGTACCTGAGGCCTCTCAATGACTACATGGCCCGGGTGCAGGCACTTTCACAATCGGGTCACAGCATCTCTCGCGTGGCTCTGTATTCTCACCGGCTCTACTACCCCAGTTGGATGCCGGTGGATGAGGACTATCCACTCGAATACTCGCTGATGGCAAATGGCTATAACTTCGACTTCATCAACGAAGACACCTTGTTGCATTACGCCACCGTGGAGAATCACGAGTTACACACCCCCGGCAGCGTATATCCCTCCCTCGTGTTGCGCAATGAGACGCGCATTTCACTGCCCTTGGCCGAAAAGCTTCAGGAATTCGCCAGCGCGGGATTGCCCGTCGTTTTCGCCGAGCACCTGCCGGCGGAGGAGATTTCGTTCAAAGATTATTCCAGCCACGGAGAACAGATTCGGAGAATCATGCGGGAGCTCACGGCGGTGCGAAGTGCCTCGTCCGGGCCCGCGTCTTCTCAGCCTCATGGAAGTGTCCGCTTCGTGGCGGACGCAACCGCGGTTCCGCGCGTGTTACAGGCTGAGCTGAATGTCAGCCCAAACCTCTCCTTTGCGACGCCTGAACCACAAGTTTTTTTTCAGCAATTTGATGTCGCTCGGGTAAGCTTCTTCTTCTTTCGCAACGCCCTGGCAGAATCCCAGGATTTTCGCGTCACGCTGCCTGCTGGCAAGCGGATCCCGGAAATCTGGAATCCCTGGACAGGTGAGATTGCCGAGGCAGCGGTGTACCGTTCTGACCGGAGCAATGTAACGCTCGAGGTCCATCTCGATCCTTATGCTTCTCAGCTTGTTGGCCTGGCAGAGTCACCGGAGGAGGAGCACGCCGTTCACACCACGTTTCCCAAGATCGAGCGTGCTTCCGGTGGACTGGTCGGCGTTACCCCAGAGCCGGGAAGTTATCGCACGGAATTCAACGACGGGAAGGACAGGGTCTCCCGGGTCACCGAAAAGGATATTCCACTCGCTTTAACCCTTGGCCCCAACTGGGACCTCAATCTGGTGGGGAACGACAAAGACGGAAAACAATGGAGCGAACAGATTCACGACGCGCCTTTGCGGGATTGGAGCCTCTCGCAAAACCTGCGTTATTTCTCCGGGCACGGCCACTACAGTTTAGACGTCGACATCCCTCAGCCTTACTTGCGCCCCGGTTTGGCGCTCGAATTGGACCTGGGGGAAGTCCACGACGTGGCCGAAGTTTGGATTAACCACACCAGAGTCAATTCCCTTATCATGCGACCGTATCGTCTGGATGTCTCCCCCTTTCTGAAAGTCGGCAACAACCATTTCGAGGTCGTGGTAACCAACACCCTGCGGAACCGCCTGGTCGGCGATGGGGCCAGCGGTGATTCTCACTTTGTTATGTTTCAGCGCCGTGTGTTCTTCATGCCATCGGGGTTGATCGGCCCGGTCCGCCTGATACCGGAGGCCAGAGTGAAGCTGCCGTAGCTCGTTGCCTCAGTTCGGCGGTCTTCCGTTTGTTGCGACCTGCCACAAACACATTGGGGTCGGTTGTGGTCGAAATGCATCCACATTTTTACCCCCGCCCTCCGAAATCACTCCGTGCTTTTCCTTTCTCGATTGAAACGATTTGGGTCTTCTCGACACTATCCCGATAAGTGGCGAGCGCAAAAAGGTTTGCGCCACGTTTTCGGCCCTGGCTTGGCAACCACCTAGCCCTGAGCCCGTTGAAAGTGCCGGAGTTAACTCCGGGGGGAAGCCGCTCCGGCACTTCTTGATCTTCCGCCAGTCCGGTACTGCGTTAATTTAAAAGGAGTTACGTCCTTCTTTCTCAAGAACGCCTTCCGGCCGTTGGCCGCCACCCCCACCCGGCAGATACATCGCTCCCAGGGAGCATCCCTACCTGCTTTCACCCGTGGAAAATGAACCCGTTTCGCGGTCGTCATTGCTGCCGTGATAAATCCAGTTTACTTCGGCCTGATGGCTGTGAAACGATTGGGCGGCTCGGCTCACTATCTATCAGGGGGCATTAGCGAGATGGACCACGCAGCTGCGGTTGATCGAAAAATGACGGAAAGATACCTGCTAGGCGAACTCGATCCCCAAGCCTGTCAGGAATTCGAAGAGCATTTTTTCGACTGTGGGGATTGCGCCCTCGACGTGCGCTCCGCTGCTCTGTTCATAGAGCACAGCAAGAGTTCGCTGGCGAAAGAATCGGAATCGGTTGCCACGACCTCTCCGGTGGCCAGGCCGGTCCCGCCCAAACCGGGATGGCTGGCATGGTTCGGTCCTGCGTTGGCAGTGCCTGTGATGGCGTTGCTGCTGGCGGTGATCGGGTACCAGAATCTGGTGGTCTACCCGCGGCAGCAGCAGGCGTTCGCCCGTCCACAGGTCTTACCGTCTGCCACGGTGAATATCGGCGCGATGGGACCCGGAGAGCAAACCATTTCCATTGCTCCTGAGCAGAGCTTCTTGCTCCTTGTGAGAATTCCACCCGACAGCTATCCTCGCCATACTGCGGAGTTATATAATCCCGCCGGAAAGCTGGAATGGTCGCTGACAGTACCGTCCTCATCCACGCAAGAGCAGTGGCCGCTGCAGGTACCGGGTGCCAAGCGGGACTCCGGCACTTACAACTTGGTGGTGCGCGGCCTAACAGACAACGGAGATGGTAAGGAAGTTGGTCGGGCGACATTTGAACTACAAATTCAGAAATAAGCTCAATCTGAGCGGAGTGGAGCAAACTTATGTCAGCGCTGCCAGATGAACTACCCTCGATCGAGGCGGAGCATGTCTACGACGCGGACGCATATGTTTTCAGCGCCGAATTGGAGCAGCCGATTCGGCGAACGATCGACAAGGAAGCGTTCGTTGAGTTACCTAAATCAGGCGGATACAGGTTCGAGCGTGCGGAACCTCTGCGGGTGGAAGGGATAGTTTCGCATCGAGGCGGCTACACTCAGGTCGCGGGGCACCGCGGCTGTCACGGTCGGGGCGCGACCACGCTGGCCACAGCCGCCCTCGAAGACGTCAACGTACTTGACGTGCTCACTGCCGACCGCGTGGTGGCGCAGATCACCACCGAGCACCCGGACAACGGCCGCGTTCCGTCGGTAAGCTTTCTGGGCACGCGCTTCGAGAACCTCCGCATCGGCGGAGAGAAGGTCGAGCTTGAGCCCCATCTCGAAATTCTTGGTCCCAAGCCGGACGAAGACGAATCCTATTTCAACGACAGCGGCGTTTTCAGCCGCCTCGCGCACCAATACGCCAACATCAAGCGCATGGCCGGCCTTCCCAAGTGGGCCAGCGATCAGTTTAATTGGGATCCGGCGGCGGCGCAGAATCAGAACGAGATGAGCTGCTCCCTGGTCAACGACGTATCTGGATCTCCGGGGAAAACCTTCGGTCACGTGATCGAACTGCCGCACTTCGGCAAGATATTCCTCGGCGAACTGACGGTGAAGCGCGAGCCGGCGAACGATGGCCCAAGGCTGGAGCCGTCCACGGCCGAGGAGTATAAGTACCGGTTCATTCTTACCATGATCCGCGTGGAGCTGGACTGCCCGGCGTGCGGAAGAATCCGTTTCTCGCGTCTCGATACGAACGGCAGGGGCAAGGGCGGCGGGAGCTAGAATCGGCTTCGGGGTGCACCTGCGGCGGTTTGCGAAAGTCCGCGGCCAAGCAGAACCGCACCCACTCCAGATCGATATTGCACGCTCCCTTCTTGATCGAAGATGGATTCTTGATTTCGTCCGTTAAGGCTAGTGTTCGCTTGTAAATAGGATTTCAAGCTAGAATCCTACATCAACCGAGCGACGTGATCCCCGAGCGAAAAGACGGAAGCTCCGATTCCCACACCGAGAGGAAAACCTGCAGCAAAGCGCGCGTTTTGGGGGCCATTTCACTGGTTGCATTGCTGGTGTGCTTTCCGGGGTGCACTCGCCACGACCCTCAGGCTGCTTACGACCGAGCAAGACATGCCTACCAGCGGGGCGATATGGCAGCTGCGGGGGACTCCGCCGAAAATGGTTACAAAGATTTCCACAACCTAAGTGTAGAGTGGGCTTGGAAATTCGCAATCCTTAAGGCCAGAGTGTTGTATTGGCGGGGCATGAACGACGAAGTATTCAGGCTTCTGGCTTCCGAGCCGCACCCGCCCTTGGCCGGCGACTTGGCCGTGCAAATGTACAGGCTCCGCGCAGTCGCCCAAACCTCCTCGCACAACTTTCCGGAAGCGGAGCGAGAACTGGCGCGAGCGGAGTCGATCTGTGCAACTTCTACCTATCCCGCCTGCGGAGATTTGATCACTGCCCGGGGGACTCTGGAAATGGAAGGCGATCACTACGTTCAGGCTCAAGGCTCGTTCGGGCGCGCCTTGGCTTCGGCACGTCTGGGCGGAGACCAATTCCTGGAAGCCACTGCGTGGCTTAACCTGAGCTGGTCCGCAGATGAGCAGGCGCATCTTGACGAGGCGCTTGAGTGGGCAAGCACCGCTCGTGACATCGCGGTGCGTCAGGGGTTTGACGGTGTGGCGGAAATCGCTCTAGGGAACATGGGTTGGGCTTATTACAAACTCGGCGATCCCGAAAAAGCTGAAGCGATGTTTATCGAGGCCAGAAAACAAGCCGAAAAGCTCGGCGACGTAACGGATCAGGTAACGTGGCTCCAAGCTATAGGCTACATTTACTTGGACGCTCGCAAGCTCGACGCTGCTGAAGGTGTATACCGGCAGGCCCTTGATCTGGCGCGGCATACCAACAGCGATGACCTGACCAATTCCCTGATCGCCTTGGCGTTCGTCTGCGAGCAAACGGGAAGACTGGACGAAGCAAAGCGTTATGCGGACGACGCGCTTACTAAGGCACGTGAGGATAAGAACGGACGGGATCAGGTCTATCCGAGACTCGTTCAAGGCAGAATTGCCGCACGCTCATATGACAGCGCAACAGCGGAGAGTGCATTCAACGAAGTCGCGCAATCTCCGGATTGTCCGGTTTTCTTGAAGTGGGAGGCGGAGCGTTCGCTGGCGCGGCTCTATGAAGACGAACGGCAGTTCGATCGAGCCAACCGCGAATATAAAACCGCGCTCGACACCTTCGAAACGGCTCGCTCCGAGCTCAAGCACGAAGATTCCCGGCTGCCGTTTCTTACCAACGCTTCGCGCATCTACGACGACTATATCCATTTCCTGGTGGCTCGAGGCAAGAAAGATGAGGCCTTGCAGGTCGCAGACTTTAGCCGCGGCCGCACTTTGGCCGAGGGCTTGGGACTGCTGCAGAAGCAAACTTCCTTCAAACCGGTTGCGCTGGATGCGCAAGGAGCTGCGCGGCGAGCGGGTGCCTCCATCTTTTTTTATTGGCTAGGCGAGAAGGAGTCCTACTTGTGGGCGATCACGCCGCAAAAGACCGTTTTGTTCAGCCTAGCTCCTCGCGCCGAGATCGATGCGGCGGCGCAACGGTATCGCCAGGATCTCGGCGGACCTCGAGACGTTCTTGAATCGGCCGATGGCGATGGCCAATACCTCTATCGCACCCTGATCGCACCCGCGCAAGCGCTTTTGAAAAAGGATGCAAAGGTTTTCATAATCCCCGATGGCAGCCTGAACAATCTTAATTTTGAAACTCTCCTGGTTCCCGAGCCAAAGCTCCCAGCGTCAAAGCCTTCCGATTCGAAGCTGCATTATTGGATCGAAGATGTAACCATTGCCGATGCTAGTTCGCTACGGATCTTGGGTGCCGCGCCCGCGGCGAAAGAGAAACGAGACCGCAGCCTGCTGCTCGTCGGCGACAGCGTTGCGCCGAGCGATCAATATCCGCAGCTGGCGCAAGCCGGCGCCCAGATTAAAAGCGTCGCCAGACATTTTCCCACGGCGGGGGAGAAGATACTCACGCGGAAGGATGCGACACCATCGGCTTATCTCGCGAGCAATCCGGAACGATTTTCCTACATCCATTTTGTGGCGCACGGCACCGCCAGCCGTTTGAGTCCGCTCGACTCGGCGATTGTGCTCTCGAAGGACAGCTCAGAAGACGATTCCTTCAAACTTTACGCGCGCGACATCATTCGCCATCCGTTGCGAGCCGAACTGGTTACGGTTTCGGCCTGTTATAGCGCCGGTGAGCGCTCGTATACGGGCGAGGGGCTGGTCGGCCTCTCCTGGGCCTTCCTGAGGGCGGGCGCCCACAACGTGATCGCCGCCTTGTGGGACGCGACGGATGCTCCTACCGAGCAACTGATGGACAAATTCTACGACGAACTCAACCAGGGAGCGGCTCCGGACGCCGCTCTGCGCGCCGCCAAACTCTCGCTGCTTCACCACAGCGGATTCCACAATCCCTATTACTGGGCACCTTTCCAACTCTACGCACGGTTGGGTTGAGGAGGCGCTCTAGCCAGACTCTCTTCGCTGAAGTTTGCCCGAACCCGGTGACGGTGCTGATGAACCCGGTTTCGAGAGCTTGGGCCTGTTTAAAAAATCCAGTAACATAGATTTATGATTCTTTTTCGGTGGTTGATCGTCCTTCACAAAGATCCCCTTTGCGCGCGGTCATATCGCGCATGAAGCCCTCTGCCGGTTTGCACTTTAAAACCTATCTGTTGATCTTTCTAATGGTGATTTTTGGCCCTCTTGGCAATGTGCTTCTCGGCAAAGGGATGAAGCGCATTGGCCCGGCAAGTACCGGGACGCTGACGCAGGCGCTCGACCTCCTTGCCCGCGTGCTCACTTCGGGCACGATTTGGCTGGGCATCGGCTCTCTGATTACCTTTTTTGTGGCTTACATGCTGGTGCTCTCCTGGGCGGATTACAGTTACGTCCAACCAGCTTCGTCGGCGGCCTACGGTATGGTGGCCTTACTGGCTCATTTCCTGCTGCGTGAAGTAGTCACACCGGTGCGTTGGATCGGGGTGCTGGTCATTTGCCTGGGCGTCCTGGTGGTGGGACACACCCCTCCTCGTACCACGGAGCCTCGCTAAATGCGCGAGATCTTCCTCTATCTGCTAATTATTGGCGCGGGCACGGGTGGCGAATTGTGCGTTGCTCGAGCCATGAAGGTGGTCGGCGAGGTGAAGGATTTTCGCCCGTCTGCTCTGCTAAGCTTGGTCCCCCGGGTGTTGCGAGTGCCGTGGATATGGGTCGGTCTGACCCTGATGGGGACTGCGTTTTTCTCCCTCCTCGCTGTTCTATCGATGGAAAATGTGAGTCTGGTGGTTCCGGTTACAGCGCTGAGCTATGCTGCGGGAGCATTAGGAGGAAAATTCTTTCTCGGCGAACAGGTAACGCCGAGGAGGTGGGCGGGCGTGCTTCTGGTGTGCATCGGCGTGGCTTTGGTGGTGGTAGGGCGGGGATAATTTGCTGAAAAACGTCGCTGAGGATCCAGATACTGGCATTAGCGAGGAAGGTCCCTTTAGGACCTTGCGAAAGACCTCAACCGCGACGGGCGGTCGTGGCATCATATAGAATTCGTTAAAGCTTCTGTTTTCGGGTTTTTAGCTGGCAGATTTTCGCCGTGCCCTGGCTCCGGAAGTTACGGCTTCTGGGTGCCAATCTGCGGGAATCGCAAGCTGATTCTAGAGCAGTAATGAGGGTCAGGCGCTTGTGTGGGATAGTCGGCTTCACGCATAAAAGTTGGATACCTGATTCCGGCCGCATTCAGCGCGCCGTCGCCACACTGGTTCATCGCGGACCAGACCAGCAAGGTGTATTCCAATCCAGCTCCTGTTCTCTGGGTGCAACCCGACTTAAGATCATAGACCTCGGCTCCGGCGACCAACCCATCCTGTCGGACGATGGCGATGTCGCCATCGTGTTCAACGGCGAAATCTATAACCACGGGGAACTACGGCGCGAACTCGAAGGTCTAGGCCACCACTTCCACTCGCACTGCGACACCGAAGCTGTTCTTCGAGCATTTCTGGAATGGGATATAGGTTGTTTGGCACGTTTGCGAGGGATGTTCGCAGTTGCGCTATGGACGAAATCCACAAAGCGGCTTGTGCTGGCACGCGACCGCATGGGAATTAAGCCACTTTATTTCGCACGGCGCGGAAACGATCTATTCTTCGGTTCGGAGCTGAAGGCGATTCTGATCCATCCCGAGATTGAGCGCCGATTGAGTCTGGACGGTCTCGATTGCTATCTTTCCTTGAACTACGTTCCCTGCCCATGGACGCTGGTCGAGGGCATTGAAAAACTTCCTCCGGGAAAGTGGCTGGAGTGGCAGGACGGTAAGGTTTCCTCCGATTCCTATTGGTCCTTGCCGTTCGGAGTCGTCCGAGATCGGACACTCGAATCTGCCCGCGAAGAATTGGACGCCCTTCTGCGGCAATCGGTCCGCGAGCACTTGGTGTCTGACGTGCCGCTGGGTATGTGGCTGAGCGGAGGCATCGATTCTTCTACGATTTTGCACTACGCTGCCGAATCCGGCGCGCCGCTCAAGACTTTCTCGATCTCATTCCAAGGGCGGAGTTTCGACGAAACCGCATACATTCGCGAAGTAGCACAGCGATATCAAACCGATCACGAGGAAGTGGATCTGAACCCCGAGGTCGACCTGCGGGATGCGATCGAGCAGTTCGCATATTACTCGGACGAGCCTTCGGCGGACGCTGGAGCGCTTCCGGTGTGGTTCCTTTCCAGGTTGAGTAAGACGAAGACGACTGTCAGCCTGAGTGGCGAAGGGGCGGATGAACTCTTCGGCGGCTATCTCACACATCGAGCCAACCGCCTTGCCACTGTCGCCCGGCGATTTCCACGCAAGGCTCTCCAGCTTGCTTCCAGCATCTTGCAGGTATTGCCCGTTTCGGATGACAAGATCAGCTTTGAATATCAGCTGAAGAGATTCCTCGAAGGCTGTCAGATGTCTCCCGAGCGCGCGCATGTCTATTGGAATGGAACCTTCAGTGAGGTGCAAAAGGCAGCCCTGTTGCGCGTTGCGATGCCGCGGGCTCTCAACCGGATTCTGGGCGAACTCCGCGGTCGGACATCGGGAGCCGATGATCTTGCGTCCTATTTGTGGTTCGATCAGAGATATTTTCTTCCCGATGACATTCTGAACAAGGCCGATCGCATGAGCATGGCGCAATCGCTGGAAGTACGGCCGCCATTTCTCGATCACCGAATCGTTGAATTCGCCGCATCCTTGCCTGCATCTCTGAAGATCCGTGGTTCGCGGCAGAAGGTGCTTCTGAAAGAATTGATGCGCGACAAACTCCCGCCTTCAGTTCTTCACCGCAAGAAGATCGGATTTGACATTCCCGCGCACGATTGGCTTCGCGGTTGTCTACGTTCGCTGATGACCGATGTTTTGCTGGACGGTTCATCTGATCACGCGAGCCTGTTCCGGCGGGACGTGATCGAGACCTATATCCGTCAACACCTGGAGAGACAAGTCAATGTGGGATACCACTTATGGGGTCTGATGGTGCTGTTTCTGTGGATGAAAAAGTGGGGGATTCAAGCAGCGGCCGACGCGGAGACGAGCGTTTGGATACAGGAAAAAACTGGTACGTATATCTGAGCGTTCTGCTGGTCGCCGGGGCCATCTATTTAGGCTGCATTATTTCTCCTCCTTCCTTGATGGATGATGTGGACGCCGTGCAGGCGCAGATCGCGCGCACCATGCTCGCTTCGGGCGACTGGGTAACGGCACGCCTGGATGGAGTGGTGTACCTGGAAAAGGCTCCCCTTGTGTATTGGGCCATCGCAGCGAGCTATGTGGTTTTCGGGGCGCGGGACTGGGCGGCGCGTATTCCGATCGCCTTATCGGCCATTGCCCTCAGCGGGTTGACGGCCGCCTTTGGCACTTGGGCATTCGGCAGGCGGGCAGGATTTTATGCGGGTCTGTGCCTGGCCACATGCATAGGGCTGTTTTTGTTTACCCGGGTTTTGATCCCGGATGTCATGCTGACCTTCACTGTGGCCCTCGCCATGTGGGCGTTTCTTCGCGTGTTGGAGCAAGACGAGCCTCATCCCAGGTTTTGGGCTTTCGTGCTGGCCGCGAGTCTAGGGCTGGGACTCCTGCTCAAGAGCTTGATCGGGGTCCTGTTTCCGCTCGCGGCGGGCGCAATCTACCTTGGGATCACTCGCCAGCTCTTTGCCCCCGGCACTTGGCGAAGATTGCGTCCCTTCAGCGGATTGCTAATCATTCTGCTCATAGCTACACCCTGGCACATTCTGGCCACGCTGCGTAATCCACCTTACTTCGCCTTCACCCTTCACAGTGGGCCGGGTCAATACCACGGCTTTCTTTGGTTTTTCTTCATCAATGAGCAGCTGCTGCGATTTCTGAACCTGCGCTATCCGCGAGACTACAACACCGTCCCGCGGCTTTACTTCTGGTCGTTACACCTGGTGTGGCTGTTTCCCTGGAGCGTGTATTTTCCCGCCATTGCCAAGCTTTCGTTTAAACCCGAGGATCGCGCCGGCCGCACGCGGCTGCTCGCTCTTTGTTTGGCTGGCTTTGTGCTGGTCTTCTTCACTTTTTCCACCACGCAGGAATATTACTCGATGCCTTGCTATCCGGCGCTGGCGCTGCTTTTGGGCTCAGCCATGGCGATGGGAGGGGTTTGGATACGGCGCGCTACCCGGGTGCTCTCGCTGGTTGCGGCATGTGCTGGAGTGGCGACTTTAACCCTGTTTTTTCTCACTCGCAGCCTGCCCGCACCCGGAGATATTTCGCACGCGCTCAGCCAGCACCCGGGCGCTTATAAGCTCTCCCTGGGGCACATGCAAGATCTCACACTCGCTTCCTTCGCCTATCTTCGAATGCCTCTGCTGGTGGCCGCATTCGCCTTTTCGATCGGTAGTTTTGCAACCTGGAAGTGGACTGGTCAGCGGGCATTTCTCGCCGCCGCTCTGATGATGATACTTTTCTTCCACGCCGCCCGCATGGCTATGGCTGTCTTCGATCCGTACATGTCTTCGCGTCCGCTGGCGGAGGCGATCCTGAAATCGCCGCCGGGAACGCTGATTGTCGATCACCACTATTACACGTTTTCCTCTATTTTCTTTTACACTAACCGCACCGCGCTGCTGCGCAACGGACGCTTCTACAATCTGGAATATGGCGCGTACGCACCCGATGCGCCCGATGTCTTCATCGACGACAGGCAGTTCAAGGATCTATGGCTTAAGCCGGAGCGCTCCTACATTGTGGCCAATCAAAATGTAGTTCCTCGGCTAGCATCTCTGGTGGGCGCCGAGCATCTTAATCTGGTGGCGGAAAGCGGCGGTAAGGTGGTTCTGACGAATCTGCCCGGGACGAGCTCTCGAGCCGATCTGCCTAAGGCGGGTGGCACAGGGTAAGGCACGGCCGGCGAGTGCGCGAGCCACTGGTTTTTCCGGTGATGATTTTTGGGAAACATGCTGCACGAAATGTAAAGCAAGGAGAGAGTATGAAGATTGCGGTGCTGGGAGGGGATGGTTATTGCGGTTGGGCGACCGCCCTGTATTTGTCACAGAAGGGACATTCGGTTGCGATCGCCGACAACTTTGCGCGCCGGCAATGGGACCATGAATTGGGCGTGCAGACCTTGACGCCCATCCGACCGCTCTCGGATCGACTGAGGATTTGGCAGGAGATCACCGGGAATACCATCGAGCTTTTCGTCGGCGATGTGACCGAGTACGATTTTCTCTCCGCGGTTATCAAGGATTTCGAACCCGAGGCAGTGGTTCATTTCGCCGAGCAGCGCGCTGCTCCCTATTCCATGATCGACCGCAAACACGCGGTTTTTACCCAAGTAAACAATGTCGTGGGGACGCTCAATCTGCTATTCGCGCTACGCGAGTTTCAGCCCGACTGTCACCTGATCAAGCTCGGCACCATGGGTGAGTATGGCACGCCGAATATTGATATCGAGGAAGGCTACATCACCATCGAGCACAACGGGCGCAAAGACACACTGCCCTATCCCAAGCAGCCCGGCTCCTTCTATCATCTGTCGAAAGTGCACGACAGTCACAACATCATGTTCACCTGTCGGGTCTGGGGACTCCGTGCCACCGACCTCAACCAGGGCGTGGTCTACGGAACCATGACCGATGAAGTAGCGCTCGACGATGCGCTGATCAATCGCTTCGACTACGACGAGGTCTTCGGCACGGTGCTTAATCGCTTCTGCGTGCAGGCAGCCGTTGGACATCCGCTTACCGTGTACGGCAAGGGAGGCCAGACCCGCGGATTTCTCGATATCCGCGACACGGTGCGCTGCGTCGAAATTGCGTGTTTGAATCCGGCGGCTCGAGGCGAGTGCCGCGTGTTCAATCAGTTCACCGAGCAGTTTTCAGTTTTGGACCTGGCACGAATGGTCCAGAGCGCAGGGGAAAAGCTGGGGGTTACGGTGGAAGTCGACCACCTCCCCGATCCGCGAGTCGAAGCAGAGGAACACTACTACAATGCCAAGCACTCAAGACTGATCGAGCTCGGTTTGAAGCCGCATTTGCTATCCGACTCTCTGTTGGACTCGCTCATGAATGTGGCCTTGAAATATCGCGATCGGATCGATGCCGGCGTGATGCTGCCGCGAATCAACTGGCGCCAGGCTGTTAACGAGCGCCGAGGCCAGCTGCATCGAGAGCCCGAGCCTTTTACCCAAGCTCCTCTCGAGATCGTGGGAGCGTCCAACGGAAAGAGCAACGGAAATCGTCGTTCTACGAAAAAGGCGCGCGGCGGATTGAATCGCAAAGTGGGAAGCTGACGGTAAGACGAGCATCAGCCCGCTGGCTCCGGATTGGTTTGTGCGACGGGCACAAGCCTGCCGTCGCGGATGTAGTACTCGGAATCCCGCCAGCGGATGCTGTTGCGGGTAAAACTGGTCAGCCAAATGACGCAAGCCAGCGCATCCCACAGCGGGATCAGCGCTAGCTTTTTCCAAAGCGCATCCTGCTTTAGACCCCAAATTCCAACCATCCACGTCATCGCAAATCGCAAGGCAAAATACGCACCCAGATAGCCGAGGGCAACTCCAGGTGAGGGACGGATTGCGATTGCCATCAAAGACCATGGCAACCCTTGAGTGAGAAACAGGCCGAGGTGTCCCCATGGCCGTAAGTGCCGCATGACCACGATCCAGCGCAGCCTTTTGAGAAAAAGCTCGCGCAGCGACGCATAGTCGGCAACCGTCGAAATTGCGTAGGGCAGAAGCTCAACCTCGTAGCCCTGTTCGGCGATAAGGCGGCCTACCAACAGGTCGTCTGCTGGACGGTTCTTGATTGCCTCGTAACCGCCGAATTCCGCCAGTCGCGTGCGCGTGGTGGCGATGGTCGGTCCCAACGCAAACTTCACTCCGTCGAGCTGACGGGCGACCAGGATGCCGGCATAAAAATCAGAGAACATTCCAATCGTCTGAAGACTGTCGGTGAATGTCTTGTCTTCAATCGGCACATAAAAACAGGTTACGGCCCCAACTTTGGGATTGGCCAAGGGAGTAACCACCGTGCGTAAGTAGTCGGGCTGTACTCGAACGTCACTATCGCTAATCACGACAACTTCGTGCTGAGCCTCGCTGACCAGGCGAGCCAGCTTCACCACTTTATCGTTAGATCCGGTTCCGCCCGAACCGAACAACACCCGAATCTGGCGCTCGGGAAACTCCTGCTTTAGTTTTTGCAGCACCGGAACCGCCGGATCGTCCTCCTCACCTACGCAGAAGACGACCTCGTACTCGGGATAGTCCTGCTTGCAGAAGCTATAGAAGTTTTCATAGGCGTCAGGGTCAAGCCCGCGAATCGGCTTTAGATTGCTGACCGGCGGCGTGAAGATTTGATTGACCGCGTTTGCGGGTGCCCCGCGCCGAAAGAATTGCCAGGTACTGAACAGCGCAATCAAGTAATAAATAAAAGGGATAGCAGCGATGGCAAGCAGAACATAGCGGAGATTAGAAATCACCAGGTGCCTCGAGCGCCGTGGACGAACGCCTTGCCGAAGGTCTCGCCAGAGCCTCGCTCCCGCCGCCAGCTAATACGTGGCATAGAAACGACCATGATTGGCTTCGTCGCGCTGCGTCGTGACTTGGATGCCTCAGTGGCGCGCAGCGATCAGGGCTTTTCGCCCTGTCGAGCATAGCAGGAAAAGTGACATATCCGAAACTCGCGCCACCTGGTCCTAGATCATCACGGTTAACAATGTACCGAGTCGGAAGCTCGGTGCAATTCGCGTGCGTGCGTGATCCCCTATTTGCCCGCAGCGGCCTCCGGCTTGATCGAATCAGCCGCTTTTTCGAGATCATCCACGGAGCCGGAGCTTAGCTCGTAGAGCGCCATACCATCCTCACGCCTGGCCACGTAACCGATATTAACTTTGGCTATCTGGACTTTCTCCACCCGCTTGCCGTCGTCAGAAGTCACAGTGATCTCGATAGCCGGAGGGGCGAAACCGGAGTCGAGAAATGTGACCGCACTCAGATCGCGAAGTTTCGAAATCAGTGATTCCACACTTGCGGCATCCATCTTCTTTCCGTCCTGCCACCAGTCCTGGCCGCTTCGCGTAAGGAAATAGCCTTTCGAGCCCGCACGCCATTCAACCTTGTTGGGTTCGTCGAAACCAAGATCGAAAAGCTTTTTATTGCGAAAATCGTCGAGGCCTTTATCGAGGGCCTGGCCGAGGTCGGCGCTTACTTTGTACACCCCTTCGAGGGCGCTTGACTTCGCGTAATAGACGCTATTGTTCTTATCCGCCTGGCCCCTGCGCACCTGAAGTTCCTGTGTGCCCGAATCATCAGTGACTTTCGCAGCGGCCAGTGGACTGGCACGTCCAAACGCCGAGCTCACATTCTTGGTGTCCGAAGGGCTGAGATCCATCTTAGCCTCGGTCAACTTGCGGACCAGTTCACTCACGCGATCGCTGTCGGCGCGCAGCGGCTTGGGCTTCAGGATCTGCCACTCATCCTTATTGCGTACAAACTCGATGTCCTGATTTTTTCGGAGAATTTCGATGCGGCTGATCTTGTTAGGATCCAGGGTAAGCAAGCGTCTGTCGCGCATATCGTCCAGACTCTTATCCACACTCGTTTTCACATAGGTGCCCACGGTAAAAACGCGCGGATCGCCGGCGATCATCGCGTAGGTAGCCGCACCCGTCGGAGCGTCATCGCCCACGAGGAGACTTTGCGTCTTGTTGTCCTTTTCGGTGATGTTAACCTGGAGCGTGGGCTGATCCAGACCATATTGCTTCAGATCGGCTGCCTTGTCCTCAACCAGTCGCTCTGAGTTCAACGACGACAAGGTGGAGAGCATGCCCGAAACCACGGTCTGATCAGCGCCGAACCGTTGCGGCGCCGTGATTTGCCACTTTCCCGAAGCGTCTTTTGTAAGGAAAATCTGTTCGGAGTCTTTTTTTCTAAGAGCCAACCCGGTAATCGCGGATGTATCGAGTTTGAGGATGGATGGCGCAGCATCCGCAGATGCCTTGACCGCGTCCTCGCCTGGTTTGTGATGTTCCGACCAGTAGAGAATTCCAGCGAGAATAAAGAAGATGAAAGCCGCAACAATCAGGCCACGAATTTTCATAGCGCTTCTCGATACAGAACCTAAACGAGTCGAGAGGTTTCCTACCTCCTCTTCCACCACACGCCGACCCCCACAATCACCACGGCCAGCGGCAGCGCGAACTGGCTGGTCAGGCGCACAAGGTTCAGTTGAGCGCGGGTCATGGTAATCCGGCGATCCTCCTGCTGCTTCGGCCGGATGGAAATCAAGTCTTCGTCGGACGCCAGCCAGTTGATGGCATTCAACGCAAGGTCATCGTTGCCATTGAAATTGATAAAGCTATTGGCCGCCCAGGAAGAACTGCCAACCACCACGAAACGCCCCTGCGAGTTCTCTTTCCCGCTGTTGTACGTGCCGGCAGCAGCAATGGTCAGCGGGCCCTTCTTATTCTTGGGATCGTTGACGTTGACACTGGCGGAGCTCAGGTTGCTGGTCGCGAGGCTGCTGCCGGAGGAATCGAAGAGCTTCTGCACGCTGGTTTTGTCCGTGCTTTTGATCTCCATGGAGCGGGCCAGCGGAAAGCCCGTGGCGGTTCCCTTCATCTCGTTCACGATGGGCTGGGAGCTATAACTGGTAACCAGCGCCACTTGCGGCCCAAGACCGGCGAGTTGCCCGATTGGGTTAAGATCCAGAATTAAATCCTTGCTCAACGTCACACCCCAGCTCTGCAGCACATTCGTGAGCGCGTCATTGTCGGCGATTTCCGAATGGCCCAGCTTAAGCGGAGGATCCAGCATGAGCAGCGCGCGGCCACCATCCTCGACATATTTCTTGATCGCGTCCACCTCCGGCTGCTCATAATTTCGCGTAGGTCCGGCGATCACAAGAGTTGTGCAATCGCTCGGTACTTCTGCTTTCTGCAGCAGGTCGATGGTTTTGCTTTCGTAATCGTCTTTGGAGAGCAGGTCTTTAAAACCGGAAAGCCCATCACGCTCGCGGTCGTCGGGCTGATGTTCTCCGCTGCCGCTCACGAAACAGACAGTTCTTGTGGTGCTCTTCAGGTCGCGAATGAAGGCGCCGGTGATACCCTCTTCCGTAATGTTCTTGGCTTCTTCCTTTTTCGCGCCGATCTGAACCAAGGCAGTTCCCAAATTCCGGATTCCCTCTTCCCTCGCCAGTTGCGGATTTTTGTCCGGATCGACATACTCCACGTGCACCTTGCGGGAGAGGTTGGCGTATTGATCGAGCAGATCCTTAGCCTCCCGGAAGCGCGTACTCTGGTCGAAGTACGTGATCGTCGCGTCCGCCTTCAAGCCCTTGACGATCTTGGCGGTCTGCTCAGAGAGGCTGTAACGCTTATTCGAAGTGGCGTCGAAAGACTTGTTGTACCGGTCGGCGAGAATGTTGGCCACGACCACCGCGGCGATGACGACCGCGATGTAGATGGTCGCGTAGGCCGCATACTTGGTTTGCCTCGCCTTCAGCCACTGGCTTGCCATTAGGACCTCCAGCGCAGGGATTCCATGGAACGCGCAGTGAAGAACAGTCCCAGGAAAATCACGGTGAGATAAAAAACTGCGTCTTTGGAATCGAGCGCGCCGCGGCCAAACGATTCGAAGTGCGTGATCACCGACATGTAGGCGAGCACGCGCGCCCAGGTGGTAGTTTCGTATCCACTCACCCACTCGAGCACCCACAGTAACAGGCACACACCAAACGTCGCGGCGCCAGCGATGATTTGATTCTTGGTCAGAGTGGAAATGAACGTCCCGATGGCCAACAGCGCTCCTGCCTGGAGCAACAAGCCCAGATATCCGATGGCCAGAGGCTTCCAATCCGGATTGCCGTAGCGAAAGAGAAACGCAAAATTCAGCGCAGTGAACAGCAGAAGACACGAATACAGGATGAGAGCAGCGAGCCACTTTCCGACGATGATTTCGAGATCGCGAATTGGCGAGGTCGCCAGCAGTTCGATCGTTCCCGTCCGTTTTTCTTCTGCGAACAGGCGCATCGTGATCATCGGAATAAAGAAGAGCCCGATCACACTAACGTTCGACAGCAAGGGACGGATGATCTGTTCATTCAAATTCATGGGGAGCGATTGCCCACGCATCTGCATCTGCATGCCCTCGATTACGAAATATCCGAGCGCATTCCAGAAAAAGAAACCAAAAATCAGACCGAACATGGTGAGCAAAAGGTACGCGACGGGCGAAACGAAGTAGCTGCCCAGTTCTTTTCGGCAGATGATCCACGCATTTCTCATGGCTGCTGCACCGCTTCCCCCGCCTCGGCCGCTGCTTCGCTCCCGGTGAGTTGAAGGAAGATTTCTTCCAGGCTCATCGCAGACGGACGTAGCTCGTTGAGGTCCCACCCGGATTCGACCACGGCTCGCGCCAAGTCGCCACGAACGAATCGTCCTTTGTGCGTCTCCACTTCAAAGAAAACTCGCCCACTCTCCTGCCCTTTGCTCAGCACACGGCCGACTCCGGAGACTTGTTCCAGCTTGCGCTGCACGATGCCAGCCTCCAGGTTCCCGTTGCGCCCGGCAATCTCCACCACCACGGATTCAGCGCCGCGCGCCCGAGCTTGCAGATTACGCACGGAGTCGGTTGCCACGAGTTTTCCCTGGTTGATGATGATCACCTGCTCGCAGGTCTGCTCCACCTCGGGAAGGATATGGGTGCTGAGAATAATCGTGTGATCGCCGGCAAGACTCTTGATCAGGTCCCGCGTTTCGTTAATTTGCTTTGGATCGAGACCGGCGGTTGGTTCATCCAGAATCAGCACATCGGGATTGTGGATGATAGCCTGTGCCAGCCCGACCCGCTGTCGGTAGCCTTTGGATAGCTTGCCGAGAAGCTTCGTTTTGACGTCGACCACGGCGCAGCGCTCGCAGGCGTAATCGACTCGCTTTTGCAGGTCGGCACCCGACAGCCCTTTCAGCCTGCCAACGAATTTCAAGTATTCCGCCGTTTCCATTTCCGGGTAAATCGGCGGCGTCTCCGGCAGGTATCCAATTCGTTTCTTGACCTCCAAGGGTCGTTCCAGCACATCAAAACCCGCCACGGTGGCCGTTCCCGCGGAAGGTGGAAGAAAGCACGTCAGCATACGCATGGTCGTCGTCTTCCCGGCACCGTTCGGCCCCAGGAACCCGACGATTTGGCCCTTCGCCACCTCAAACGAAATCTGATCAACGGCTATGGTGTGCGCGTACTTCTTGGTGAGCGCCTGAGCTTGGATCATAAGCAAGTTGTTGGCAACAGTCGGCTGCTATTGCGCCGATCCGCACCCGAACAGTGCAGGCCTTAGAATATTCTAAAAAGCGTGAACGAAGAATGTCAATTGGCGGAACACGGTTAGTGCCTGAAATCTGTTGGCGAAGCCCGAGGTCGCATCTCGAACCTTACCATCGCGCGACCTCATGCTCTTGACGGAAAGAGGGGTGAATGTCACACTATTTATGGGGAAAAGATATTTCCTCATTGCTGCTCGCAGAGCAGTCAGCAGCTGCCCGGTCCGTTAGGATCTGTCGACTTCCATGATCATTCTAGTCACCATCGTCCATGTGCTTGTATGCCTGTTCCTGATCGTGGTCGTGCTTCTGCAAAGCGGTAAGGCCGGGGACATCTCCGCTGCGTTTGGTGGACAAGGGAGCCAGGCTGCCTTTGGCCCGCGTGGTGCGGCTACGGCTCTCTCCAAAGCCACCACGATCTCGGCCATTTTGTTCATGTTGACCTCGGTGACGCTCTCCGTCAACGCCATCAAACACAGCGGCCCACGCTCGGTCCTGCAGGGTGAGAAATCGGCTCCCGTCAAGACGCAGCCGGCTACGCCTGCCAATCCAACTCAGAAGTAACCTGCTTTCTTGCCGAGTTTGCGGTGTCGCGGATGCCCGCCTAGGGGTTCCTCCGTAATTGTATTTACCGGATTCGAGTGCTACCATCCGATTAGTACTTATGCGGGAATCCAGCACTTGTTCAGGAGGTAATTCCAATGTCTGACCGTGATGGCAGCAGTTTGGTGTGGTTCCTTGCGGGCTTGGGTTTGGGTGGCTTGGTTGGAGTTCTTTACGCCCCACGCGCTGGAAACGAAACCCGCGAAGATCTCCGGGCGAGAGCGGAACAGGGTCGCGAGTATGTTCGGACCCGCGCGCGCGAAGCTCGGGAACAAGCTTCTGAGTGGGTGGATAAGGGCCGCGATGTGGTAAACCAGCAGAAGGATCAGTTCCGCGCCGCCTATGAAGCGGGACGGCAGGCTTATCAGGAAACTACAACCGAGACCGGAGCAGCCAAGAACCTTTAACCCTCTTGTTGCAGTTTGGCGGTTTCGACCGCCAACTCGGGAGAGTGCTCTATGGAAAACCTCATTCCGCTGTTCGTCGCCTTGACGGGAGCAGCTGTGCTCTTACAGGCAGGAGTGCTCGTGGCTCTCTATTTGGCCGTTCGCAAAACCAGCGCTCGCCTGGAGGCGGTGTCTGAAGAAGTAAAAAGCAGAGCCCTTCCTACATTCGACACGGCCCGATCAGTGCTCACCGAGCTGCGCCCTAAGCTACAAGTCGTTGCCGATAACGTGATGGCAACGACGACCACGGTGCGGTCGCAAGTGGAGCGTGTCGATGCCACCGTGAATGACGCTCTCGACCGCGCCCGCCTGCAGGTGATTCGCGCCGATGAAATGTTCGGTCGTACGCTCGACCGTGTGGAACAGACCTCTGATATCGTAACCAAGACCGTGGTTTCACCCGTGCGCCAGGTATCCGGGATTATTCGGGGTGTCACCGCGGGAGTGGAATTCCTGCTGAGCAATCGCGCGCGGAAAAACGGCGATAGTCGCGGCTCCCGGCGTCCTGTTCCCCAGGATGAAATGTTTATCTAGAGCGAAACCTCTCTCGCCGCAATCTCGATTTCGATAATTTCACGCCAGTTCGCCAACGTTTCGAGCCAATTGCCTTAGATCCTGCGCCACTTCCCTTAAGTTGAAAACAAACGACCAGAAAGGCAGCATGCGATCGAGCGAGAGTGGCGCGGTGACGCACTGCTGACGTAGACCAGCTAGATCGGAATCGAGATCACGCACGGCTCGCTCGAGACTTTCCCCGGAAAGCATTTCCTTGCTCCGCCTGCGAAGCGCGTCGGCCAAGTCCGAGAACCCTTGAACGGCGCAGGCCATTAATTTGGGCAGCGAGGGCAGTAGTTCGGGGTGAACCTTGGCATGGGCATAGAGACTGCTGTCCTCGGCCATTGCCGTCAGCCGGCGGCGAACCTGATCTGCCAGATCGATGAAAGCCTGAAATGCTCCGGCATTGAACCGCGCGAATGTTAACTCGCTGCGCGCTTCCTCCATCTGCTGCGTGATGCCACGGCGCAGATCGTGCAATTGGCGGTTAAGTTGACGGATCTGCTCTTCGTTGTTCGCCCCCTTGCAGCGCCGCGCCCGCGACTACCGTGTAGAGAGCTCCTGCCCCCTGCAATATACTCGCTAACTTATTCCGTAGCCCTTCCCTCGCCTGTACCGGCCACACAACGAGGCCTCCGAAGACGAGGATTAAGGCCGCCGTGAAACCCGCGGCGCTGAAGCTGGGATACAGCGCGGTGAGGTAGGCAAAAAAAGAAGCCAGTATGAAGAGCGCGACTCCTGCGCGCACTGCCCCTGTCCCTAACATCGGGAGCAAAAGCGCCGCTGCCAGCGCGCCACAAGTGGAACCAACGGTGCGATAGAGCGCGGCCTTCCAGGCTGCCCCCACATTGGCCTGCGTTACCACCAGGGCGGCGAAGACGGCCCAATATCCCTGTGGCAAATTCCAGCCCGCATAGATGGCGTAGGTGATCGTGCCCGCCAGGCCAGTCTTGATTCCTTGTTTCAAGGAACGCGATTCGCTGCTCCAGAACGATTGCTTGGATGGGAGGAAGGCGGAGTTCCCCGGGATTAGCACTGCGAGATTGGAAGCTGACATGCAGCGAATTATATTCGCGCAGGCAGCGAGTAATGGGCTAGGGACTTAAGAGGAACTCTAGGAGATCCACGCGCCGCCTACAACCATGTTGTCGTCATAGAAAACGGCAGCCTGACCTGGAGTGACGGCACGTTGCGGTTGATCGAAGGTCACGAGAATTTCGTCCGCCGCTATCTTTTCCAACATCGCCGGCGCCGCCTCGTGACGATGACGGATTTTCACCGAGACGCGCATGGGCTCTCTCAAGTCCTCGACGGAGATCAGATTCAAGCGTCGCCCGCGCAGTGTCCGCGAATAAAGATGCTCCGCGCCGCCGACCACCACCTGCTTGTCGGCTCCGTTGATCTGGATCACGTAAAGCGGCGATCCTATTGCAACCCCCAGTCCCTTGCGCTGGCCCACTGTAAAATTGTGAATGCCTCCGTGCTCGCCAATCACTTCCCCGCCTGCGGTTACCAATTCGCCCGCCGTGTCAGGCAAGGTCTCGCCCCGCTCCGCCAGATAAGCTTCGATGAAGCGCTTGTAATCCCCGCCAGGAACAAAACAGATCTCCTGCGAATCCGGCTTCTCCGCGAGAGCCAGGCCGTGCTTGCGCGCGAGATCGCGCACCTCCGGCTTCGTCATGCCGCCTAACGGGAAGAGGGTGCGGCTAAGCTGCTCCTGCGTGAGGCCAAATAGAAAATAGGTCTGGTCCTTACTACGATCCGCGGGACGCTTGAGCAGCCAGCGTCCGCGGCTATCGTCATACTCGACCCTGGCGTAGTGACCCGTGGCAACACTATCAGCACCGATCTGGCGAGCAACCACGAAGAGTTGATCAAACTTCAAGTGATTGTTGCAGAGGCTGCAAGGAATGGGAGTGCGGCCCGAGAGATACTCAGCAACGAACGGACGCACGACATCGTTCTCGAAGCGCTCTTCATGATTCACCACATAGTAAGGAATGCCGATGTGTTCGGCGACGCGACGGGCGTCATAGACGTCGTCGAGTGAGCAACAGCGGCCGGTCACAGCCTCCGGCATGCCTTCATGTCCAGCCAGACGCCGCTGGTTCCAAAGCTGCATGGTAAGGCCGATAACGTTGTGTCCTTCTGCGCGCACCATGGCTGCGACGGTGGAAGAATCCACACCGCCCGACATGGCCACGGCGATGGTCCTGCGAGCGGGCATGTTAAGAAATAAAAGCTTGCTTTCTGTATCTTGGTGACAATTCTCGCAACCGCGCGACCGCCTCCGGCACAAGCGCTAGCGCAAGATCAATATCTTCAGCCGTATTCTGCTTGCCCAGGCTGAAGCGGATACTGGAGCGAGCTCGATCGGCGGGCAAACCCATCGCCATGAGCACGTGCGATGGTTCAATCGCTCCCGAGGAGCACGCAGCGCCGGTGGAAACCGCGAGGCCCTTCAGATCGAGAGAGATGACCATCGCTTCTCCTTCGATGTGATCGAAATAAATATTCGACGTATTTGGCACTCGCGGCGCGCCTTCGCCATTCACGCCAGCATCTTCTGCTTGAGCCAGAATCCCCTGCTCTAGGCGGTCGCGCAATGCAGACATTTTCTTGTCTTCGCCGCGCTCGAAGCTCCGCATGGCCAGCTCGGCGGCTTTGCCGAGGGCAACGATTCCGGGCACATTTTCGGTTCCCGCGCGCCGCGAGCGTTCGTGTCGTCCGCCATAAAACAGCGGTTGCAGACGAGCTCCTCTGCGAACGTAGAGCGCGCCCACGCCCTGAGGGGCATGCATCTTGTGGCCTGAAATCGACATCGCGTCACAAGCAAACCGATTCACGTCAATCGAAACCTTGGCCGCGGCCTGCACCGCATCCACATGGAAAAAGACATCGGCTTTCTGAGCAATCTTTCCAATCTCCTCGACCGGCTGCAGCGCTCCGGTTTCGTTATTTGCCATCATGATGGAGATCAGCTTGGTGTTCGGTCGCAACGCCCGCCGCACATCATCCGGGTTGACCAGACTGCGGCCATCCACGGGAACGCAGGTCACTTCGCAGCCCATTTCCTCTGCATGCTTGCAGGCGTGCAATACGGCATGATGCTCAATGCTGGAAGTAATGATGTGATCACCGGTGCTGGTTAGCCCGGCGATGGCCAGATTATCGCTCTCGGTGCCGCCACTGGTGAAGACGATCTCCGTCGCGCGACAGCCCAACAGCAATGCCACCGAGTCTCGCGCCTGCTCGACCGCCGCGCGGGTTTCCTGTCCGTGGTGATGGATCGACGAAGCATTGCCAAAATGCTCGCCAAAATACGGACGCATGGCCTCGAGCACCTCGCGGAGAACTGGTGTGGTGGCGTTATTGTCGAGGTAAATGCGGCGCATCGTCCTCTTATTCTACCTGCTTTTCTTTCGAAGCCTCGGTCGAATCGATTGCTGACATAGGAAAAGGCGCCGAAAGGCGCCTTTCAAAAAGCTGCCCTGCCTCTATTAATCGATGCAATCAGCGTTTGTCGATCGCGACGTAGCGATTAGGATAGTCCGGTCCAAGATATTCGGCGCGCGGACGGATTAGGCGATTGTCGTCGAGTTGCTCGATGACGTGTGCCGCCCAGCCGCTGATGCGCGAGACGGCGAACACAGGCGTAAATAGATCTTCGTCGAAGCCCAGCGTGTGGTAGGTGGACGCGGAGTAAAAATCAACGTTAGCATTGAGTTTTTTCTCCGCTCTTACGAACTGCTCGATTTTCTCCGACATCTCATACCACTGCGGTTGTCCGCTGGCCTCACCCAAGTCATGCGACATGACGCGCAAATGTGTGGCCCGCGGATCTTCCGTGTGATACACGCGATGGCCAAAGCCTGGAACCTTTTTCTTTTGGGACAGCATGTTGCGGACGTACTCGATGGGGTCGGCTTTCTCCCGTTCAATCGCTTCAAGAATTCGGAAAACAGCCTCGTTAGCGCCGCCGTGCAGCGGCCCTTTCAGGGTGCCTATGGCCGAAGTGATCGCCGAGTGCATGTCTGATAGAGTGGCCGCAGTCACTCGCGCCGCAAAAGTGGACGCATTCAACTCGTGGTCGGCGTGCAGGATGAGCGCAGTATCGAGCGCATGCTCGGCCGTGGCGGACGGCTTTGTTCCAGTCAATTGCAGTAGAAAATTGCCAGCGTGCGACAAGAATCGATCCGCCTCCACCGCCGGCTTCCCTTTGCGAATCCGGTCGTAAGCGGCGACGATCATCGCAATCTGTGAAGTCAGCCGAATGGCCTTGCGAACATTGGCATCGTGATCGTTTTTCTTGTTGTCGGCATCATAAAACGCCAGCGCCGAAACGGCGGTACGCAGAACATCCATGGGCAGCGCGGTCCGGGGGGCATCCCGCAGAAACCGGATAATCGCTGGATCAAGATGACGTTCTTCCGCCAGCCGTCCTTGAAGGTCTTTCAGTTCGCCGCGATCCGGCAACCGCCCAAACCAAAGCAGGTAGCAAGTTTCCTCGAAATTCGAGTGCTCGGCGAGTTCGTGAACGTCGATGCCGCGGTAGGCAAGTACACCGCGGTCGCCATCGATAAAACAAATTCTGGAGGTCGTGGCTACGATCCCTTCCAGGCCTTTATTAGCAGGTGTACTGGTCACGCTGGACATAGGCTTTGCTCAAGGGACTGATCAAGCTTGCACCACCATGCCAGGGGCGCGGCAAGCCCAATGTTTTCTTTTATACGCCAAATCCCCCATTGTCTTCCAATCTGCCGGCTGAAAAAACATCTCACGCGGGCCAAATGGTCAAAGCAGTTTTGCTCAGAATCTGTTGCCGGATATCTTCTGGCAGATGTAAGGCGCGAAACTCTTCGAGATTCTGCTTGACGTCGGGCACGCCCGGGCCCGGCCAATCTGTGCCAAATAGAGTCTTGTGGGCAATCTCTTCCAATCTCGGGAAATACTTGAGCAGCGTCTTTGGCGGGATGCCGCTGATATCCAGATAGACATTTGCATGGCGGCGAACCAGAAAAAATGCAGTCTGCATCCAGAGCGGACGGCCACCGTGCGCCAGCAGGATCCGCAGCTTAGGGAAATCCACGGCGACGTCATCTACATAAATCGGATCGCCATACTTGTTACGCGCTCCGGGAAAAATGGAGGTCCCGGTGTGGAACATCACAGGAACGCCGTTGGCCTCGGCGGCGCGATAAATGATTTCCAACTCCTTCACCCCGTTGAGGTAGTCGTTGGGAAATAGAAGCTGATGCGGGGGATGGATTTTGATCATGCGGATGCCGAGCCGCAGAATCTGTTCCATATCGGCCAAGACGTTCGTAGTATGGCGCGGATGCACGCTACCGCATGAAAGCAGCCGCTTGGGATCGTCCTTGACGTAGTTCGCAATAAATGGATTGACCTCCGTCGTGAAGCCGATCACTTCCGGGGCCACATAGTTTATAAGCACCGCGCGATGGATACCACATGCGTCGAGATAGTTGAGGAACGCCTTCGGCGAACGGCAGAACTCGGCAATCTGCTCGAAGTTCGCACGCTTTCTCTTCATGAGTTCCAGCGCATGGGGCTTGAACATTTCCAGGGGCGAGATGTGGATGTGGCAGTCGGTGATCATCGGATGACGCTCATTGGTTCGCCGCTGCCAACAGCGCGCGCTTGGTGAAGACTCGAATCATCTCCCGGCGGTACTCCGGAGTGAGAGCCGAAGTGGTCAAAGGCTTGGCCGTACGCGCCGCAAGATCTCCAACCGCCTCCGCCAGGGCCTCATCCACTGCCTTGCCGATGAGCATCTCTCCCGCTCGCTGCACTAGGAAGGGCGCGGGATTCACCGCGGTAATGGAAATCCGCGCGTCGGCCACGTATCCGTTCGATCGCTTCATAACTACCGCGACGCCGGCCAAAGGGTAGTCAATCGAACCACGCACCCGCAGTTTGCGATAGACGCCGCGATAGTCCGCAGATTGGGAGGGCAGAAACACGCGCGTCACCAGTTCTGTGGGCAGCAGATTCCGGTACCTTTCTCCGTCTCCGGTATAGAAATCTCGCAAACTGACGCGACGGAACCCATGCGCGTCAGCGATCTCGACCTCCGCATTCAGACAAAGTAGGGCGGGCGGCGTATCTCCGGAAAACGCCGCCCAGCACTTCGTTCCTCCCGGAGCGACGTGGCAGAGATTGCCGTCCTTCTTGATGCAGAATCCGCAACCCTTGCGCCAGGTCAAGGACTGGTTATACCAGAGGCAACGCGTATCGAGACAGATATTCCCCCCGATCGTGCCCATATTGCGCAGCACGGGCGACGCCACTGTGGCCGCCGCTTCCGTGAGAACACAATAGTGTTGCCGCAAGTAGGGTGATTTCTCAATGGCGCTGAGCGGAGTGGCCGCACCAACTTCTACGACCCCATCTTCCAGAGGTCTGATTCCGCGCAATTCGGCAAGGCAACGCAGGTCCAATACATACTCAGGCTCAAATAGCCGCTGGCGCATCGACGGAATCAAGTCCGTTCCACCCGCCAGCACGCGTGTGTTTCCTGCGTACTTAGCGAGGTGTCCTACCGCCTCTTCGACGCTCCGTGGCCGTAGCAATCGAAACTGCGGGAGGCTCAATCCGCGCCTCCAATCGTAGCGGATGGTTCGCGGCGCGCCGGATCGAGCGGATGGCGCTGCGGTCCTTTGCCCTTGAAGCATAGCGATCCCCCGTGTTCGCGAAAATGCGCGGGCGAAGTCGGATCCACGCCTTCCGTCAGGTTCAGGCTCTTGGCGTTTTTCTTGGTGCGCAGGGCCGCCAGCACACGCTCCGGGGTAAACGGAGATTCATGCAAGCGCACGCCCACGGCATCATAGATGGCGTTCGAAATCGCCGGAATCGTCGCGGCCAGCGATCCCTCACTGCACTCCTTCGCGCCAAACGGACCTTCGGGATCGATACTCTCCACGATGATCGGCTCCACTTCTGGCGACTCCACGGATGATGGACTGCGATATTCCAGCATGCCGGCGTTCATCAGCATGCCGTCTTTCCAAATCATCTCTTCGGTCAGCGCCTGCCCCATACCCATCCACACCGAGCCGATAATCTGCCCTTCGACTGCAACTGGATTCAGCGCGCGGCCGCAATCGTGCGCCGCCCAAACCTTGTGAACCGTGACTTCGCCGGTCGCTTCGTCCACGCTGACTTCCGCGACCTGGGCAGAGTAAGAATATGCCGGGGATGGGCCAACACCGCCGCCCTTGTGTTTGCCGCCCCGGGCTTCCGGGGGAGGAGCATAAGAGCCTGTACCCGTCAGCGCACCGTGGAAGTCGATCGCGGCGACGACCGCCTCCTCGAAGGTCATCCACTCTTTCGGACCTTCTTCTTTTCGCTTTTGCTGCAGCGAACCTCGCAAAATCTGCCCTTCCACGCGTCCGCTGACCGACGCGCCAGCCTGCGTCACTTCGACTTCCTCGGTCTGATTTTTGGCGACAGGCGGAACACTTCCCGGCTTGAGTACAAGATCGTCGCGGAACACAAGGTCTTCCTCACGACAGTTCATCTTTCTCGCCGCGGCAGCTGCGATTCGCTTCTTGACGTCTTCCGCCGCCCGCAGGGTTGCATTGCCGGCCATGAATGTAACTCGGCTGGAATAGGAACCAATGTCAATCGGCGTGAGGTCTGTGTCAGCCGCAATGACTCTCACGCGAGGCAACGAACATCCCAATACTTCAGCCGCGATCTGCGCCGTCATCGTGTCGGATCCCTGCCCAATCTCCGATGCGCCGGTATACACGACGACTCCGCCATCGCGGTCGATTTTGATGTTCACAGTGGAATGCGGCATATCGGAACGAATGATCGAATTCGCGGCACCGCTCACGTAATGGCTGCAGGCGATCCCCAGACCGCGCCCCTTAGGCAGTTTGCCCCTGCGTTGCTTCCAGCCCGAGCGCTCGACCGTTTTTTCGATGCACTCCGGCAGCCCGTAACTTTGCACCCTGAGGCCATTCACCGTGATGCATGGCGGCTTGAGCAAATTGCGCTGCCGAATCTCTGCCGGGTCGATCCCGATCTTCACGGCAAGTTCGTCGAGCTGCGATTCGAACGCAAAGCGCACATTGACGGTTCCGTGACCGCGCATCGCTCCGCACGCCGGCTTATTGGTCAGAACACGATAGCCGTCGTACTGAATGTTTGGAATGTCGTAGAGCGCGCCCAGCAACGCTCCCGAGTAAAGAATGGTGACCACCCCGTAGGAACAATATGCGCCGCCATCCTGCACGACGCGCGCCTTCACGGCGGTAATGGCGCCGTCGTTTCTGACGCCGGTTTTCAGATCGATAATCGTCCGCGGTCGCCCGCGATGCGCCCAGAATACTTCTTCGCGTGTATATGTAATCTTCACGGGAGCCTGCGCCTTGCGTGCCGCCACGGCGGCGATGATCTCCAGCGGAATGACCTCGCTCTTGCCGCCAAACCCACCCCCCACCAGAGGCTTGATTACGCGAATCTGCGCCATCGGCATTTCCAGCACAAGGGACAGTTTGTGCTGCAGATAGTAAGGCACCTGCGTGGAAGACCACACGGTCAGTCGTCCCAATTTGCCGGTATGGGGATCGAGTGCGAGCGAAGCCAGCGTGCTATGTGGTTCCATGGCCGCGTGCGTTACTTCATTCGCGATGAAGCGCGCCTCGGCGACGTGATCTGCCTCCGCAAAACCTTTGTCCGGATCGCCAAACACGTGGTGATAATCCTTCTCCAAGTTGCCCGGCTTATTGTCGTGAATGAGGTCGGTCTGGGCTTGCATCGATTCTTCGGGATCGAAGTAACTCGGCAGGACTTCGTACTCAACCTGGATGAGCTCCAACGCTTTCTCGGCAACCGCCTCGGAAACCGCCACTACGCAGGCCACGTTATCTCCGACGTACCGAACTTTATCCAGTGCGAGGGCGTGTTCGTCGTGACCGACGGGAAGAATTCCGTAAGGATTGGGCGCGTCTTTGCCGACGACAACAGCAACCACACCGTCCAATTTCTCGGCGCGGCTGCTGTCGATACGCTTGATCCGCGCATGCGGATACGGCGAGTGCAGAATTTTGCCGACCAGCATGCCGGGCACGCTCAGATCATCGGTATATTTCCCGCCGCCCGTCGTTTTCTCCGCCGCGTCGACCATGGCGGTCGCCTTGCCGATGATGCTGAAATCGCTCATGTGAATTTACCCCACTCGCTACTTGGGACTCGCGGCTTCGGGAGCTTCCGCGGCAATCGCCGAACGAATGGCTTCATACATCTGGTTGTAGCCGGTACAGCGGCACAGGTTGCTGCTCAGAGCGGCGCGAACATCGGCCTCCGAAGGATCTGGATTCTCAGCGAGCAACGACTTCACGGTCATGATGAATCCCGGGGTGCAGTAGCCGCATTGTGCGCCCCCCCAGTCGCCGTAAGCTTTTTGAATTGCTGCAAGACTACCGTGCTCACTCACGCCCTCAATCGTTGTGATCTCCTGCCCTTCGCAGCTCGCCGCCAGCAGCGTGCAGGACATCATGGCAACGCCGTCGAGCAACACCGTGCATGCTCCGCAGGAGGACTCATCGCAACCGCGCTTGGATCCGGTTAGGCCCAAATCCTGCCGCAAAACGTCCAGCAGCAAGGCGCTGGGTTCGACCGCCAGCTCGTGCCGGCGACCGTTGATCCTGAGCTCGACAAGTTCCTTCTTCATGAATGCGTTCCGCTTCAATAGGTCGGGATTTTCGTATCCACGATTCGAGACCAGGTGTCGATTCCGCCGCGCATGGACTGCGTCTTCTCAAACCCTTGATGGCGCAGCCAAGCGGTTACATTCATCGAGCGTACTCCGTGGTGGCACACTACTACGATGTGATCCTCCGGGTCCAATTCCTGATTCGCACGAGCGGGGATGTCGCCCATGGGAATCAGTTTCGCCCCATCGATGTTCGCCGTTTCAAACTCCCACGGCTCGCGGACATCGAGCAGCGTGAATTTATCACCCTGATCGAGCTTCATCTTTACTTCTTCGGGCGTGATCTCGTAGTCCATGTGGGCGCTTTCATCAGTTCCCCGTCCAGTTGGGCTGGCGCTTTTCCATGAAAGCCCGGATGCCTTCTTGCGCGTCCCTCTTCTGCATCAGCTCCTCCAGATAAATCTTCTCCGCCCGGGCCAGGCCCTTGTCAAAGTGCATCGCGTCCCAGCCGTAGATAGCCTTTTTTGTCACCGCCAACGCTGCCGAACTCAGTCTGCAGAGTTCCCCTATAGTTTGCTCGACCACCTTCACCACTTCGTCCTCGGCTACGGAGCGATTTGCCAGCCCCATTCCCGCCGCGTCCGCGCCGCTGATCGTCCGGCCGGTCAGAATCAATTCCGCGGCCCGCTTCTGCCCCACCAACGCGGCCAGCGCTGAACATGCTACCGGCGGATAGCAGCCGAGCTTGATCTCCGGAAATCCCCAGCGCGCTGAAGCCGCGGTGTAGACGATGTCGCAAATCATCGCCAACTCCGCACCCCCACCCAAACAATTTCCGTGCACCGCCGCGATCGTCACTTTTCTGCTCGCAACCCAAGCGCGAACCACGGTATGAAACTTGAGCAGCATCTCTTCGACCTTGTCCGGAGTGTGCGCCGCCACATCGACCCCGGCTGAAAACGCCATGCCCTCGCCGCTCAGCACCATGACCGCAAGTTCCGGACGCAGCTCAATGTCTGCCAATGCACCGCGCAACTCGTCCATCATCGGAATATCGATTACGTTCAGCGGTGGATTCCGCAGGGTTATCCGCGCCACCGGAGGATCAACCTCAACGGCCAGCCGCGCCAGCTTGGTTTCCGTCAAACCGGTTGTCATGTTTTTGCCTATGTCTCTTTCGCGAAACACTCGACTCACAGATTGATTGCCGACTTTCGAACTTCGCCGATGCTCGCCAGCGGGTCGCGGGCGCCGGTTTTCTCGGCGATCCACTTTTTCTCGGTCCCGATGATGTCGAGCAGCAGTTTCTTGTCGTTCTGGGACGGCATATATTCCTTCAAATGTTCCTCGTAGGCGCGATCGTCAAGCGGCTCACCGGTCTGCGCATGGAACTTCTGTCCCTTCCAGTGTCCAATCTCCCGATTGAACTTGATGTGGGGCGCGTAGAGCTTCGGCTGACCCGACCTTAGCGCCCCGTTGAAGCGTTCGATCAGGCCCGCTACTTCGTCACGATAGAGATTCCGGTTGTAATCGTTCAAATCGTCGAGGTCGGGAGCGCGCTCATTCTTAGGCTCGTCATAACGTCCCTTAACTCCCCAAACATAGGCCCAATGCGCCGACGAAGAATGATCCGTCCCGAACAGGTCATAGGAGCTGGAGATCCATTTGTTGAGATACTTTTGCATCAGCCAACCAGGGATCACTCCTGCTTCCACAATCCGCCGCAGGCCATCGTTGCCCGTGCCCATGTGGAAAGCCTCTTCGCGCAGCATGTAGGACATCGACCGTCCCAGGGGCGCAAATGCCGAGTACTTCAGCATCTGCAGCTGGAATTTTCCGTCGCGATCAACAAAGTCGGTGTAGGTGAAGAAATCCATCCAGTTATCGACGTCGACATTGAATGCGCCCAGCAGACGCTTGTTCTCGAAGGCGCGGCGCTCCAGCATTTTCTGCGCCTCGACCTTTCCGGAATACCCGAAGTGATCCACCAGCAGCGCGCACATCTGCCAGCCGTGGCGCATTTCTTCGATCATGACCCGCGTAATGGCCCGGCGATCCCAATCCGTGGGGGCGTTCTCCAGAAGATTGCGCTGCTGCTCGACGCTGGCAAACTCGGTGTCGCCCTGATAGACAATCATGTTCATCAGGGCATCGCGCATCTGCTGCGTCGGAATCTGGCGCAGGTTCTCCCACTTGCGACGTCCCTGGTAGGAACCGAACTCGATTTCTTCCGTATCGATCGCGCCGTAAAGTGTGTCGAAATGGAAGGCCTCGATATCGTTCGTGTTGACGCCGATATCCTTGCGCCAATCGTTGAACATCCCGATCCAGTCGCTAAACGTTCCGATTTTTGCTACTTTTCCTGGCATCGCAACCTCGAGATTGAAATCTTTCGACTATTTCGCTTTGAACACCGCCGGACGCTTCTCGACGTATGCAGCCAAACCTTCCTTGGCATCTTCGCTCTGAAAGAGAATCTGCTGGTTCTCGCGCTCAACCGCCAGCGCCGACTCCAGGGGAATCTCCCAACCAGTCTGCACTGCCCGCTTGATGCGTCCTACCGCCTTGGCCGCTTTGTTCGGCGGACAGAACTGCTTGGCATACTCCATCAGGTTATCCAGGAAGCCATCCCGCTCGTAGATGTCGTTGATGATGCCGAGTTCCTGCGCCTCTTCAAAGGAGAACGTGTTGCCCGTGACCATCAGCTCAATCGCCTTGCTTTTGCCGACCAGCCGTGAAAGCCGCTGCGTGCCGCCGGTGCCCGGAAGCACCCCCAAGTTCACCTCCGGCAGACCAATCTTTCCCGCCTCCTTGCGTGCGATGCGGATGTCGGCGGCCATGGCGATTTCCAGCCCGCCGCCCACGCAGTGGCCGTTGATCGCCGCGATCACCAGCTTCGGCGTGTGCTCCAAGCGAAGCAGCATTTCGTTGGCGTGGAGACAAAAGTAATATTTGAAAGTCGGATCGACGCTCGAAAGCATTTTGATATTCGCCCCGGCTGAGAAAAATTTGTCGCCCGCGCCGGTGAGTACGATGACATACACATCGTTGTCCATGCGCGCCCGCAGAATGGCCGCATCCAGCTGCTGGTTCATCTCGTAGGTATAAGTATTGGCCGGCGGATCGCACATCTCGATCACCGCTACGCCGCCATCGGTGCGGTAGTTGACCAGCTGCTTGGTGGTTTCGCCGGTCGTCGGCTGCATTGTCGTCGCCATGTTTGTCGCTCCTCTAAATTTTGTGTCTTACGGTTGATCAATGGTTAGTTAGCGAATTCTGTTTTCCGTTCAACCTGGCCGCCTCTCTCTTTGCGAACCTTCGCAGGCATCATTACCCCGCGCAGAAAAATATCGCCCATGGCAAGCGAAATGTCCGCGGCGTCAGCATCAACTCGCGGGTTATGCCACGTATAAATCCAATTCATCATGCCAAACAGGCTGAGCACCGCGATGCGCGTGGAGAACTGCAGAGACCGCTCCCGCTTCAGTTCGTCCAGAAGACCCACGCAGATGCGGTAATATTCGCGCTTGATGGCAGCCACTTCCGAAGCGAAGCCGTTGTTTAGCGCCTCCGCCTCATGTGAGAGCACCTTCATTGCCGCCGGGTTGGCCAGAAAATATTCCAGGTGATTCAGAATAAAAATCCGGATTTGCTGCTCGGGATCGCTGACTCGCTCCAACCGTCCCTTCAAATGCTGCACGATTGTGCTGAAGGTATGCTTCTGGATAAGAAAGAGCAACCGCTCTTTGGATTCGAAGTAGTAATAAAGCCCGGCCAGCGACATTCCGCTGGCCCGCGAAAGGTCGCGCATGGAGGCTCCCTGGTAGCCCTTTTCGCAGAAGACGTTGGTAGCGTGCGTGAGAATCTCCGACAGCCGACGGTCGAATCGCGTAGCCACCGCGGGTGCTGCGCTCTGTCGCTTGATAGAGACTCGGGTTGCGGTCGACGGACTAGCCATTCCTTACCCAAAGGGAACCCATTCGAACGTTCGTTCGAATATAGTATACGGAAATGTGACCCTGATCGCAAGCGAATGGTCACCGATACCGCGGTGAAATTTGGCAGTTTCAGAGGGTTGACCTGGAATCAGTTCCTTACCTCGGCCAACCGTCGCGCAATTTCGTCTTTCGCATCGCCCGTCAGCGGGAGCAAGGGCAGTCGAACTGGGCCGCCAAAGTACCCGTTGACGTCCATGGCATGCTTTACGCCGGAGATTCCCAGCTCGCCAATGACATATTGCGAGGCCGGAGTGATGCGCTCCTGCTTCAATTGCGCCAACTCGGCGTCCCCCTCTTTCCATGCGGCGTAGATTTCATAGCAAGCCGTCGGCGCAATGCAGGCAAAGGCCAGAATGGCTCCCACCGCTCCAACTTCGAGGGAAGCGTGAAGTTTGTCCGCCGCCCCTACCATGACCTGAAATCCCACTTCTTTCTGTCGGGTTTTCATTTTGCCGGCGATCGTTACTGCCGCCGCCGGCTTCGTCGAGGGCCCTGATCCCGGACCCGACAAAGCGACAATCGAAACCAACTCGCCCCCCTCCGCACCCGAGCCGGCACTCGCAGCCGCCAGCATGCGAGGAGTGACTGCTTCGAAAGTCTCGGTCACCGTGGCGCCACGCTGGATGTGACGCGTGCCTGCTACCATCTTGCGAACTTTCTCCACCTCGCCGCCCGATTCCTTGATGCCAATCATATTAGGATGATCGGCCAGCTCAATCACCAGTTCGGCCGGAATGTCATAACCGGTAGCTTGCGGAAAGTTGTAAATGATCACCGGAATCGGCGAGCGATCGGCGACGGTTCGGTAAAACGCCAGAATATTTGCTGGCCGCATCTGCTTCTTGTAGTAATGCGGCGTACGGACCATGGCGACGTCGTATCCGAGTTCGGCGGCGTATTCGGTAAGCCGCAATGTCTCGCTCGCCGACTCAATCCCTGTCCCGGCAATCAGCACCTTGTTGGCCGCAGCCGCCTCCCGCGCGGACTTCAGCACATCCCGGCGCTCCTGGTCGGAAAGCAGAATCGCTTCGCCCGTCGAGCCCAGCGCGACGATGCCGGCGCAAGGCGTGCGTGAATAGCGCTCAACATTGCTTTCGAGCTTCTTGAAGTAGACGTTGCCGTCGGGATAAAACGGTGTAGTAATGGGAGGGAAAATACCGTGTAGGAGCATGAGCTATCCTTTGGTACCGAGGTTGATCGGAGTATCCTCATGGTAGACGATTGCGCAAGTCTGGCAACCCTTCGGGCGGCGGACTTGTTCGAACCATTCCCGCCCGGGCAAGATTTTTGCCGGCGCACGTGGCAAGCAGTCCAACCAGCCATTCCGTCCCATAGATCGCTCTGCTGGCCTCGCCCAGCTAAACTCTGCTGCTGTAGGCCGGGAAGGGGAGCAGAACGCGGAACGGGTGACCCGCTCTGTCGGGATAAGGTACAACGTGTGTGTGCTCTGTCGGTAAGACGTGGAGCAAAGACCAACAGCCGCTAGCAGCACACAGGCGCGGACGTGCGGTATGAAACACATCTATTTACAGACAGACCCTGCCTATCTTACTACCGCTTAACGGCCTACCGCTTAACCGCCGTCCGTTCGGCGTGCAACTGTTGCAGCGCCCGTATGTTCACTTCTCCTCGCTGCAGCGCCGCAATCCCTTCCGCAGCCGCCCGTGCGGCGGATAGCGTGGTAATGGTGGGAATGCGCGCCATCACCGCGGCGCGTCGAATTGCCTTCTCGTCAAACCACGGCTCCAGGCCGGTGGGTGTGTTGACGATGAGATGAATGCGTTGGCCCTTGATGAAATCCACCACATTCGGGCGTCCCTCTTTCACTTTATAAACACGCTCAACCCTCATGCCTGCGGCCTCGATCACGTCTCCCGTCCCCGAAGTGGCTACCAGCTTAAAACCCATGTCGACAAACTTGCGCGCCACTTCGGCGACATACCGCTTGTCGTGCTCGGTGACGCTCAGGAAAACCGTGCCTTGGGTGGGCAACTTCTGGCCCGCAGCCAACTGGGCTTTGCCGAAAGCCTCGCCGAAGCTATCGCCCACGCCCATCACTTCGCCAGTGGATTTCATCTCTGGCCCCAGCACCGTATCGACGCCGGGAAATTTGTTCCACGGGAAAACCGGAGACTTCACGTAATAGCAGCGTCCGGTGTCGAGATCGGCCCGGCGTTCGATGTTATTCGGCAGGAACTCACGGAGTTTACGCCCGGTCATCAGCCGGGCTGCGATTTTTGCCAGCGGCACTCCGGTAGCCTTCGAAACGTAGGGTACGGTGCGCGAAGCTCGCGGGTTGACCTCCAGAACATAAACTTTTCCGCCCTCGGCGCCATTGCCCGAGCCCGCGCCGTTGCCTCGCGGGATGGCGAATTGAATATTCATCAGTCCAATCACTTTCAGCGCCCGCGCCAGCCTGAAGGTGTAGTCGCGCATGCGCTCCATCAAGGGCAGCGGAATATCCACCGCCGGCAGCACACAGGAAGAATCACCGGAGTGAATGCCGGCCTCCTCGATGTGCTGCATGATTCCGCCAATCACCACATCTTCGCCATCGGAGAGCGCGTCCACATCCACTTCGATTGCATCTTCGAGGAAGTGATCGATCAGCACGGGACGATCGTGCGAATACTCGACCGCCTCTTTCATATACCGGATTACCGATTCCTCGTCGTAGGCGATCACCATGGCGCGTCCGCCCAGCACGTAGGAAGGCCGCACCACGACGGGATAGCCGACCTGCTTGGCTCCCTCGATCGCTTCCTCCAGCGAAGTGGCCATCACTCCGGCGGCCTGCGGGATCTGCAATTCTTCCAGCAGCTTGTTGAAGTGTTTGCGATCCTCGGCTAGATCGATCGACTCTGGAGAGGTACCGATAATGTTTAGGCCCGCGGCCTTTAGCGGCAACGCCAGGTTCAGGGGTGTCTGTCCGCCGAACTGCACAATCACGCCTACCGGCGCTCCCTTCGAAGCCTCGTGCTGATAAATCGCCCACACGTCTTCAAAAGTCAGCGGCTCAAAGTACAGGCGATCGCTGGTATCGTAGTCGGTCGAAACGGTTTCAGGATTGCAATTGATCATGATCGTTTCGTAACCGTCTTCGTGCAGCGCGAACGACGCGTGGCAGCAGCAGTAGTCGAATTCAATTCCCTGCCCGATTCGGTTGGGTCCACTGCCGAGGATGATGATCTTCTTTTTATCCGTAGGCGCGGCTTCGTCTTCGTCTTCGTAAGTTGAATAGAGATAAGGTGTGAAGCTCTCGAATTCCGCCGCGCATGTGTCGACGCGCTTGTACACGGGTAGAACTCCGTGCTTCTTGCGCAGGTGCCGGACCTTCTCTTGGCCCTCCAGACGCCAGACGTTCGCCAGCCGTCCGTCGGAGAAGCCCATGCGCTTAGCCTCGCGCAGCACCTCAGTAGGAATCGACTCCAAGGGGTGCTTCTCCAACTCCAACTGCATATCGTTGATCTCTTTGAGCTGGTAGAGAAACCATGGATCCATCGAGGTCATCTTTGCGATTTGCTTTACCGTGTGCCCCTGCCGCAGCGCGTACTGCACGTAGGCCAGCCGCTCCGGATGCGGAGTTACCAGCCGCTGGGTCAGAATCTTTGGCTCGATCTTTGCACCGCCCACGCGCTTTCCGGTATCGAGCGAACGCACGCCTTTCATCAACGCTTCTTTGAATGTGCGGCCGATCGCCATCACTTCGCCGACCGACTTCATCTGCACGCCGAGGTTCTCATCCGCTCCCGGGAATTTTTCGAACTGCCACTTGGGAATTTTCACGACCACGTAGTCGAGCGTCGGCTCGAAACATGCCGGAGTCTTGCGCGTGATGTCGTTGGGAATCTCGTCCAGCGTATAGCCGACGGCAAGTTTCGCGGCAATCTTCGCAATCGGGAACCCGGTAGCCTTCGAGGCCAGCGCCGATGAGCGCGAGACGCGCGGGTTCATCTCGATCACCACCATGCGCCCGGTTTCTGGATTCACTCCGAACTGGATGTTCGATCCGCCCGTATCCACGCCGATCTCGCGGATCACCGCAATCGACGCATCGCGCATGGCCTGATATTCACGGTCCGTCAGCGTCTGGGCCGGGGCTACGGTGATCGAATCGCCCGTGTGCACTCCCATGGGATCGAAGTTCTCGATGGAGCAAACGATGATGACGTTGTCCTTGGTGTCGCGCATCACCTCTAGTTCGAACTCTTTCCATCCCAGCACCGACTCTTCAATCAACGCTTCACGCACCGGAGACATATCGAGACCGCGGGTCAGCACTTCGACCAGTTCTTCGCGATTAAAGGCGATGCCGCCGCCCGTGCCACCGAGCGTGAACGACGGCCGTATGATTACGGGAAAGCCGATCTTGCCGGCGAATTCCAGACCGTCCTTTGTACTGTTCACCAGTGCCGATTTAGGGACGTCGAGCCCGATCCTCTGCATCGCGTCCTTGAAGAAGAGGCGGTCTTCGGCCTTTTTGATGGCCTCGACGTTCGCCCCTATCAGGATCACGTTGTATTTTTCCAGAACGCCGCCGTCGGAAAGTTCAATCGCCAGGTTGAGCGCGGTCTGTCCACCCACGGTCGGCAATACGGCAAAGCCAGCGCTCGGCGAGAGTTCCCGCTCCAGGCGAATGATCTCTTCCAGGTACTCCAGCGTGAGCGGTTCGATAAAGGTGCGGTCAGCGATCTCCGGGTCGGTCATGATGGTCGCCGGATTGGAGTTGGCCAACACCACTTCATAGCCCTCAGATTTAAGAGCCTTGCAGGCCTGGGTGCCGGAATAATCAAACTCCGCTGACTGTCCAATGACGATGGGTCCGGAACCGAGAATCAGTATTTTCGAGATATCAGTGCGTTTGGGCATTTACGATTTCTTGCTCTCAATGAATTCGTGGCCACCCGAGCAGTCGGGGCGAATCGGCGATACGTCGACCACGATATCTTTCGTGGGCGCGACTGTGTCGGTCACCTCCACATCGAACCAGCTGGCCATCCGGTCGTAGCGATCGACATTTATCACGAGCGGATAGGCAGTAGACTTATCCTTTCCACTCCTCCATCATCGTCACGAAATCCTTGAACAGATAATGTGAATCGTGGGGCCCGGGCGCGGCCTCCGGGTGATACTGCACGCTGAACAGCGGCAGATTGCGATGTCGCAAACCTTCCAGCGTCTGATCGTTCAAGTCGATGTGCGTGAGTTCCACTTCGCTGGTCGGCAACGAATCGGGATCGACAGCAAAATTATGGTTGTGCGCCGTGATCTCGATCTTGCCAGTAGCCAACTGCTTCACCGGATGGTTGCCACCGTGATGTCCGAACTTCAATTTGAAGGTCTTGCCACCAAGCGCAATGCCGGTGAGCTGATGCCCCAGGCAAATCCCGAAAATCGGCTGCCGTCCCATCAACCGCCGAATCGAATCCACCGCATAGGTACACGGCTCGGGATCGCCCGGACCATTCGACAGGAACACTCCGTCAGGTTTCAGCGCCATCACATCTTCCGCCAGAGTTTGCGCCGGGACCACTGTCACCCGGCAGCCCTCCCCCCGTAACTTCCGTAAAATGTTTTGCTTAATCCCGAAGTCATAAGCCACCACGTGAAAGCGAGGAGGTTCATCCTTCACTCCAACCTGGGCTACCGGCTCGTGCGAACGTTCGCCCACTTCCCACACGTACGAACGCTTCGTGCTCACTGCTTTCGCAAGATCCGTGCCGTCCATTTTGGGAATCGAACGGGCCTTGGCGACAAGCTTGTCGGTATCCGTCTCAAGCGTCGAGATCACTCCACGCATCACCCCGTGGTCGCGCAGATGCCGCACCAGGCAGCGCGTGTCGATATCGGAAAGCACGGGTACCTTGAATTGTTCGAGGTATTCCTCGGTCACCTGCGATGATCGCCAGTTCGAGCTCACCTTCGAAAACTCACGCACGATCAGCCCTTCGATCCAGGGACGCGTGGCTTCGTTGTCTTCCTGGTTGGTGCCGTAATTGCCGATCTGGGGATTGGTCAGGACAACGATCTGCCCTGAGTAGGAAGGGTCGGTGAAAATTTCTTGGTAGCCGGTGATGGAAGTATTAAAAACGACTTCGCCGTAACATTCGCCTTTGGCGCCGTAGCCTTTGCCTCGGAAGACTCGCCCGTCTTCCAGCGCAAGGATAGCCTGCATTCTCGCTCCAATGTATGGATTTGAGGAATCTTATCAGGGATTCTCCGCATGGCCAAGCGCGGAACTCAGTGCCAGTGTGGAAATCTCACGGCTGAAAGATGGCCCTGTCAGAAAATGAAGGGAACGAAGCGCTTTGTCCTCCGCATGTACTCCTGATAGCGGCCGCCCAGATTCGCCTGCAGTGCGTGCTCTTCCACTCGCACCCGGTACAGGTAGGCCGCACCTCCGGCCAATGCGATAATCAGCGCGCTCAGCCAGTTGGTCAGCGCCAGGCCGGTACCCACGTACATCAGCATCCCCCCGGTGTAGGAAGGATGCCTTACCCAACGGTACAATCCCTGTTCCACCAGAGGTTGATCCGCCGCCGCCTTAACGTCGCCGGTGAAGTGTTTCCCCAGCATCCGCCAGCAATAACGCCGCAGCAAGCTGCCGGCCAGCACCGTCACCAGGCCAGCCACAAACCAGATCTTCTGACCGCTCGTGATCACGAAGGCCTGAATTCCGGCGACCGTAAAAGCTCCCAGCATCCCGATCCATCCGGCCAGCAGGATGAAGGCCATCGAGCCGCGATCCGTCTTCTCGGCCGGCGCCGGACTCGAGCGGGCAATCAGCCGGAACTCGGGCAAGTAGGCGAGCAGTAAAACAGCCCAGAACAGCCAGCTGTAGGGCGAGACGAAGGCTAGGGGTTTCATTGGTAAAGCTCCAGAGGCGCAGGCAAAAACCGTTCCGCGAGTATGACCCTCACGACGAGCAGGAAGTTAGCGGAAAAAGACGAGGCACCTGGCGGCGAGTCGCGAAACAGCGCCCTTTCCCAAGAGGTCGGGGAGCAACTCTATGCATGTCCGGTTACCGCACCCTTCCCAACTTATCCATAGGCCAGTAGCCAAATACGGCCTTGCCGTAGATATAGCTCTGATTCACGGGACCAAAATCGCGGCTGTCGTTCGACATCGAGCGGTGATCTCCGAGCACGAGATAGCAGTCCGGCGGCACGACGGTCTCGGGATATGATCGTGAATCGGCATAGGCAGGCGGCACGTAGTCCTCATCCAGCGCCTCGCCGTTCACATAGACTTGGCCGCCGTCAATGCGGATGCGATCTCCGGCGACCCCAATCACGCGCTTGATATAGCTTTTCGAAGGATCACGGGGATAGCGAAACACCACAATGTCTCCGCGCGAGATCGGTTCCAACCGGTATACGAACTTGTTGACGAAGATTCGCTCCTGGTCCTCGAGCGACGGCATCATACTCGTGCCTTCGACTTTCACTGGCTGGTAGATAAACACGATGATGAAGGCCGAGATGGCCAGTGACAGGATGAGATCCCGCAGCCAGACTCCCAGGCCGGGGCGCAGGCGTGCCCCCGCCTCCGTCCTTGCCTGCGGCAGCGGCTGGGCGGTTATCGTCGAGTTTCCTGGGATCGGTGCCTCTGACATGCGAATCCTCTTAATTGTATACAGATCAGACCCGCTTGGTTGTTTTCCAGCTTACACCTTGCACCTCGGTCCCGTTTGCGGCGCCTCTCGCGGCCTTTCGAAAAGCAGGTTAAAATGAGAAGGCTTAGGAGACAGTATGTCAGCGACCCGCTTGCTTCAGCGAAAGTTTGTGCACCGTGCGCTTACCCTCGCCGCGCTGTTATTCGTTACTTTGACGATGACTTCTCTTTGGGCCGCTCCTCAAGGAGAGGAAGGCACAGGGATTCCGGCCTACAACGCCGGTCCACCGCCAAAAGGAACCAAACTTCCGGCCATCCTTACTAAAGATCAACTTTGGGGAGCTGATGCGCAGTATCCGTACCAGACTCACGCCTACGATCTGGCAGTGAAGATACCGACTGTCCTCCACCAGCAACCCTGCTATTGCTTCTGCGACCGGATTGGCCATAACAGCCTGCATAGCTGCTTTGAAAGCACGCACGGCGCCCGATGTGCCACTTGCTTGAAGGAGCTCTACTATTCTTACCAGCAACACCAGGCCGGCAAGACCGCAACTCAGATTCGCGCAGGTATCATTAAGGGCGAGTGGAAGCAGATCGATCTGGAGACAGCCGCGACCATGAACTAGTGGCTGGCATCGACTCCGTGTACCCGGGGGTCGGGAGTACGGAATCAGCCCCCGACTCCCGCAGCGTAGGATTTCTAGCGGTCTGCTGCGCGGCTCGGCACTCGGTGCTCGCTTCCCTGCCGATTGCCCTAAACCCGAACTTTGAGTGATACTTGAGAATCTGTTCTTCGAGGTTCATGCTAAGGAGTACCTATTACGACCAGCACAGGAAAAATTCTTCACATGGCGCAAAAGGCTAATCCAAAGAAATCTTCTATGGCGGACGATCCGCGCACTTCCCAAGCTCTGCAAGGCTACGAAGCTGGACTGCGCGCCCTACAGGAACATAAGTTCGAAAAGGCGAAGCCACTGTTTGAAAAGGTGCTCGCGAGCGGCAGCAAGGAGCTGTGCGACCGGGCGGCGATCCACTTGAGCATTTGCAACCAAAATCTCGAACGCTCGGCCACCACGCAGTTCAAGACCGTCGAAGAGCACTTCGACTACACGGTCTCTCTCATGAACGTGGGAGATTATGTCACCGCGCGCGAGCACATCGAAAAGCTGGTCAAGCAGGCGCCCAAGACCGATTTCGTCGTCTATGGCTTAGCCGCACTCGATTGCCTTACCGGCCATGTGGAGGACTCGCTCAAGCATTTGGACGAAGCTCTTCAGTTGAACGCCAGCCTGCGCTTCCAGGCGCGCAACGATGCCGATTTCCACAACCTGGCCGAAGATCCTCGTTTCACCGAACTCTTGTATCCGGATCCCGCTGCCGACCTGGCTTCTCCGGAAGGCTCTTTCCGGGAAGACGAATCGTTTTAGTCGGGCTGACACTCGAGACTGGCTCGATGGAAAGCAAAATCTCAGAGCTTCTGTCCTTGGAGAAATCTACGCGCGAGCGCGGTCTCCGCGTGGTCGCCATCGGTGGCGGCACCGGACTCTCGACGCTGCTCAAGGGTCTCAAGCGCTCTGTTCTTACTTCCGCCGAGATGTCCGCCGCGCGGCCGGATACGCCGATTATTCGCGACCTCTGTGCCGTCGTGACGGTGAGCGACGACGGCGGATCCAGCGGACGCCTGCGCAAAGAACTCAACATGCTTCCTCCGGGCGACATTCGCAATTGCATCGTCGCCCTCAGTCAAGACGAAGCTCTGCTCTCTCAACTTTTCCAGCATCGATTCAACCGAGGCTCCGGCCTGGAAGGTCACAGCTTCGGGAATCTGTTTCTGGCCGCGCTGACTTCGATTACTCACGACTTCTCCGAAGCGGTTCGCCTGTCCTCCGAAATCCTGTTGACGCGCGGTCATATCTATCCCGCCACAACCTCCAATATCGAGCTCGAGGCCATCATGGAAGATGGCTCCCGCGTGCGCGGCGAGACCAAGATCACCGCCAGTAAAGTTCGCATCAAGGAACTCTCGCTGGATCCGGAAAATGTGGATCCAATGCCGCAGACGCTCGACGCCATCGCCACCGCCGATATCATCAGCATCGGCCCGGGCTCCTTGTTTACCAGCCTCATCCCGAACCTGCTGGTGCATGGCATTGCCGATGCCATCGTCAGTTCCCCCGCAACCAAGGTCTACATTTGCAATCTGATGACGCAGGCCAATGAGAGCCTGGGCCTCACCGCCGCTGATCACATCCGAGCTCTCAACCGCCACGCGGGCCAACAGATCTTTGACTTTGCTCTGATCAACCGCACGCCCGTCTCCAATGAACTCAGGGCCAAGTACGCCCTCGAAGGCGCGTGCCAGATTGTCGCCGACCTCGAGGCCATCGAATCGCTGGGCGTGATCCCGGTTTTAGGAGACTACCTGGAAGAGGCGGGGGTCGCCCGCCATAACACCGCGCGTGTCGCGAGCGACTTGGTCCAGCTGGGATCTCAGCCCGTAAACCTCGAGCGCAAAGTCCGCTCCACAATGAAGCCTTAAGACAGCACGGTTCCGGTTTCTAACCTGCGGCCCTTCCCCATACCTGCTCCAGTCGCTAGAATATGCAGTTATGAAGACGTCGCTGATTGGTGAAGCAAGAGGGAAAATAACACGTCGCGTTTCTGCCTGCCTGCTCTTGCTTCTCGCCCTTGTCAGCGGGGTCGTCGCACAGCGCGATAAGACTGAAGATCCCACGGCCGTTCTCAACTTTCTGGTGATCAAGGATGATAACGGCAGGCCGGTACGCAACGCCGCCGTGATCATGCATCCCGTAAGCGCGGGCGGAAAGCAAAGCCGGGGCGGCGTCGAGCTAAAGACTGACATCGACGGCAAGACCAGCTTTGACGGCATTCCTTACGGAAAGCTGCGGGTGCAGGTCCTGGCTTCCGGATTTCAAACCTTCGGCGAAGATTACGACGTTGACAAGGCCAAGCTGGATTTCGTCATCAAGCTGAAGCGCCCCCAAGGCCAGTACTCGATCTACGAAAGCCATCCCGAGGAAAAGAAAGACGACAAGAAGGACGATAAATCATCGCCCCCCGCCGATCCTAACGCGAAGCCGCAGTAGCCGGCATCTCACAAGCGTTCTCTGCCGATGCGGCCGGTAGTCGGAGCAATTTCTCTGGCCGCGCAGACAAAGGAAATGTTAGTGTCGTACTCCGATCTTGCCTGGAGGCGACCATGCCAATTCGTCGCGCGCTGTTCTGCGTGGCAGTCTGCTTTCTTCTCTCAACCATTCTGCTGGCGGTGACAACTCCCGAATCCGCTCCCACCATCCGCGACCGCACCAAAGGCTTGAAAACAGCCGACGGTTTATTTCCGACCGCATGGGATGACAAGAACGGACACATTTACATCACCGTCCGCAAATTCGATCAAGACTTCCTCCTCATCGTTTCGCTTCCCTACGGCCTGGGCTCCAATGATGTTGGTCTCGACCGCGGTCTGCTGGGCGTCGAGCGGATCGTACATTTCGCTCGTGTGGGTCCACGCGTTCTGTTGGTCGCTCCCAATTTGCGATACCGCTCCTCCTCCGCCAATTCCATGGAGCGCCTCGCCGTGCGCCAGTCCTTCGCCGAATCCGTTCTCGCAGGATTCAAAGTCGAAGCCGACGAAGACGGTGCGGTACTGATCGACGCAACCGATTTCCTCGAAAGTGACGCTCTCGGCGCGGCCGAACAGCTTGAAACAACTAAGCAGGGCTCCTACAAGCTGGATAAGGACCGCAGCGCGTTTGCTCTGGAAAACACCAAGAACTTCCCGCTCAACACCGACTTTGAATCAATTCTCACCTTCTCAACCGGACACCCCGCCGAAGGCTCTTTCGTAGCCACTGTCGCTCCGGACGCTCACTCGATTACTCTGCGCGAACATTATTCGTTCATTCAGTTGCCGGATGAAGGTTATCAGCCCCGCGCCTTCGATCCTCGCTCTGGTTTCTTCGATACCAGCTATCGCGACTATGCCGCGCCTCTCGGTTCCCCGTTGGAGGTGCATCTGATTGAGCGGCATCGCCTGCAAAAGAAAGATCCGAATGCCAATGTCAGTGAAGCCCTGAAGCCGATCATCTACTACGTCGACCCGGGAGCCCCGGAACCCATTCGCAGCGCGCTGCTGGAGGGTGCAAACTGGTGGAACCAGGCCTTCGAAGCCGCCGGCTTCAAAAATGCCTTCCACGTGGAAGTATTGCCACCCGGCGCCGATCCCATGGATGTGCGGTACAACGTCATCCAGTGGGTCCATCGCTCGACTCGAGGATGGTCGTTCGGCAGCACGGTGTCCGATCCCCGTACCGGCGAAATTATTCAAGGTCGCGTAACTCTCGGCTCCCTGCGCGCCCGACAGGATTACCTGATCGCCGAAGCTTTGCTATCGCCGTATGAAAAAGGCAAGCCCATCTCCCCGGACATGCAGCAGATGGCACTCGCCCGCCTTCGTCAACTCGCAGCCCATGAAGTCGGCCACACCTTAGGACTGGCACACAACTTTGCTGCCAGTTCGATCGCTCCCGGCACGTCCGTCATGGACTACCCGCACCCTTGGATCACGCTTGACTCGGCCGGCCGCGCCGACCTTTCGCACGCCTATACCAGCGGAATTGGCGCGTGGGACAAGGTGGCGATCGAATACGGCTACACGCAATTCAAGGCGGGTAGCGATGAGCATGCGGCGCTCGATGACATTCTGAAGCGGGCTCAAACCAGCGGGCTTTATTTCATCACCGATCAGGATTCGCGCCCGCTGGGCAGCGCTCATCCTCACGCGCATCTCTGGGACAACGGCCCGGACCCGGCTACCGAACTCGATCGCATTCTCACAATTCGCGGCGCAGTGCTGAAGCGTTTTGGTGAGAACGCGATTCCGTCCGATACTCCTATGTCGCAACTGGAAGACACCCTGGTTCCCCTTTTTCTGCTGCATCGTTATCAAACCGAGGCCGCTGCCAAGGAGATCGGGGGCTTGGACTACCGTTACGCTCTTCGTGACGATGGCCAGATCATTACCGCGATCATCGATCCGGCGGCTCAACAGAGGGCTGTTGCCGCGGTCCTCAAAACTCTCACGCCGGAGACATTGACACTTCCTGAATCTCTCCTGCGGATTTTGCCACCTCGCGCCCCGGCTTATCCCGCGACCCGCGAATCGTTTGCCGGACACACCGGCCTCGTATTCGATCCCGGCGGGGCGGCAGAAGCAGCGGCAGACCTTACCCTCAAGCTGCTGTTTGATCCGCAGCGCGCCTCGCGCCTGGTGGAATATCATGCCCGAGACGCAGCGAATCCCAGCCTCACTCAGCTTATCGATGCGGTTTTTCAAACCACTTGGAAGGCACCCCGGGTTGAGGGACTGGAGGGTCAGATTCAGCGCGCCATAGAAATGTCTACGCTAGAGCATTTGCTCGCCCTGGCCGCCAACCACAGCGCTTCGTCAGAAGCGCGCGCCTTGGCTCGCGCCGAGACACGGGTTTTGCGCTCCTGGATATCGGCTGCGCCCTCTGGAGCTCCCGCCGAGAGAGCCGTGCGTGCCGCGGCCATTGCACGGATCAACGGGTTCGAGAGGAATCCGGAAAAGTTTACCCCAGCCCCCGATGTAGCCGTGCCCCCAGGTCAACCCATCGGAGACGATGAGCAGGACTAGAGGAAACACCAAACGACGGAAGGTGAATCTTGGTCTGAGTGCGAGTAAAATTCTGCCTATGCCCTACCTCCTAAAAACCGAACCCACCGTGTATTCCTTCGCCGACCTCCAGCGCGAAGACACAACCATCTGGGATGGAGTAAATAACCCTGTCGCCCTCAAGAATCTGCGCGGCATGAAGCCCGGCGAGCAGTTGGTCATCTATCACACCGGAGACGAGAAAATCGCGGTTGGCACCGCGAAGGTGGTATCGGTGGATCCGAGCGATCCCAAGAATCCGCAGGTGAAAATCAAGGTGGGAAAAGTTATCGCCAAGCCCGTGACTCTGGCGGAAGTAAAGGCCAACAAGCTCTTTGCCGACTCTCCGCTTGTGCGCCAGGGACGACTCAGCGTCGTTCCGCTGACGGAGAAGCAGTACGAACTGTTGGCGGGCTGAAAAACGATCGTTAGGGCGACCCTAGCGCTTCGTTCCTCTCCATCCGATCCCGCGCTCCGGGTCATTGCGGACGATTGTCCGGAGGTTTAGGAGTCCCCTGCTCAGCATAGTTTTTGTCCGCCATAGGTTTGTCGCCATAATCCTTGCCGGGGCTGTTGAATCTGTAGTTTGCAGATGACGAAGTGTCGGAATGGTCGATCGGCTTCATCGCGACCACCTGATACTGGCGCATCTTACGATCTCCATCCGGAATGCGCATTTCGATCTTGTCCTTGTCGAGTTTGAACTCCCCTTCCTGCCCCACTGGGAGCAAAACGGGATGCTTGTGATCGAGCGGACGCACGTGGTATTCCATGTCATCCGTGCGAAGCAGATATTGCGGGCAGAGTTTTTCGTCGGAGTTCACATGTGTTACTCCGACTGAGGCCCAGACGCTGCCCAGGCCGGTCAGGCCGCGCTCCTTCGCTCCACAGGGCACCGCTTCCATCCTTTCAATCATGGCGCGATTGGCATGTTTCTTTTTTTCTCCCGCCAACCCGGGAATCACAAGAAGGAGAGAGAGCATGGCGATCAGCGGTACATTGCGATTCATATAAACCTCTAAGCCTCCGTTAGACCATCGTCAACTTTCCGTTTTTCCGTTCCTCGCCCGCAGGCAAGATGGAATCACGGGACCGCGTAAGGGCCGCGCACGCGGCCCTTCTCACGATTCTCTACTTGGCCTTGGATTCGCCAGCCACTTTTACCGTGCTGTGAGGATTGGCCTGCTGAGCCGACTGTATGAAAGCCTGCGGATTCTCGCTCAGTTCTTCGTGTACCTGAGGATGCGCTTTCAGGTAGTCGGTCAGCTCGGGATGATCCTCCAGGTACTCCTGGTTATTAGCTAGAGAAGGATTCTTGGAGAGTTCCTTGGCGATATTGTTGTGGTCTTCCAAGAACTCGTTGAAGCTGGAGAGTTCGCCGGCCGTCACGTCCCGGTTACGACTCTGGTCTTCGCGCCGGTCGAAGCGGTCTTCCTGTCGCATGAATGCGTTCGGATTTTCCTTATACTCTTCGCGAACTCCCGGATGATCAGCCAGGAATTGCTCCAAGGCTGGATGGCTCTTCTCGAACGGCTTGTCGTCTACCAACGACGGATCCTTGCGCAATTGTTCTGCGATCTCTGGATGGCTGTCCAGGAATCGATCCATGCTTGCCAGCTCGGTGCGGGTTATATCTCGATCGCGACCTTGATCTTCGCGCCGGTCGAAGCGGTCCTCTGCGCGCATAAAGGCGTT
>JBAUXO010000127.1:0-5249 GCA_049584315.1 Candidatus Sulfotelmatobacter sp. | reverse complement strand
TTCGAGGGACATTACGCCCGTAACACGGGCCAAGGCAACAAGGGGTTTATGCTGCGGCTGAGATCCTGGTCTTGCCTCGCACGGCCGCAACTTATGACGGAAACAAAGCACCACGTCCCGTCGGGATATTCCGGCCTCAATACCGCCGACGTGCTCCGCGGCTCACGGCCGCGGAAGTATGTGGAATTCCTCTGGACCACCGATCCGCTCGCTGAGGCCGTGATGGATGAATTCGCCGGCCTACCCGAAAGCGAATGGCGTGCGCTGCTGGATCTGGCGCTGGCGAAGGGGCTGGACGCAGTTCCTCACGCACCAGAGCCGTTGCGAGCACTGTTTCACCAGTTGGAAAACGTTCCCTTCTGGGTAGATCGCGACCGGTGCAATCTGGGCGGGGCAACATTTCTTCGCTGCCGGATGGGCTTTGCAGTGCTTGCGATGCTTGCTTTGCCGATCATCTACAGTTGGCCCGCGGGCAACAAGCCGCTCGCGTTGTCGGGTCAACTGATGCATCGCGCTTCGCAACGCCTGAAAGATACCACCCGGTACGTATTTGCCGTATGTCAGCCCGACGGCCTGGGCCGATTTTCCGAAGGGTTTGCCATGACGGTACGCGTGCGCCTCATCCATGCGCAAGTGAGGAGATTGCTTCTCGACTCCGGTCAATGGCGCTCGGAAGTATGGGGCGCACCTATCAACCAGTGCCACACGGCTGGTACCAACGTCATGTTTTCGGTTGGCGTACTCGACGGTTTAACCCGATTCGGCTACCACTTCGACCGCGTGGAAAGGGAAGCGCTCGTCCACTTGTGGCGTTACGCCGGATACTTGCTGGGCGTCGATCATGAACTGTTGATTGCCGACGAATTTGAGGGTCATCGACTGCTAGATCTGATGTTTGCCTTCGAACCGCAGCCGGATAACGATTCACGAGCATTGGTGGACGCCCTGATGCAGACGTCATTCATGTATGTGCGCAACTTCAAAGCCGGGCGCTTATGCAGCGTGAACCTTTGTTACGGGCTGTCGCGCACTCTGATTGGGGAGGAGCAGGCCGCGGCCCTCGGGTTTCCAAAGACCCTTTGGAAGTGGCTGTTGCCTGCGGTTCGTCCGGCGACTTGGGTGATAGAAACCGCCCGCAGGTTCAGTACCCGCGTGCAGGCCCTGGCAAAAGTCGCCGGGCCGAAAGCGTTCCGGCATCTGTTGAGCGAGCGCGGTCTGAAGGGGCGTGCCGGAGAGTTCGCGATCCCGCGCCGGATCGCTGTGCGCGCAGATCAATCCGACTCGCAGATAAGTCATGCGGAATCTCAATCCGCGAACGAGCGCACTTCTGACGGAGGGAATCGATGAAAGATCCTGTGCGCATAGTGTGCCTGGGCGGCGGTTGGGTAGCCATCTACCTGGCTCGCGCGTTGCGTCCAGCGGTACGAAGTGGCGAGGTCAAGCTGACCGTGGTCAGCCGTGATAACTATTCCACTGTCCACGGACTGATCGCGGAAATGCTGACGTGCAAGATACAACCGCAGCAGATCAATTCGTCTGTGCGGGAAATGATTGTGCCAGCTCATCTCCATAACGCCGAAATTGAGTCGGTGGACGTTAGCAATCAGCAGGTGGTGACACGGAGTTCGCTCGACGGCCGGACCCGCACCCTGCCGTATGACCACTTGGTGGTCGGCGTCGGTTCCATCGAGGACTTCTCCCGCTACGCTGGGATCGCAGACCACACCTTCCCTCTGAAGACTTTCGCCGATTGCTACCGGCTGCGCAACCATCTGGTCAGCGTTCTTGAGATGGCATCCATTGAGACGAACCCGGATGAGCGCAAGGGGTTGCTCACTTTTGTTGTCGCCGGCGGAAACTACGCGGGAGTCGAAGTCGCCTGCGACCTGGTGGACTATTTCCGCTTTCTTTCGCGAACCAGATATCCGGAGTTGAAGTTCCACGAGTTCCGAGTGGCGCTAGTGGAAGCTGGGCCGCGCATCTTGCCGGAACTGGGCAAACGTCTTCCGTCCCTCGTGCGCTACGCCGAGAAACGCGTCCTGCAATTGGGGATTGAGGTACACCTCAATACGGGTGTGCAGGCAGCGACAGCAGAAGGGGTAGTGCTCATCTCGGGCGAGCGCATACCGACGCGCACCATCATCACGTGCACTGGCATGAGATCGTCTCCATTGCTCGACCAGTTTCCTTACCAACGCGACATGCGGGGGCGGCTGGTCACAGACCAGTTCTGCCGCGTGCCCGACGCAACCAACATCTGGGCGGGGGGCGATTGCGCCGCCGTTCCTCACCCAGACGGAGGCACTTGCCCTCCTCTGGCGCACTATGCGCAAAAGGCCGGCACCAACATTGGCGCGAATATCCTGCGCACGACCGCCGGCAAGCCGTTCAAACCCTATTCCTTCAATGGACTCGGAGAAGCGTGCACCCTCGGTCACCGCTGTGCGATTGCGCACATGAAGGGCGTTCCTGCTTGCGGGTTCCTGGCATGGATCGGCTGGCGTTTCATTGTGCTCACCATGTTCGTGCCCAGTTGGACGCGGCGGGTGCGCCTGATGTTCGACTGGTGGTTGACTTTGATTCTTGGTCGCGATGTCGTGAATCCCAGAATGAACGAGCGCGGAGCGGTCTGGCACGTTCTGTATGAGCCGGGCCAAATCATTGTTACCGCTGGTGAGACCCGGCGTTTCCACTACCTTGTCGAGTCGGGAGACCTCGACGTGGTGGCGAACGACGGGAGCGGCGAGGAGATCCTCCAGTCGCTGAAGTCGGGTGACTATTTCGGCGAGGGCGCCCGCCCCAAACTCGACTGCTGCATCCGTGCGCGTACGCGAGTCCGGCTGCTGGCTATTGATGTCCAAGTCGCGGAAGCGTTGAGCGCTGTGCGCCCCGACGCGGCCATGCTTCTGAAACAGGGCAAGAGCGGCACTGCCGCAGGACGCACTGTCTGAACATGTTTCTCGATCCGCTCAAAGCGACGCTGTTTGAAGTTCTGCTCAATCGCCGTTCGCGGCGATTGGGTTTAGGGATGACTATTCCAGCTGGCCCCTTGCGATACAAGAGCCCGCACGCACCGGTTCCTCTCACCGAGGATGAGGAGGCGGCTCTCGCATTCGCCGCCTGCGGCATTACCGGCTACGCCCTCGCAGATCTCTCTTATGGCGCCGGCGAAGGCGGTAGTATGCTGGTTGGGAAGCTCGGCCGCACGGTTGCGAGCCCTGACGCGGTGAACGCCGTGTCGGTGCTGGTGACCAACGACAGCGGAACCTGGCTGCTGAAGCGCCCCCAGGATTTTGCTCCCGCTGAGTTCCTGGAACTAGTCAGCCTCGCGCAAAAAGGCGCACTTACTGACCTCTATAGACGCGCCCGCATCCAGTTGTCCGCAAACCGAACGGCGCCACCATTGGACCCCGGCCATAATTTCTCGATCAACCGATGGTCGCTCTATGCTCCCGGAACGACTTACTTTCTGCCGATCATCGAAACCACCACGCTTACCATCAACGCCCTCCTCGAGTTGTTCGGAGAAGACATGGGAGTGTTTTTGCGCGACGAGCGGGCCTGGTTCAGTCCCGCCGGGATTGGTCGCTTTGCGCGCAGCCGGGGCGGAAACCTGCACGACGAACCGCGCGACCTCCGCTCCGCGACGATTCAAATGATGGAATCGTCGCTGCTGGAATCGATGGCTACCGAACAGGGCATGGTTCTGCAGAACCTTGCGCTCATGACCGAAGCGCTTGGATTGGGCGGCTTCCCGAATTTCGCGCGGCACGAGTACAGTTGGTTTAAGGCAGCCGGCTTCCGCATGCAATCCATGCTGGCAAGTCGCTACGCCGGTGCTCCGCCGCTTCTGGCTACTCTGGCGCGGTGGCTTGGAAAAGATCCTGTGTTGGAATATCCAGTCGGATTGGAACGGGACAACCAGATGCTGTTGAAGCCATTTTGCCCGCCCTACTACAAATCAATGGAGAATGCGGTCTGCGCCTTCGTGCAAGCCAAGTTCGGGGAAGATGGACCCTACCGAGGTGGAACGCAACCGAGTGCCTGGCGTGAATCGGTTTCTGGTCCCGCCAAAATACCGGCTCCGAGCGCAGCGGCAGTGCAAGCAACTATGGCGTATTGCGATTATGTTTTTCGCCGCTACGGAAGGTTCCCCGCGTATACGGCGCCCTTTCGGACCGTTATTGGGTTCCAGGTTTGTCGGGTGGACGTCGATTTCTATGACCGCTTTTATCAACCCGAGGCCCTTTCCGATTCGGTGCGGGCCTGCACGAAACAAGCCCTTCTGAAGTCCAACAAATTGGAGATGGATGGTCCACCTGAGACTTAATTTCAGAAAACGGCTTCGCCGAGGTTGACCGGATGAAGAACGACCAGTCGGCTTCTGAGAATCGATCACATCCACTCCTGGATCACGGGCAGTCTTGAAGTTGAACCACAAAAGCGAGACGGTCGAAATTCGGCTGCGACTTGCGGCCACTTCTCAGGCACGGCTTGTCAAGATTAACGTCGAAAGTGAGTAGTGCTGCTTGATGTGAAACCAGGCGGGTCGGTAAACTTAACTATCCAACACAACCGCGGACTGTTCGTACACCCAAGCACCGTAAACAATTAGAAGAGAACACGGTATATATCAGGGAATACGGTATATCGCGGTACTTGCGGCGATGCCAACCAGTGCACTAGCATTCAGCGCGGTCTTGATCGTACTACTGGGAATGAAGAGTATGTCCTCGTTCCGGACGGAAACATCGTGAGCCTTGCCACGTAGCAGTTTGGTCAGATTTATCTGTTGCTCTTGAAACCCATTTTCAGTACGACGAAGCAGTCTTGTTTTTCCGGCAGAGGCGATGTGTGTGGGTCCCCCGGCGACAGCTACGACCTGCAAAACCGTGATTCCTCCGGTGGAATTTAGCACGTACCCACCCGGCCGAGTTACCTCTCCTAATACGTAGACGATACCCGCCCTCGGAACTACAACGGTGTCGCCCGGCTGCAGGTCGACATTGCTAGCGGCCATTTCGACCGGATCTTTCGAGATGTGAACGGTCGTCGCGCCTTTTTGGTCGCGGTGGCTGATCACGGCCTCATTGGCAGCTTTATCGGTAGTTCCGCCGGCGGCCTGCAGCACATCAAACAATCGGTGCGGGCCAAGAGCGGAATAGACTCCGGGTTTGGCGACCTCGCCGGCTACGGAAATTCCGCTGCTGCCGTAGTCCTTAACGAAAACCGAGACTTGCGGGTCGTTA
>JBAUXO010000126.1:0-3739 GCA_049584315.1 Candidatus Sulfotelmatobacter sp. | reverse complement strand
GGGACACACCGCACAAGCAATTCAGCCACGGCTGCCGAATGGACCGCCGTCGTAGAGCACAACGCGCTATCCGCGGACCGGTATCAGCATGGGTGAATTCCAAGTGGAACCGTTCATTTGGCATCCCGAGCACAACTCCCGAATATCCGGCGTGACGTTCAAAATGACAAATGATTGGCATTCACAGGCCGTCCCGGTAAAATGCGACGACCTGCTCTAGTTTGTTCGTCGGCCTGGCGACGCGACTTTGCATTGCGAATTGTATGCTCGCGTCATCAGCAGCACTCGCGAGCTGAGGTGCGATGAACGCGGTTCCCACCATTGTTGCTCTCTGTAGAAAGTGCCTTCTGTTCATAAGATATCTCCCTGTTAAATTAATATCGCACCCTCGCCCCAGCTTAGGAACCAGTCACCTGAGTCATTGATTTCTTGCATGAGTATCGGGTGCGTGAGCGGCGAGGATGGAAGTGGCGAAGCGCGCGATGGAAGCCACTATCTGGTCTGCCGATTTGGTCCAGCGGAAGGGCTTTGGCTGTTGGTTTTGGATGGTAATGAACTCCCGGATAGCTGCTTCCAATTCCTGAACGCTGGTGTGTGAACCGCGCTTTATTTGTCGCTGTGTGAGCAGTGCGAACCAGCGTTCCACCTGATTGAGCCATGAGGCATGCGTGGGAGTGAAGTGCAAATGGTAGCGTGGTCATTTCTGCAGCCAACCGCGGACCAATGCAGTCTTGTGCGTCCCGCAGTTGTCCAGCACAAGGTGGATGTCGAGATCGACCGGAACAGCCGCATCGATCTTCTTCAGGAAAACTAGGAACTCGACCGAACGATGGCGGCGATAACACTGGCCAAGGACGTCGCCGGTGGCGATATCAAGTGCGGCAAACAGGCTGGTGACGCCATTACTCTCGTAGTCGTGGGTGCGCCGTTCCAGTTGTCCGACCCGCATGGGCAGCACCGGCTGCCTCCGGCTCAGCGCCTGCTCGTCTCCACGCATGTCTGTTAGACAATCTAACTCCGTACCTCGGCGCCAATAGGTACCTACTTCAGCAAGTTCCTAGATCTACAAACGGTCGAAAGTATTCGTGGATCTCCTGTCGAAGAGTAGCTACAGAGTAAAAGTTTCTTTAGTCGTTCCGAGGCTCTTGAGGTAATCCTTGAGTGCCTGAGGTAAGGCTTCGAACCATTCTTGTTCCGATCCAGGCTCCGGAAGCACATTCCCATACTCGATCATGTCGGTGGGTTCGAGATTGCACAGGTAAACCCAAATCGAGCCTTTGCTGACACCGGTAATTCGACTCACATCCTCCATGATCTGACGCATCAGCGTCTTCCGATGCTCTTTGGTTCTTCCGGCTCTGATGTCGCCCCGAATCCAGACGTGACCACCGGTCATTTCTCCGCCGAGGAATCGATCATTTATCTGCTTTTCTTCAAATTCTACCTGCACGAAGAATGGCGGTGCACCGGTCACCTGACTATGGTTGCGAGAGATCGCATCGGCGATCGCTTTCTTTTGATCTTTGTTAAGCGAACTTGCGGGAACTGAACAGACATATGTCGGCATAACATCTCCTTGGGTGAGTGCAATTCACTGAGCTGCGACGAATGACCACGGGCCGTTTGTTTACGACCGTCCCATGGCGAGCGGCATGGGTTGAACATTGGGGATAGCTGAAACCCCTCGCCTTCAGGCGAAGAAACTATCTTGAAATCCACGAAGGAAGCGAGACCTGCTGCCTGAAAGTCGGCAGCTTTGTTGACAACAGGCGCGTCTCAACAGCACTCGATGTGACGCGCCCGCGACAACCTACCGGCTTAAAGCCGGCGGTAGTTTAGTGCGATTCGGTGGAAGTAGTCGCCGCCCCCAGGGACCGCAGACGCGACTTGAAAGGCTCTGACAGCTCCCCGAACCAGCGTTCGTCGTCATGGGGCACTATTGCCGGGTCGGTCACAGGCACGATTTCGAGCGTCTCTGCCGCCGTCGGACGCGGCATGATATGTCCCCACTCCATGATATTCATCGCAGGAATGTCGGTAAGATAGAACCAGACCGACTCCTCAGGGATGTTAGCGGTCTGAGCAACGCCTTCCTGCACCCGGCGAAGGAGCCTGGATTTCAGTTCCTCATCCCGCCCGGCTCGAACATAGCATTGAATCCATACTACGTCGGGCGCGGGTTGACCGGCGATGTACTGGTCGCCGCGTCCGAACTCTTCGAATATGACCTGTATAAGATAGCGTGCGATCCCAAACTCCTCGTGATAAACGTTGGTGCACCAGTTCGCGATCTCCGCCTTATGGTCCACTGTCAGTTTTCCTGGAGCGGTATAACAAGTGAAAGTCGGCATTTGATTCCTCCTGCTCTCTCGAGCGAATTCATATGGTTAATTGCGGCCCGCCGCACTGTAAGTTGCACAGATGCGATTCGAAGCAATACTCACGCAATGCGACAAAAATGGAAGTTAATCAATTGGGCCTTGATATCGGTTCTTTGGTTGTGTGCTTATCGCCACTATGTCTTGCACTCGTTAGTCGGTCGCTGCCGACAGCTTTGTCACATGCGTCGCATTTACCCGGTTTAGAGAAGTTCCGAAGAAATCTAGAACTGGGTAGTTTGGGTTGAGGGCGATTTGTCACTCGCCCGGTCCACACTCGGTCGATCAAGAATCGGGTCGACGTGTACGTTTCCGAAGTAATCCCATGCCCACTCGAAAAACGCGTCCATCTGCGCGCGTACCGTTGTAAGCAAAACTGAATGAATTCCCAGCCAGGCGGCGAAAGCGAAGACTCCCATCATCGGATAGTGGTTAGCACCGATCTCCGCTACAGCCGCATTGCGGCCGACCATTGCCATGATGCCTTTGTCGAAATAGGCAAAGGGTTTCTTCTCCATGCCAGAGACTTCAGCAACAATGTTGTCCGCACAGTGTCGCCCGGCTTGCTGAGCCACGGATGCCAGCTGGGGCAGTGGCTTGCCGTCTTCGCCCTTAGTGTTGGCAAAATCTCCCAGCGCATACACACCGGGGTAACCTGCAACCGTGAGATCTGGCTGCACATCGACGCGACCACCACGACCTGGCTTAATTCCCAAAGAACCGGATAAAGGGGAGGCTTTCAGCCCGCCCGCCCAGATGACCAGCTTCGCCGGTACACGCGACCCATCAGAAAGTAAGACATCGGAAGCAGTAACTTCCTTGACCGATACGCCGAGACGTAACCTTACCGCACGATCCTCAAGGATATGTGCGGCATATTCCTGCGATTTTTGCATAAACGGACGAAGGACCCTGGGGCCTATGTCCACCAGCGTAACTGCTGCCTTATTCAGATCAACATCTGCATAAAGATTCTTGGGCGTGCGCCGCAAGATGTCTGCGATCGCGCCCGCGGTTTCAACCCCCGTAGGACCCGCCCCTACGACCAGGAACTGTAACTCTTCCTCTCGCGCAGATCCGGTCTTTAGATCGGCGCCCTCGAGGAGTTCGAGAATGCGGGAGCGGAGATGTTCCGCGTCTTCGAGGGAATACATTGGAAATGCGTACCGGTCAGCGCCGGGAATCCCGAAGAAATTCGCCACAGTGCCAGCGGCGAGTACGAGAAAGTCTCCCTGGTAGACATCGCCGCCCTTGCCTTTGACGCTTCGCGTAGTGAGATCGACAGCTACGACCTCAGACATCTTGATCTCAACATTCTTGTGGCGAACAAAAACCTCGCGGAGGTTAAAAGCTGCATTCGT